>PFUG01000392.1:611-3784 GCA_002789955.1 Deltaproteobacteria bacterium CG_4_9_14_3_um_filter_63_12 | reverse complement strand
TGTGCCTTCAGACAAGGAAAAGACAGGGACCTTTGTTGACCACAAGAAAGAAGAAAGCCAAATGGGGTCCGGGGGACAGCGTCCCCCGGCGGGTCAGGGTAGAGCCCTGCCTCCCGAAAAAGAGCCACGGCCATTAGAGTTCGGCTAGAGTTCGGCTAGAGTTCGGTGGCGCGCCAGGAAGGGCGAGGAGTAAGCGATGAACGAGGTTTCAGAGAGCATCCAAGACTATTCGAGCGCCATTCGCTCCACGGTGTGGGACGCGCTGTTGGCACTCGGCGGCCACGATCTCGAAGGTCCTAGCACGCTGAACTTCGGCCCCACGCCCAACCCGCAGATGGGCGACCTCGCCCTGCCCTGCTTCGTCTTCCGTGGCAAGCTCGCGGCACTCGACGACAAGGCGCGCAACAACCCAGCCGCCATCGCCGCGCGACTCGCCGCACAGATCCAGCCGAACGCGTGGCTCGAGGCCGTCGGCTCGGCCGGCCCATACCTCAATCTCACCTACCGCCTCTCGAGTTTGGCGCAGGTGGTCGTGCGCGAAGCCATTGAGCGCGGTGCGGCCTTCGGTGGCGCCCAAGTCGAGCCGCAGCATGTCGTCATCGAGTTCTCGGCTCCCAATACGAATAAGCCCCAACACCTGGGCCATGTGCGCAACAATGTCTTGGGAGAGTCGGTCTCCCGCTGCCTCGCCCATTGGGGCCATCGGGTCACCCGCGTGAACCTGGTCAACGACCGGGGAATCCACATATGCAAATCCATGCTCGCCTACCAACTCTGGGGCGACGGCTGCTCGCCCGAGAGTCTCGGACAGAAAGGCGACCACCTGGTCGGTGATTTTTACGTGATGTTCGAGAAGCGATTCCGCGAAGAGTACGACCTCTGGCAGCAGAGCGCCGACGGCGACGCGGCCTTTGCGAATTGGAGCCAAACGCCGGAGGGGCGCAAGGCGGTCGAGGGCTACGAGAAGTGGCGCGCGACCAAGGACGTGGAGCCCGCGGTCGACGCCAAGAAGAAGCCCGGGCGAGCCCCGCAGGAGCCTCGCGCCCAGTTCGTTTCGGGCTATCGCGACGAGTACTTCAATGCGGTGAGCCCGCTGGGGACCCAAGCCCGCGCCTTGCTCGTGGGCTGGGAAGCGAACGAGCCGTCGATCCGGGCGCTCTGGAGCCAGCTCAATGGCTGGGTCTTGGAGGGGTTCAATCAGACCTATGCGCGACTCGGGGTCCGTTTCGACAAGGTCTACTACGAGAGCCAGACCTACACGCTGGGCAAGGAGCTGGTGCAACAGGGGCTGGAGCGCGGCGTCTTCTACAAGGACGAGACCGGCGCGGTGTTCTTCGACACCGAGAGCATCGGCCTTCCCGGCACGAAGGTCGTGCAGCGCAGCGACGGGACCAGCGTCTACATCACGCAGGACCTGGGCACCGCGCTGATGCGCCACGCAGAGCTCGGCTACGAGCGCATGATCTACGTCGTCGCCAACGAGCAGGACTACCACTTCAAGGTTCTCTTCGGCGTGCTCGGTGCGCTGGAGAAGGAGCTCGAGGGCCGCTTCGAGCACCTCTCTTACGGGATGGTGACGCTGCCTCGGGGCATGGGGAAGATGAAGAGCCGCGAGGGGACTGCGGTCGACGCCGACGAGCTCCTCGACGAGATGAAACAGTTGGCGCGCAAAGAGATCGAAGCCAAGCTCGTGCTCGAGCATTACACGGGCATCGACGAGGTGGAGATCGGCCGCCGCGCCGAGGCCATCGGCCAGGCTGCGCTAAAATACTATCTGCTGGACGTCAGCCCGGCGAGCACGATGGTCTTCGACCCAGAGAAATCCCTGGATTTCGCGGGCCGGACCGGCGCGTACTGTCTCTACGCCTACGCGCGGACTCGCTCGCTGTTGAGGAAGTCGGGCTGGGACGACTCCCAGCGCGACTTCGCGGCCTTGGCCATGCTGCGAACCGAAGAAGAGAAGCGCGTCGTCAAGGAGCTCATGGCCTTTCATGAAGCGGTGCGCTGGGCCGGCGAGAGCCGTGATCCGTCGCGCATCGCCGAGTATCTCTTCAATCTCTGCAAATCGTTCGCGTTCATTTTTACGGACAAGAAGGGGCACCCCATCATCAGCTGCGACGATCCCACATTGAGAAAAGCCCGTATCCAGCTCGTCGAGGCGCTCGGTGTCGTCCTCGCGATAGGGCTAGACCTGTTGGGGATCGAGACCCTCGAAGAGATGTGAGGTCCAGACGCTTGCTGGATAGAATCCAAAGGACGGACATGACCCGCGATCTCCCAGCGCGAACCGTGCTGTTCGGGCTCTTTTTCTGGGTTCTTGTGGGCACCAGCAGCGAAGGCCTGGCGCAAGAGCGCTGCCTCGAGTTCCGTGCGAGCGCCGACACCTTGGGGCACTTTCAGGATCCTGAGATGCTCGAGTCCAGCGGGCTCGTGGTGAGCCGCAAGAACCCGGGCGTAATCTGGACCCACAACGACTCAGGGGACACGGCACGATTGTTCGCGTCGACGGTCGACGGGCGCGCGCTGGGCGTTTGGACCTTGGACGGCACCGTCGCCATCGACTGGGAGGATATCGGTCTTGCCCGCTGCGAAGACGGCGCGATGGAGTGCATTCTCATCGCGGACACCGGCAACAACGACAACAACCGCACCGACCTCGCCGTGCTGAGAGTGCGCGAGCCCAGCGTCGACCTCGCGGTCGCGAGCCCCGTCGCCGGCACGTTGAGCGGGGTCGAGGTCTTTCCCTTCTCGTATCCAGACGGTTCCTGGGACTGCGAGTCGATAATGTCGCATCCGTTGACCGGCGACGTGTTCTTGGTGAGCAAGGTGCTGAGCGGCGCGAGTGGACTCTACCGCTTCCCGTCCTTCGTGGCGGGCGCTCCGGTCGTGCTCGAGCGGCTCTCTGAACAGACCTTGGGCAACATCCCCTTGGTCGAGCAGTCGACCACTGGGGCGGATTTCTCGCCGGACGGTCAGCGCTTCGTGGTGCGCACCTACGTCCATCTGCACGAGTTTGCGGTCGGCGCGGACGGCGACGTCGGCGCAGCCTTTGCGCGCGAGTCAGAGGACGTCCGGGTCCAAGAGGAGCAGCAGGGGGAGGCGGTGGCCTATGGCGCCGATGGTCAGAGTGTGTGGACCACCAGCGAAGGGACGAGCGCTCCGATCCACGCCTA
>PFUG01000392.1:0-595 GCA_002789955.1 Deltaproteobacteria bacterium CG_4_9_14_3_um_filter_63_12 | reverse complement strand
GGCGAGGAGGTCGTGGACGAGCCGGCCCCCGAGGGTGTGGACGAGCAGGCCCCAGAGCTCGTTGAGGCCGATGCTCCAGCCGATGCTCCAGCCGATCCCGTGGCCGAGCTCAACGACGCCCTTCCTAAGACGAAGAACGAGGCGTCCCGTGGCTGTTGCCGAGCGACTCAGGTGAGCCCTTCGGGCGACGGGGCTCTAGCTCCGTTCTCCCTCTTCCTGCTCTTGGGGCTGGCGGTCCGTCGGCTCGGCTAGGGCTCGGGATATTTCCTCGAGCACGCTGGCGTCGGTCTCGGCTGCATGGGCGTCACGAAGGAGCTCGCTTTCTCCGAGCTCCCCGAGTGCCCACGCGGCGTGTCCCCTGACCATGGGTGACGGGTCGCGCCGCAGGGTGTCGGCCAGTGCCGGGAGGTGTTCGCGTTGCCGTGTATTGGCGATGACGACGCAAGCGTTGCGGGCCATGCCTTCTCTGTGGGCCCGGAAGAGGGGCGTCTTGCGGTACTTGGCGCGGAAGGTTGGCTCGTCCAAGCCGAGGAAATCTATGGGCTGGAAGGCTTCTTTCGCGATAAAGGCAGGCTCGATGGTGGTGGGCGCCTTT
>PFUG01000325.1:26354-35301 GCA_002789955.1 Deltaproteobacteria bacterium CG_4_9_14_3_um_filter_63_12 | reverse complement strand
CGGTGCGCTCGCCGCTGGCGTCGACGCCGCCCGAGGAGAGTACGTGCTCTTCTTCGACGCCGACCTGTCGCACGGCACAGAAAACATTCGGCGCGCACTCGACGTCCTAGAGCGCGGCGCGGACTTGGTCATCGGCGCCCGCGACCTCAACGACGACGGGGACGACTACCCACTGACTCGTCGAGTCACCAGCGCCGCGTTCAACTTGGTCATCGACTCGCTGCTGGGCCTCGGCATCCC
Organism: Deltaproteobacteria bacterium CG_4_9_14_3_um_filter_63_12; assembly: GCA_002789955.1. Classification (GTDB taxonomy): domain Bacteria; phylum Myxococcota_A; class Bradymonadia; order UBA4248; family UM-FILTER-63-12; genus UM-FILTER-63-12. The sequence goes on along the minus strand of PFUG01000325.1, from coordinate 35,061 downwards.
CGACACCCAGTGTGGCTTCAAGGCCTTCAGACGCGAGGTCGCCGGGGCTCTTTTCCGGACGCTGACCGTGTCGCGCTTCAGCTTCGACGTCGAGCTGCTCTTCCTCGCCAAGCGCTGGGGACACCGCATCGAGCGCATCCCCATCGAGGTCGAACACCAAGAAGGCTCCACGGTGCGGGTCTTTCGAGACGGCATCCAGATGTTCGGAGACGTCGTTCGCATCGCGTGGAACGCGAAGCGCGGCCGCTATCCGAAGAGCGCAAATCGTTAGCTGCGGCACGTATGCGGGCCGCTCAAACCAGCAGTCGATTGCCGTCGGCGGATGTGGTAGAGAAACAGTGTTCAACCGTCACATGGGAACAAGGGGTCAGGAGCATGAGACTGGAAGCCGCAGGCCTTTCGGATGTCGGAACCCAACGAGACAACAATGAGGACTGCTTCCTGCTCGACACCGAGCTCGGCCTCTACGTCGTCTGCGACGGCATGGGCGGACAGAGCGCCGGCGAGGTGGCGTCAGCCACCGCGATCGAGACGGTGCAGAGCACGCTGAAGGTCTTCAAGGCGGATCTCGAGAACTTCAAGGACACCCCCTCCGCCCGTGCACAGCTCGCCAAGCTGGTGGAGCACTGTGTCCAACAGGCTTCGAAGAAGGTCTATCAGCTCGCCCGCTCGACCAACGGACGTGCTGGGATGGGGACCACCTTGAGCATGATGGTGGTGCAAGGGCACGTCGGGGTCATCGGGCACGTCGGAGACAGCCGCATCTATTTGCTGCGCCAGGGCAAACTGGACCAGCTTACACAAGACCACTCTCTCCTCGCCGAGCTCGTGCGGGGAGGAACGCCAATAGAGAAGCTGCGCAACTCCGTGCTGGGCGGTATGTTGACCCAAGCGGTCGGGCTACAGCCGAACGTCAAGGTCGACACGCTCTTCGTCGAGCTCATCGAGGGCGATCGCCTGCTCTTCTGCTCGGACGGCCTGGTGGGTCACTTCGAGACTCCACCTGAAGTCCAGAGCTTGTTGGTGGCCAACGCGAGCCCACGAGAATTCATCGACTTTGCCAACGGCGCTGACCACGGAGACAACGTCACTGCCTTGGTGATCAACGTCTCCCATAGCCCCGAAAGGCCCATCGAGGACGCCCAGAAACAAGACGAGTACGTGCTCGCCAAGCTCAACTCCGTCAAGAACGTGTGGCTCTTCAAGCGGCTCAACTTGCGCGAATTCAGCCAGGTGATGAACCGCGTCGGAGAGCTGGAGCTGGAGCCTGGCGTGACGGTCATCGAGGAGGGAGAGCTCAGCGACAAGCTCTACATCATCCTGCAAGGCCGCCTCGAAGTGAGCAAAGGTGGGGAAGTAATCAACGTCCTCGAGAGCGGACAGCACTTCGGCGAGATGGCGCTGTTGAGCGCCAAAACTCGCACCGCCACGGTCAAAACCCTCACGGTCACGTCGTTGCTCACCATCGAGAAAGAGGACTTCACGGCTTTGCTCGAAGAAAACGCGAGACTGGGCACGAAGCTCCTGTGGACGCTGGCCGACGTGTTGATCGAGCGGCTCGGCTGAAACCCGTTCGGAGGCTCTCGGACCCAGTCAGCGTGCGGCAGAGCGGTGACTCTCGCTCGTGACAACTGCGACCAATTGCGTTAATCACTCTTGAAGGCGACCTGCTTGGGTATCGCCTCGGAACGGAGGTGGCTCAGCCACTCACTTGATGGCTTCGAGCAGAAGAAATGCCCGTCAGACCTTGCCTTCCAGCCTCTGGGTTGCCCCTCCTGCCGATCTTGCTGTTCGGGCTTCTGGGTTGTATCGGCTGTTTCTCCAACAACACCGCCGAGGGTCAGTACGTCGAGAGCCGCTCGAGCGGGCGCCACCAAGCGTTCGCTGCCCAAGATTCGGCCAACGGCCTCATCAACCTGATGCGACTTCGCCTGGTCCAATTCGACGACGAGGCGGGGGGGGTCGTGGAGTTCTTCAAGGTCGGACGCTACGAGACCTTCGAGTCCAAAGAAGACGTCGTGACGCAGCGCAGCCCAGAGTACTTCTGCACGCGCATCACCCGCGGGACCGTCAAGAACAATGTCGTCGCCTTCCAGTTTATCGACTCTCTGCATCGCGGCTGGCAGGTGACCGGCAGCACCGCCGACGACCTCGTCCAGGGTCGTATCGAGCGCCTCAATGCCGCCGGCAACGTCGTCGACAACGCCACGAACACGTCCTACCTCCTGCCCGAAGACCAGGCCTACTTCGCTGTGGGTGGTGCCCTGGAGACCCAGCTCGTTCTCGAGCGTGTCGATACGAGTGTCAAAACCCAACAACTGGAGTGCGTCGACTTTCGACGCCAAGACGAGCTCGTCCTGCAGCTGCCTGGGATTCCGCCACCGAACTACCGAGCGGCCCTCGTCCTCACGCGGGCCATCATGGGCACGGACAACGACCACCCGCTCATCGGCTTGAGTTGGGACGAAGCCGTCACCGCGACCCTCGACGATGTGGACATCTTCGATGAGCAACGCCGCATCGTGGTGCGGATCGAACCTGAGTTGCTCGTCGACATCGGACAGGGCATCGCGGTGGGGACGGTGGTGATCTATGAGGACCTGCCCGACCTTACCGGGGTCAATAAAGGTGTCCGCAACGACCAATGGGACAACCTGCGCTACAGCCGAGACCACATCGAGAAACTCTGGGCCTACACGCCGACCCAACTCTTGGTCTACAACCAGAGCGATGACCCCGTCGAAAAATCCCCCAAGGATGCCCAAGGACACCGCTCCGGTGTCCCGCTCTTCGAGGAGAGCGGGCGCCAGACCGGCTGGTCCATGGTCTCCTTCTTCGCCACACCACTCGTGGTCGACGACGTCGACGTCTTGCTGGTCGAGTCCCTCTACGACGAGCCCAATTCGGCCGCCATCATGGAGCGCGTCAAGGACGGTTGCGAGTTCTGCTACCCCAAACCTCCGACCCTCGAAGAGCTCAACGGAGAGCCGGCTCCTGACTGCTCCCCCTGCGACCCCATCTTCCCCCTGCTCTATCTGTAGCCATGCCCTCACTGCGCTCCTCCATCGAATTCCGCGCACTGCTCGCCGCCTTCGCTAGCGTGCTGTGGATACTCGTCTGGCAGAGCCCCGTTGACGCAGGCATCCCGCCGGTCGATCGACACAAAGTCGTGATCATGCCCTCCTCGTTGCCCCTCTACCTGTCCTTGGGCAGTCCCCCCATCGAGGGCATGCTTGACCGCGATGCGATTCACTCCGCCATCGAGCGGCACTTCGTCGACCAGCCCTATTTTGAGCTCGTGCCCTTCGATGCCGCAGAGACCCTGCTGCTCGAGAGCAATGAGCGGCGGCGCAGCCTGCAAGACGCCCGTGAATACCTGGGTCTGGGCGAGACCTTCTTCTTCAACTACGACCTCGACAACGCGATCAACATGTTGAAGAGGGCCGAGCAGGGGTTTCGCGACTCCTTCGGCGCCTTGATTGCCCGCGAGGACACCGCTCGGGCCTATCAGTATCTGGCCTTTGCGCTCCTCGAGAAGTCCGCTCGAGACCCCGATGGCCTGTCGCGCGCCGACGCGCGGACTGCCCTCAGGAATCTGGTCCGGCACGCTCCAGACATCGTCCTCGACCCCGAGCGGCAACCCGAAGACCGAGTCGCGACCTATACCGAGGCACGGCGCAGTTTCCTCACCATCGCGGAGCTGCGACAGCACACGCGGGAGGACGCCGACAGCCTCGCGAGCGCCTTGCATGTGGACTTCGTGCTCTTTCCGCGCATCGTCCAAAACGAGACGGGTGAGCTCACCTTCGAGCTCGACATCTACGACCACAGCCAAGACCGCATGGAATACCCCACGGTCTCTCTTCCCCAGACCGCCGACCGGGATCTCACCGAGCGCGCCGTCGATCGCATCGACGCGATGCTGAGCCGCTTCACCTCCTGCATCGAGCCCAAGCCCCTCCCGATACCAGAGCAGGAAGGCGAGGCCGGCCGTGTCTACCTCGACACAGGGTTCGCCTACTACGTCTTCCTCGAGAGCCCGACCACGTCGCCCTTCGACAACATCGGCGCCATGTTCGCCGTCACCTACATGTTCACCGACAACCTCTCCGTCGCAGGGCGCTTCGGCTTGGCGTTCTCAGGTGGCGACAAAGAGAGCGACCTGCGCTCGACGTTCAACACGTTCCGCGGGAACATCTCTTTAGGGGTCTCCGCGGACTTCGAATGGATTCGACCCTATTTCTACTCCGGCATCGAGGTCGCCCAACCCACCGCCTTCATCGTCACCAACAACCAGACCTGCAAGATCTTCGACGTCGACGACGAATTTTGCCCACCCGGGGCCGTGCACAGCTTCGACATCGACGCCCTGACCGGTCTGAGCGCGGCGGCCGGCTTCGCCATCGGCATCGACCCTGTGTTCGTGACCACCGAAGCCAGCTTTGCCTTCTACGTGCTGCCGACCGACATCGGCAAGGACCTGAACTTTCCGATCGGCTTCGACCTCGGGCTCGAGTATCGCTTCTAGGAGCGCGCTGTAAGCTGCTCTTGGCTGGCCTTCTCGACGCCCTTGGCTCGCATTCGGGACACCGAGGCCACGGCCAGCAAGGGAGCCACGTAGAGGCCCACAATGACCGATTGCCCGCTGGGGAACACGCCCGCAGGGGACACGAAGAGCGCTCGTCGTGTCCCCGTGCGGGCAAGGTCGTGGCCTATGCGCCGCTGACCGAGACGCCCTCGAAGACCAGGGTCGGCGTCAGGGTGCTGGTGTAGAGGTAGGGATCGTTGCCAACCTCGACCAACTGATTCCAGAACGTCGTGTGATTGCCGGCGATGTTCATCTCGCCGATGGGCGCGCCGAGCGTGCCGTTCTCGATGGCGAAGCCAGAGATGCCGTGCGAGAAGTCGCCCCGAGTGGTGTCCGAGTTGCCGCCCAGCAGACTGGTCACGAAGACTCCAGACGGGATGTCGGCGAGGAGCTCATCGAAGGACCGCTTGCCTGGCGGGACGACGAGGTTGCTGGTGCCGCCGCCGGTCGGCGTCACGCCGAGTTTGCGGCCGTAGTAGACGTCGATGAGGAAGGAGCGCAGCACTCCCGCCTCGATGAGGTTGCGGGCTTTGGCCGAGATGCCATCGCGGTCGAAGTGCTTGGAGGCGAAGCCTTTGACCTTTAGCGGATCGTCGATGAGGGTGAAGACCTCGGACCCGAGCTTCTGGTCGAGCTTGTCCAAAAGGAAAGATTGTTTTTGTTGCAGAGCGGCGCCCTGTGCGGCTCTCAGAAGGTGTCGCAGCAGCCCGCCAGCGATGCGGTTCTCCAGCACGACGGTCATGGTGCCGCTGGGCAGCTGGGTCTGACCGATGCGAGAGGTGGCGCGCTTGGTGGACTCGACTCCGGAAGCAAAGGGGCTGGGCAGGGCATCGAAGGTGCGGGAGCCGACCCAATCCCAGCCCGAAGGCTTCTTCCCGGAAGGGTCGTTGACGGAGACGTCGGCGCCGCACCAGAAGTCACTGCTCTCCTCGTAGCCCGAGAAGCCATTGGAGTGGACCTTGAGGTTCTCGTTGAAGGAATCGTAATAGCCGCTGGTCACTGAGATGATGTCGGCCTTGACGCTGCGTGCGCCCTCTTCGACCTGGGTCGCGATGGCCTGACGAGCTTCGGGCGTGACATCGCTGTGTTTGCTGTCGAGGATCTGCAAGTCGACGTCGCTGCGCCCTTCGTAGAGGACGGGCTCGGCCAAGCCCTGGAACGGGTCGACGCTGAGCAGCCGCGTCATGGGAACGGCGCGTTTGACGAAGGCCTCGAGGGCCTCGGGGCGCATGTCGTTGGTGCTGTGGGAGGAGTAGCGACCGTCGACGTAGAGCGCTAGGTTGAGGCCAGCGGAGCTGGCCTCGCGGATCTTTTCGAGCTGCCCATCTCGGCGCTCGAGCTCGATGAAGCGGCTCTTGGCCAAGTCGACGGCGACTTCGCTCGCGCCTTCCTTCCTGGCCCAGTCGATGATTTGGTCGGCGAGTTTTTCCATGGTGGGGTTCGAGCTCACGCTGCACCTCCTACGGTGATCCCAGAGACGAGCACGGTGGGCAGGCCGAGCGATACGGGCACACTCTGTCCACCCTTGCCGCAGGTCCATCCCCCTTCGTCCATTGCAAAGTCGTCGCCGACCATGGTGATGCGTGCCAACGACTCGGGGCCGTTGCCGATGATGTTCACGTCTTTGATGGGTGCCGTGAGCTTGCCATCTTCGATGAGGAAGCCGTTTTTGACGTAGAAGGAGTAGTCGCCTCCTCCAATGTCGACCTGCCCGTTGGTGAAGGAGATGCAGTAGATGCCCTTCTTTACGGTGCCGATGATCTCGTCTTTGGCGTGGGGTCCGGGCAGCATGTAGGTCGCGCGCATTCGAGGCAGCACGGGATGGCGGAAACTCTCGCGGCGACCCGAGCCAGTCGGTGCGACGCCGTAGTGCTTGGCGCTGATCCGATCGTGCAGGTAGCTCTTCAAGATGCCGTTCTCGACGAGTTTTGTGGACTGCGGCAGGGAACCTTCGTCGTCGACATTGATGGCACCACGCAGACGGGGGTCGATGCCGCTGTCGACGATGGTGACAGTTTCATCGGCGACTTTCTTGCCGATTCGATCGGCGAAGATGGAGATGCCTTTGCGGTTGAAGTCGGCCTCCATGCCGTGCCCGATGGCCTCGTGCAACAGGATGCCGGAGGAGCCAGCGGCGAGGACGACGGGGAGCTCGCCGGCGGGGGCGTCTTTCGCCTCGAAGAGGATGCTGGTGCGTGCCAAAGCCTCTTCGATGACGCGCGAGACGCGGGCTTCGGTGTAGAAGCTCATGCCGTCGCGGGCCGAGACATTGTAGGCGTTGGATTGGGTCACGCCGTTCTTCTCCATGACCGTCGTCAGGAAGAGTCGGGTGAGGGGCTGGTTGTCGAAGGAGACCCAGCCATCGGAGTCGACCACCAAGATGCGGCTCTGCGACGATTGCAACCAGACCTTGACGCGAGCCACAGAGGCGTCGGCGCCCTTGGTCTTGGCGTTGATCTGGTCGAGCAGAGAGGTGATGCCCTCGAGCTCGACGTTTTGCCAGTCGTAGTCGGTGTCGTAGTAGCCTTTGAGCGCCTGTCGGGTGAGGTCGACCGGAGCGGTCTTGGCGCCCGAGTTGGCGATGGAAGCCGCGGTACGGGCCGCGGCCTTGAGGCTCTCTGGGGTCAGGTCCTCGCTGAAGGCGTAGCCGGTCTGGTCCCCAGCGATCACGCGGATGCCGACCCCGAGATCGATGCTGGTGTTGGCCTGATTGACGATGTCGTCTTCGAACCCGACGTAGGTGCTCTGTTGGTGCTGTGCATAGATGTCGGCCCAATCGCCGCCGCGGCTCATGGCCTCGCCCATCACCGCACGCAAGAGTTCGTCCGAGAGCCCGAAGTTGGTGTCGAAGTATCCCTTTTGCATCTCAGATCCTGGGGCAGGGGCGATGGCGACCGATGGCGGGCCACCACATGCGTTGAGCAAGGGAGCTACGGTCAACGTTGCGGCTCCCACCGCGCATTGGCCGAGAAATGCGCGACGAGAGAGCACTCGCCGCAGTTCGTCGTCATCGTACCGGTCTCGTTCACTCATTGCGGTTCCTGTCACAGGGCTTCGAGATGGGACGGAACAACGGCCGGGAGAGAAATTTCACAACGTAAAGCGTCGCCAAAACTCTACGTCCTTGGCCGAGGACCCGATCACTCTCGGTGGTGGCTTCGCGCCAATTCAAGCGGCGAACTGTATCACCGCGCTTCCGCTCGGCCAATCCTTTTTACGTCGGCCAGGTGCAAGGCGCAGAACCCGCACCCGCACTTGTGAGAGGGCAGCCCGCACCGCCCTTTGCCTGCACGGATTCACACGGCGTCAAAGCGGTGAAGTCGATGGATTTTCTTCAATCACGAGTACAGCGGGAACACAGCCTATCGTGTTTCTCCTGGGTTGGAGGGGTTCAAGGAAAGTCCCGGGTTCAAGGAAAGTGCCGGGTCCAAGGAAAGTGCCGAAGGGTCCAAGGAAAGTGCCGAAGGGTCCAGGGAAAGTGCCGGAGGGTCCAAGGAAAGTGCCGGAGGGTTCAAACCCCCACCAAGAGGCTCAAACCCCCACTCGACGGGGTCAAAGCCGGTCCCGGCGGTTCATCAATGCCCCCGAGCTCGCGCCAATGGCCGCGTAGGCGTGCACGGCGAGCGCGAAGGATTCGCGCTCGCCTGCCCACATAATCGCGCGTAGGGACACCAGCGGACTCCGCGAGTCAGCTCGGCGCCAAGTAGCGCGCGAAAAACCTCGGATTTTTCTCGGCGCCGGCTAGGTCGCCGCGTGGCACTCCGTGCACTGAGTCGGGCCGTTCTGCTCTTTGTGGCAATCCTTGCAGCGCTTGTGCAGCGCGTCCTTCATCGACGGAGCCTCCTCCACTACCCCGTGGCAATGGCTGCAAGCCTCTGGCGTTCCGTTCGGTGGAGTCTTGTGATGGCAAGTGGTGCACTCGAATTTGCCCTGATGTTCCCGGTGAGGAAAGGAGACATCGCCCTTGCTCGCCTTGAGAATGACGATCTCCTTGCCCCTGAGCTGCAGGTCCTCGGGCGTTCCCGTCTTCCGGGCCTCGCCGGCTTCTTTGGCCTCGCCGGCTTCGTTGGCCTCGCCGGGGTCTTTGGCCTCGCCGGGGTCTTTGGCCTCGCCGGCTTC
>PFUG01000325.1:0-26299 GCA_002789955.1 Deltaproteobacteria bacterium CG_4_9_14_3_um_filter_63_12 | reverse complement strand
CGGCTTCTTTGGCCTCGCCGGCTTCTTTGGCCTCGCCGGCTTCTTTGGCCTCGCCGGGGTCTTTCGGCTCGTAGGCGGCGCCTTCGGCCTTCGGCCCCTCCTTCTTCTGCATCGGGTTCTTTTCGCTCGAGTTGCACGCTGTGGCGAGGAACGCAAACGCTACACAGAAAAGTATCAACGACGAGAGACGCATATGAGCTCCTGTTGGCGGGGCTCCTGTACGGAGCGAGTGTTTCTTAGAGGCGAGCACGTACAATCTCCAGCCCTCCACCACCATCGAACGCTGCGGATGGCCTCCATTCGAGTCACCCATCCAACAGGACGAGGGTCCGCATCAGGCATTACCAGGCCAAAGAGTGCGCCCCCCAAAAAGCACGGCATCGACCGAGACTGGCCGACGGAACGCCAACCATTCGCCAAAGCAACGAGGAAAACGGCGCGAAGGCACTCCCTACCTTCGTGCACACTCAATGGACGTGGGGATAGGTTAGACTCGATGGGCACCTGATGCAACCCAAAGGTCAAAAAACCAAGTCTCCCGTTTGATTGGATTTCGCTCGCTTCTCGGCACTGGTGGCTCGAAGCGAGCCACCTCATGTGAGCGATCCAAGTGTCAGCCGAGCGGCAACACGAGCTCGAAGCGCGTCCCCCACTCCTCTGAGCTGCTGAAGGTCACGTGCCCGCCGAGCTGTTCGGCGAAGAGCCGCATCGAATAAGTCCCAACCCCTCGGCCTGGACCGCTTTTGGTCGTGAAGTGCTTCTGGAACACCCGCAGCGCCGCCTCTTCGGCGATCACCCCACGATTCCAGACGCCGATGCACACCTCTCCATCTCGAACTGCGACGTCGAGCTCCACATCCTCCCCGGTCTTGCTCGCCTCGAACGCGTTGGTCAGCATGTTGGTCAAGATCCGCACCAACAGAGGGCGGTCCGTCCTCAAATGCACCTGCGGGAGTGGTGAAGAAATGACCAGGCGCTTGGCTTGCGCCACAGGATGCGTGGCAAAGAGGCTCTCCAGGCTCTTCACGGTTGCCCTCATCGACACGTCTTCGGGCATGGTTTTGTAAGAGCTGCGCTGCGAATTCTGAATCGCCCGCTGGATATCGACCTCTCGAGTCAGCCGTTCCACCAGATCTTGCATCATCCCGAAATCGTCGACCGCTGGGTGCTCCAACGCCATCAGGTCGACCGCGGCACCGATCCCCGTCAGAAGGTTGCTGATGTCGTGGAAGAAGGCCCGTTCGAGGGCGTGTGCAGCGTGCTCCTTCGTAAAGTCTTGGATGAAGACGAGGACGAATTTCTCCTTCATGAGCACGATCGGTGTGGCTTGAGCCTTGAGACAGAGGTCGATCGGCTTGCCATCTCGTTCGACCGTCACTGCGCAGAGGCGCTCTTGAACCTTGCCGCTAGCGAGGCTTGCGACGACTGCGATGGCCAGGCCGCAGCTCGGGCAGAACCGCGTCGTGCCGCAACCGTTGGGCTCCTCTTTGGCGTGCACGCACTCGAGCAGCTCGCCTGGTCGCAAGCCCAGAAGCGAGAGAGGCTCGCTCACGCCCAGCTTCTTGAGCACGCCGAGATTCCCAGCCACGAGCTGACGATTCTCGTCCAACACCAGCACCAGGCCCTCAACCGACGAAAGCAAAGCGTCGATCACCGGGTTGAGGATGATGATCCCGACCTTCTTCTCCAGCTCCGAGATCGCGGCACGTTCCGCCGACGCAAAGAATGTGTCCATATATATCCCCCCCCGGCATTGGACACGGCGCTAAAGCGCCGTGGGCGACAACCTGAACCTCAGGATCGTCGCCAATACATCGGCCGACCAGGGCCGCTCATTCCAGTCGATGCGCGGCGTCGGCCCGTCCTTTCCAACCAGGCGAAACGCCGTGCTGCCTTTCTCAATCTCGACACACATGCCACTCGGCAAGAGCGAGTTCACGTAGTCGATGAACTCGGCGAGGGTCTCGAAACGCTGACTCGCCTCGATGAGCTGCTCATGCAGCGGTGGGGACTTGCGCATAAACATGTACTCGCCGCCCCAAACCGTCACCAAGCCCCAACCCAAGACCCCGAGCTTGTTCAGCTCGCGCGCTCGGTCCACATCCTCATCAAACGTTCGAATCAGGTATTCGTACTGCATCTACACACTCTCGACATAGGAACCCAGAACATTGAGTCCCTCGTAAAAACCCCCAAACCCCACTTTTTTCGACTCCAAAACATCGATCGAGAATGATGCCACTTTTTGAATGCTGACGATTCTCAAAATAAAGTCAGAGGATGGTGAAAACACGACCGCATCAGGATTTCATATCATTTCATTGATGTCGATCCTATGACTACATAATGATGGAATTTGTAACGAAGGCGGGCATGCCTTGAGGTTTTTACGGGGGACTCAACATTGCCCGTGATAATGGGTCCCGAAGATAACCCCATCACGCTCTGCAAAACAAGATATGCCGCGCCAGCGCGCTACTTCACCACCTTCACCTCGAGGAGGTCGTGCATCTCTTTACCGATCTCGAGCGTGACCACCTTCTCCGTCACCTTCTCGTCGTCGCTTCCCCAGCCCTCGATCACCGTCGCGTAAACCTTCGTCCTGGCGCTGGCTCGATTGGCGTCCGAAGCGAAGAACTTCACCCGCACGTCGTACACTCCGGCCGCCGCCGCCTTCATCACGTACATCTCGGGACCGTAGCCTTGAGTGACGTCCTGCGTGAGGTGTCCACCCAGCTTCGTGTCTCGATTGGAGAAGTAGCAGTCCTCGCCGCCGGGCTCCATCACGTGCAAGTCGACATCGGTGCGATCGGTGTTCCAGGCGATCGTGACCAGCAAATCGGCGGCCTGAATGGGGAAGTCACGCTGCAACTCCTTCAGCCGCTGCTGCGCGAACTGCGCCGCGTTCAGCTTCAGCTCCTGTCGCTGCACGCGTTGCAGGAAGCGCAGGTAGTCCAGGCTCACGATCTGGCGGAACTCGCCGAACCGGGGATCCCATTGCCCCGCCAGCGCGACCTCGAAGAAAGCCATGGCGAGGTCGGCCTGACCGAGCTGAGCGAGGGCGAGGGCGAGCGCGTGGTAAGTCTGCGGCTCACCGGGCCGCGATTCGGCCACACGGCGGAACAGATGGTAGGCGTGATCCGCAGCGCCCCACTGAAGCAACTGGTAGCCGATGTCTCGACCCAACACGGTGTCCCCTGGGTTGTTCTCGATCAGGGAGCTCAGGGCGCGCAGGGCGTCTACGGCACCGTACTTGTCGAAGCGGCGCTGAGCCTCGTCGACGAAGGCCTGATAGTCGATGTCTCGCGTGGCGAGCCGGTTCGCATGCTCCTGCCCAAGCTCCGAAGCCAGCCTCGATTTGCACTCCAGCATCGAGGCGACCACATCGAACGCGTCCTTGGGCAGGCCCTCGATGACCTTGCGTGTCTCGATGTTCATGGCGAATTGGGTCCCTGGCGTGTCCTGGATGCGGCGCAGCAAGTCCAGGAAATCGGCCCTCGGGTCGCCCAAAAGCTCGCCGAGCTGCGCGATGGCGTCCCGTATCAAGGCCGACACTTGCGTGCGCTGCACCAGCGCCCAGTCGTCCTCGGGCTTGATGTCGAAGCGAAGGTAGTCTTCCTCGGTCTCGAGCATCAACAACGACGCCGAATTCCCCGTGACTCTGAAGTGCCGCGCGTAAGGCACGGCGTACTCCGTGGCAAACCGGCCCAGCTCCTCGAGCTGAGCCACGGCGACCTGTCCATAGGCCCGCGCGGCGAGCCCAGAGAAGACCATGTGCGCGAGCGGAACGTCGATGCTCTTCTTCACACTGCCCTGGCTGAACTCCAGCCGAACCGTCGCTCCACTCGTCAGCGCGCCTCGACCCACCAACGTGACCCGCTGGCCGGGAAACAGCGCGCTGGGCCGGCCTGCGAGCATGAGGTCGGTCCCTTGCACCTGCGGAGCCTGGCCCAGAGAGCTCACCTCGACACGCATCCCGTCGATCAACCAGGGGCGAGCTCGGTGTGCGGTGGCCGCGACCGCCACCTCCGACTCACCCGTCACGGCGAACACAGCGCCGCCGCTGTTCCTCGCCAGCTGGTCCAGCATCGCGCGGTCAGTGCCGCTCATCCCTGTGTTGTACGCGAACAGCGCGCCAGCGTTCCCGCCCTCGTAGGCACTCGCGATGCGGCTCGCGTCCGACTCACCCCAGGTCGCCGCCGCGTCGCTCAACAGGAAGACGTCCCAGCGCTCTGAGGTCGAGGGATCGCCGACGGACCAGCGAGGCTTCGCAGCCTCCCGCAGCGCAGCACCGAGGTCCGTCGCCCCTTCCAACGCCAGCCCTTGCGCGTAGGCTTTGAGCTCAGCCACACTCGCCGCGTCGTTGACCACGAAGTCGCTCTTCCACCAATGGGTCTCGACGTTGAAGAACAGCACGTTGAACGAACCCAACGTGTCGCGGTTCTCGGTCAGCAACGACTCCATCATGGCCAACCAGATGTTGAACTGGTCGGGGTTCGCGGACATCGAGGTGTCCACCAACAAGATCGCGCGAGAGCCCGACGCCACCTCCATCTTCGGCAGCTCAGGGCGGAAGCTCGAGGCGAAGAAGGGCTCTTGTTCCGTCCCCACCAACAGGTCGGACTTCAGCCCATTGAGTCGCACCTCGAGGGTCTCGCTCGTCGTGTCGTCGAGCTGATAGAGCCGTCGACCGTTGCCCTCTTTGTACTGTGTTTCGGGCTGCAACTTGACGTCGACCCCAGGCAGCGCGGCCACCGAGATGGAGACCCGGCTCTTCGGGGCCTTCGGTAAGGCGAGCTCGAACAGGGCGTCGTCATCGATCCAGGTCAGCTCGAGGTCGTAGCCAACGGTCACGCGGTGGAGCTGATTTGGCGCAATGGGAAAGACCTTGGCGCTGAACACGCCGGCGCCGCTCCACTCGAGCAGCGCTGGATCGACGCGGCGCCGCACGGTGTCGGCGTAGGCCTGCGCCGCCTTCTCTTTCTGTACCATCCGCGCGACTCTCGGCTCCTGCCAGGTCCGCTCACGGGTGGTCAGAATCTGGCCCTCATCCATGGCGGGCAGCGAGTCGACGGTCTCATCGATGAAGGTGGGCTGGCGGCTCTTCGGGTCTTCGAACACGGTCTGCCCGAACGCCAAGAAGAACGGCGACGCCCCATTGGGCAAGCGCAGCTTGAAATCGCCTTCGAATTGCTGGTCGTGGTCGTTGAAAAAATAGAAGTCCACGAGGACCCGAGCCCGGGAACCGTCCACATCGGCGCTGACCTGGATGCCTTCCAGTGGCAGCTCAAGGGCGTCGCCCACCATCAGCTTGGAGGCGTTGGGCACGAGCTGCGAGCGCTTCCAGGTCTTTTTGGGCGGCTCGTCCTTTTTCGTGTCCGTGTCCTTACCCTCGACCTCGGTCTTCCCTGCGATCCCAAAGGCCTCCTGACCGCCAGAACTCTCGGTCTCGACGCTCTTGCTCTCGTCGGCGCTCTCTTCCTTGTCGAACTCGCCGTCGTCTATGGCTCCTTCTTCTCCGTTGCGGAGCGTGAGCTCATCATCGACCGAGGTCGGCGCAGGATTCGCCACGGACTGCTCGTTGGCCGCCCCAGTCGGCGCTCGGTCGGCCTGCGCCGACTCCTTCTTGCTCTCGGCCTCCTCTTTCGGGGCCTGACAACTGACGGACCCGAAACTGAGCAGCAGAAACGTGAGCCAGAACCATCCCGAAAGAGCGCGCATGTTGGTCTTCCTTCTCTTTGAGGCAGGGGCTTGTCTGAGTGGGAGCGCAGAGTCTCTTCTCTGTGCCGAAAATTCGCAATCCGCGCGCTGGTTTCTTGCGAGCCTTGAACGAGCCGCGCGTTCTGGGCGTCGATTGCGATTGGCTTCGAGCCAACGAAGTGAGCGCGCACGCTGGGATCCGAACAGCTTGAAGAGATGCCGGTCAGAGGGTTTCGTCGGAGCCGACGCCGCCTTGCTCCCGAGATCCCAGCGCGCCCGTGAACCGGCCGCTGGGCTTCTCCTCGCCGCACGCGGCGCTGAGGATGTTCGACCATCTGAGGAAGTGGTCCCGCCCGTAGAGCACGACGCGGAGCTCTCGCACGTGCGTGGGCTGGAAGGCGGCGAAGGTGGTCATGGCCTGCAGGATGAGGTGCGCGGCGAGCTCGATGGGGACTTGGGCGACGCCGGTGCCTAGGGCTGGGAAGACGACGCTGCGGGCCGCCCTCTCTTCGGCGCCGAGGAGGGTTCTGAGGGTCGCTCGTTGCAGGCACACCGCGCCACCGAGCGCCGAGACGGCGTGGGCGATCCACTTGCAGCGCAGGCGGCCGGGGCCTGTCCAGACGACGTCGCCCATGCGCGCGGGGGCGAGGCTGGTGGCCTCGGCCTCGATGGCGCGGCCCCCTACTCTGGCGAGCTGCGCGGCCACGCCTTCTTTCATGTGCAGATCGACGTTCGCCGCGCTGACGATGACGTCGCACTCTTGTGCTGTGATGTCGCCCTCGACGAGCTGCACGGTGAGGGCCCCGAAGCGGGCGCGTCGAGGCCCGTCGACGGTGAAGCGAGGGCAGGGCTCGGCCACCCGCTCCAGAGCTCGAGCGACGTGCTCCGCGGTGTGAGGACGGTGTTCGATGTGCTTCTCGAGGGTCGTCTTGAGCACCGCGAAAAGATAGGCGCCGACGGGATCATTGACGGGCTCTGGGGCGTACTCCTGCTCCAAATGTGCGCGGGCGATCTCGAGGATGCTGGGCCCGTCGAAGGGGGAAGAGCCGGTGGCGAGGGCGTGGCCGGTAGCGCCGAGGGAGTAGAGGTCGGCGCGCCGGTCGGAGGCGCGTTCCTGGTCTTCGTTCCACAGCTCGGGCGCCATGTAGAGGGGAGTGCCGGTCAAGCGCGAGCCGGAGCGGGCGCGCAGGCTCTCGACCGCGACGCCGAGGTCGCCGACCTGCACGGTGCCGTCTCCGGCGAGGAAGAGGTTGGCGGGTTTGATGTCACGGTGCAGGATCCCGGCCTGGTGGATGGCGTGCAGCCCGCGTGCGGCCTGTGCCAGCATGCGAGCGACTTGGGCGTAGGGCAGCCGCAGCCCGCAGCGCAACAGGGTCGTGCGCAGCTCCTCGAGGTCGATGCCGTCGACGTATTGCACGACGAGGAAGGGTTGGCCGTGCCGATCGTGACCGGCGTCGAGGACGTCGACGACGTGAGGCGAGCGCACGCGGGCGGCGAGGTGAGCTTCGCTGAAGACGTCGGTGTGGTCGCGCTGTTTGAAGATCTTGAGGACGGAGGGGGCGCGCAGAATGGGGTGAGCGACGAGGTAGGCGCGGCCCATCGCCCCTTCGCCGATGGCGCTGTGGACGCGCAACCCGGCGTAGAGCTCGTCACGCTCGGGGGCGATGAGCTGGGTTCCTGGACGCGGTTTGGGGGTCATGTTCAGGAATCTTCGCGTTCGTAGAAGGGCCCGGGTTCGATGCTGATGTGCTGCACCCGTTTGCGTTCGATCGACATGCGGTCGCCTGGGATCTCTGTGGAGAGCGCCAGCGCCGTCTCGCCCTTCGAGGTCCGGACGACCTCAGCCTGGCTGATGAGGAGGAAGACGCCATCGGGGAACTGGATGGTCGCGTCGACGTGTACGCCTTCGGGCCATTGGTCGTCTAGGGGATCGAGGCAGAGCCCGCCAGCCGACAGATCGGTGATCGGGTAGCTCTTTCCCAGCATGACGAGGGTAGGAGGTTCGGTGCCGATGTACCTGAGGCGAGCATGGGCTCTGCGATCACTGCCATTGAACTCGTTCAAGACCCCTCCATATGCATCAGCGGGAGCGTCGTGAAATGAGAGTACTCCTCTGTCTAGAACACGCCAAGGGCTGGAAAGTCGTGGGCTGCGCGGAGACGTTTTCCTGCCTGCAAGCCACACAAACCCAGCAGCGGAAGGGATTCGAGAGGGGCACTTGATCTCAGGGCGTAAGTTTAGAATGCTGTGGCTTTGATCCCAACGTGTAATGACCGAGGTCGGTGACGGCGAGCTCGCGAACATTCCCGTGAGCCGATCCGTAGGGTGCCCGCGTCTTTCCCTCAATCTGGCACAACAAGTCGATCTTCTCGGGTTTGGGGTCTAAAAACGCCGAAATCAGGTGATCGTTTCGGGCTTTCGTTTCGTTTCGTTTCCTGGTAACGTTTTTCGCCGTTGCAGTCTCAAGTTGTTTTGTCATTGTTCGACAACATGCAGAAGTTAACGAGGTACCCCATGGCAAGGTCAAGAGCATTCGCCCTACTCCTGTTGCTGTTCGTTGGGCTTCCCGACCAACTCTTTGCTGAGGGTTCCGCCCAACTGGGGACGAACCAGGCGTTGGTGAACTCGACGGTGATCAACGTCGACATCGGCGCGACGACCGAACGCATTCGATGGACCGGGACCGGCTCGGCTCGAATCTATTCCCCGATGCCCGCCGACCTGTTGGTGGCGACACTGACGAATAACCAAATCTACTCGGTGACGACGACCGGGGCTTTCCGCGTCGCGCTGACCGCGAACCAAACGGTCGGGACGGCCTGGAGTGTCTCGGTGTTGCCCGCCACGGGAACGACAGAAATCCCTGGTCGAGTCTACTCGACCGTCTGGAGTTTCAACGCCGGAGACTACGTCCGAGCGACGACCGGCAGCTTCTACGCGCGGCTCAACGGCGGCGCTTTGGGGGTCGACGGGGTCATCCAGATGCAGCTCAAGGGGCTGGCTGGCTTCATCTACTATGTCGCAGCCAACGAGCGCGGCGTCGACGGTCCGAACGCCGGCCGCAGCGTGCCGGTCGCTGGGGCGACGATGACCCCACAGCACCGGATGTACCTGAACATCCCGTCGTTGGCGAACATCGCCCCCATCACACCAGTGATCAACAACCAGAGCTACTCGGGGGGAGCGACGAGCTGTCAGGGTATCGTCCCTGGTCAAACCGTGGGCACCTTCGCCTTCGAGAGTAACGTCAATGGCACCTACCACCTCATCTGCGACACAAACAAAGACGGTGTCTTCGACATCCTCAACGGCATGGACTTCTTCTACATCGGCAACGCCACCATCGCCGGGCCCAACGAGGCCACATGGGGAGGGACGGACGATGCTGGCAACCCAGTCGCTCCGGGCAGCTACAATTGCCGAATCCGACTCAACGTCGGGGAGTACCACTGGGTCGGGAACGACATCGAGACCATCTACGAGGGTCTGCGGCTCTATGAGGTCGACGCTGCGAGCGCCAGAACCTCGTTGCCCATGTTCTGGAACGACAACCTCGTTCAGGCCAACGCCGTGCTCATGCCAAACAACAACACCTCGCCGCCCCAGTCACCGGTGACGGGACTGTTCGGTGGCCTGTGGACCTCGGCGGCGACCCCTTACGGCTTCGACAGCAATGGAGTCTACACGGGTGACGCGAGAGCTTGGGGGCGCTTCCAGTCGCTCTCCAAGGGCAACCGAGCCTTCATGGACACCTTCACTTGGCTCAAGAGCGACGTCGGCTTGGACATCGTCGTCACCGCCTACGACCCCACCGTCAACAGCGACACGGACACCCTCCCCGACTTCGTTGAGATCTGTGAACTCGGCACGAACCCCACCAACCCCGACACCGATGGCGACGGCATTCCTGACGATGTCGAGAGCAACAACGGCTTCCCCATCGACACTGACGGCGACGGCATCATCGACGCCCTCGACGTCGACAGTGACGGCGACGGTATCCTGGATATCAACGAAGGCGCTGGAGACACCGATGGCGACGGCATCCCCGACTATCGTGATCTGGACAGCGACGGCGACGGCACCCCGGACGCCGACGAGGCTGGCGTTGACACCGATGGCGACGGCATCCCCGATAACCGCGATGCCGACGACGACAACGATGGCGTCCTCAGCCTCGTCGACACCTCTCCACTGGTGCCCGCGATCTGCCAAGACCTCGACAACGACGGCTGTAACGACTGTGCCGTCGGTCGCGATGGCTTCGGCCCCCTGGCCGACAACACCCCCAACAACGATGGCACCGATACCGACGGAGACGGCACCTGCAACCTGGGTGACCTGGACATCGACAACGACGGCGTCCTCAACACCGCCGACAACTCGCCCTTGAACAACAAGATCTGCGCCGACGCCGACAGCGACACCTGCGACGACTGCGCCATTGGCCGTGATGGCTTGGGGCCGTTGACCGACAACATGCCCAACAACGACGGTTTGGACACCGACTCCGACGGCGCCTGCGATGCGGGTGACTTGGACAACGACAACGACGGCGTCCTCGACACCCAAGACAACAACCCCAACAACCCAGACCTCTGCCGCGACGTTGACCTCGACACCTGCGACGACTGCGCCGTGGGCACCGACAACTTCGGACCGCTGGTCGACAACAACCCCGCCAACGACGGTCCCGACGCAGACTCTGACGGGATGTGCGACGCAGGCGACCTCGACAGCGACAACGACGGCGTGCCCGACACTGCGGACCCCAGCGACAACAACCCCGACGTGTGCGGCGATACCGATGGCGACACCTGCGACGACTGCGCCGTCGGAACGGACAACTTCGGTCCTTTGGCCGACAACAACACCTCCAATGACGGGGACGACAACGACGCGGACGGCGTCTGCAACGCTGGCGACACCGACGATGACAACGACGGCGTCCTCGACGCTGCGGACAGCAACGACAACAACCCCAACGTCTGCCAGGACACCGACAGCGACTCCTGCGACGACTGTGCGGTCGGAACCGATGGGCTCGGTCCTGTGGCCGACAACCACCCCACCGCCGACGGCCCTGACGCAGACGCCGATGGCATCTGTAACGCGGGTGACGGCGACGACGACAACGACGGGCTCCTCGACAACCTCGACAGCGCTCCGACCGACCCCTTCGTCTGTGCCGACGCGGATGGCGACGGCTGCGACGACTGTGCGGTGGGCATCGACGGCTTCGGCCCTCTGGCCGACAACAAGCCCGCTGCTGACGGCCTCGACGCTGATGGTGACGGAACCTGCGACGCTGGCGACAGCGACGACGACAACGATGGCGTCCTCGATGGCAACGACAGCGCGCCGGCCAACCCCTCGGTCTGTCTAGACACCGACTCCGACGGCTGCGACGACTGTGTGATCGGCGTCGACGGCTTCGGCCCTCTGGCCGACAACAACGTCTCCAACGACGGCACCGACACCGACGTCGACGGACTCTGCGACGCAGGTGATGTCGACAACGACAACGACGGCGTCGTCGACTCCGCCGACCCGAACCCTCTCGACCCCAACCTCTGTGGGGACGCGGACAACGACACCTGTAACGACTGCGCCGTGGGCACCGACGATTTCGGACCTCTGGCCGACAACAACACCGACAACGACGGCCCCGATGTGGACAGCGACGGCATCTGTGACGTGGGCGAGGACAGCGACGGCGACGGACTCACCGACGCTGTCGAGGTGGCCATCGGCACCAGCCCCTTCGACCGTGACAGCGACCACGACGGCATCGGCGACTTCGTCGAGACCAACGGGGGTCAAGAGATCGACACCGACCTCGACGACACCATCGACGCCCTCGACCTCGACTCCGACAAGGACGGCGTGAGCGACTTCCTCGAAGGCGTGCGCGACTCCGACCGCGACGGGACCCCCGATTGGAGAGACATCGACGACGACGAGGACGGCATCTTGACCAGCCAGGAGGGCACCGAAGGCCTCGTCTTCGGCGGCGACGTCGACTCCGACAACATCCCCAACTACCTCGACACCGACAGCGACGGCGACTCCAAGCTCGATGCCTCCGAGCTCGACGGTGACGACGACAACGACGGCATCCCCAATTATCTCGATCCCAACGACGCCGACGGACCAGACGCAGACGCAGACGGCGACGGCCTCACGAACCTCCTCGAGACGACCCTCGGGACCAACCCCACTAACCCCGACAGCGACGGCGACGGCATCAACGACTTCATCGAGACCAACGGCGGCCAAGTGGTCCACAGCGACAACGATGCCATCATCGACGCCCTCGACCTCGACTCGGACGGCGATGGCGTCGACGACCGCTTTGAAGGCACCGTCGACACCGACGCGGACGACCTCCCCGACTGGCGCGACATCGACGACGACAACGACACGATCCCCACCAAGACCGAGCTCCAGGACAGCCTCACCTTCGGTCTCGACGTCGATGGAGACGGCCTCCTCAACTGGCTCGACACCGACAGCGACGCCGACACCGTGCTCGACGAGACCGAGCTCACCGGTGACCTCGATGGTGACGGTGTGCCCAACTACCTCGACGCCATCGATGACGATGGCCCCGACGTCGACCCAGACAGCGACGGCCTCACCAACGCTCAAGAGGCGGCCATCGGGACCAACCCCTACAAGGCGGACTCCGACGGCGACGGCATCGGCGACTTCGTCGAAACGAACGCCGGCAGCGCCATCGACAGTGACAACGACGGCACCATCGACGCCCTCGATCTCGACTCCGACAACGACTCCTTGCTCGACTCCGAGGAAGGCGCGACCGAGGACACCAACAACGACAACACCCCCAACTGGCGAGATCCCGATGATGACGGCGACAGCATCCCCACCCTCATCGAGCTCTTCGACGCCATCCGCTATGGCACCGACACCAACGGCGACGGCGAGTTGAACTGGCTCGACACTGACAGCGACGGCGACGGCAAGCTCGACAGCGTTGAAGGCCGCGAAGACGCCGACGCCGACGGCACGCCCAACTACCTCGACCCCAACGACTCGGACGGTCCTCTGGCCGACGCCGACAACGACGGGCTCACCAACATCGATGAGAACATCATCGGGACCAACCCGAACGTGGCCGACACCGATGGCGACGGGCTCCTCGACGGGGAAGAGGTCGGCGATCTGGCGAACCCGCTCGACACCGACCACAACGGCATCATCAACGCGCTGGACCCCGACGATGACGGGGACGGCATCCTCACCGCCATCGAGATCGCCGACAGCGCCACGTTGGGCGACAACGATCCCAACGGCAACGGCGACGTCAGCTGGCTCGACACCGACGCCGACGGCGACGGTTTTGGCGACACGCTCGAAGCGGGCGGTGACCTCGCCAACCCGCGCGACACCGACGGCGACGAGACGCCCGATTACCTCGACCTAGACTCCGACGACGACGGGCTCGACGACGACGTGGACAATTGCCCCACCGTCGCCAACCCCGACCAAGCGGACGTCAACAACGACAATGTCGGCGACGTCTGCGGCGGCATCGAGCTCTGCAGCAACGGCACGGACGACGACGGCGACAGCCTCATTGACTGCGCCGATGACGACTGCGTCGGCCTGTCGGAGTGCATCGATGAGCTCTGCGACAACCACGTCGACGACGACAACGATGGGCTCGTCGACTGCGACGACGAAGAGTGCGCCACCTTCCAAGCCTGCATCGTCGAGGACTGCACCAACGGCATCGACGACGACGACGACGGCAAGACCGACTGCGACGACATCGAGTGTTCGAACAACCCTGTCTGCCTACCCGAGGTCTGTGACAACGAGACCGACGACAACGGCGATGGACTGACGGATTGTGACGATCTAGACTGCGCTCAGTCGCCGCTCTGCGGTCCGGTCGAGATCTGTAACAACAACATCGACGACAACGGCAATGGCGCCTTCGACTGCGCCGACGCCGGTTGCGCCGACAGCCCACTCTGTGCCATCGAGCTCTGCGACAACGGCGCCGACGACGATGGCAACGGCCTGATCGACTGCGCGGATCCGGCCTGCGTCAGCGACGTGGCGTGCGAGCTCGGAGCCGACGACGGGTATCTCCTCGAGGGTGCGGACTGCAGCTGCTCCACTCGTCGTGATGCGGGTTCGACGCCCCAGCCTCTGGCTCTCGTCGCCATGCTGTTGGGCTTATTCGTGTTCGTTCGCAGAAAGCGCTGAGTCCCCGTGAGGCTCAACGCCTCGATGTCAAGGCTGTCCGGGCTCCGTCCCGGACAGCCTCGTAGCTCGTCTCCGTGACCGTCGCCTCCGCCCGATGCTCTTCCCGTTGCGAACGTTCACCCAAAACCCACTCGCGAGCGGCCAATCTCATCGCAGCCTACGATTCGATGGGTGGCCAGCACTGAAACACGCAAAAAAAGGAATCATCTCATGAAGAGGACCTCCAATAGAGTCATGCGCAGAGCTCAGCTCGCCCTGCTCCTTGCTGGTTTGCTGGTCGCGCCGAGCGCACTGAGCGCCCAAGAGCTGGGTGCGCAGCAAGTCGAGCAGTTCGAGACGACGCCGGCCTTCGCCACCGATGTGTTGAACATCGCGTCCAGCTCCGTCTTGCCCCACCTCGGCGTCGCCGCCGGCGCCCTCTTTCACTATGTCAGCCAGCCTTTGCGCGTGGTTCCGGTTGGGAAGGCGCCCGGTGACCCAGTCTCCGTCATCAGCTCCCAGACCAAAGCCGACGTGATGGCTGCCATCGGCCTCTTCGACTGGTTCGACCTCGGGGTTGGCGTTCCGGTCATCATGGTCCAGACCGGTGACTCGTCCACACAGGTCGGCGCCAACGGCGTCAGCGGCGCCGCCATCGGTGACCTCCGCATCATCCCCCGCATCAAGGTCCTGCCTCGCGAGTGGGCTGGCGGCTTTGGCATCGCCGTCGAGGCGCCCGTTTACATCCCCTCCGGTGACAAGGCGACCTTCAACGGTGAGGGTTTCCGCGCCGAGCCGCGCCTGATCGTCGACTACGAACATGAAGTCGGCTTCGGCATCGCACTCAACGGCGGCTATCTTATCCGCAAGAAGGAGACCCTGCACGACGTCGTCAACGACGACGTCATTCGCTGGGGTGCTGGTGTGCACATCCCTCTTGGAGCCGAGGGCTTACAGCTCTTGGGCTCGGTGTTTGGCTCGGTGCAGACGGCCGACAGTCTCAGGGCCGGTGACCTCAACCAAGCCACTAACGACCTGCGCAGCAGCCCGATGGAGGCCCTCGGAGCCATCCGCTACGCCATGGGCAGCGGTTTTGTCGCGCAGCTCGGAGCGGGACGTGGCCTCAACGGCGCTGTCGGCGCTCCCGAGTTCCGCGTGCTCGCCTCCCTCGGCTTCCAGCCGACCCTCTTCGACACCGACGGCGACGGCTATGTCGACGACGAGGATGGCTGCCCGAACGCTCCCGAAGACTTCGACGAGTTCGAAGACGCCGACGGCTGCCCAGACCTCGACAACGACCAAGACAAGATCGTCGACACCGAGGACGAATGCCCCCTCGAGCCAGAGGACTACGACGAGTTCGAGGACGTCAACGGCTGTCCAGACCCAGACAACGACCAAGACACCATCGCCGATGTCAACGACACCTGTCCCATGGAACCCGAAGACATGGACGAATTCGAGGACGAGAACGGCTGCCCAGATCCCGACAACGACCGAGACCTCATCGCCGACCTCGTCGACAGCTGCCCGATGGAGCCCGAGGACATCGACAACTTCGAGGACGAGAACGGCTGCCCGGATCCCGACAACGACAAGGACGGCATCGTCGACGTCGTGGACAAGTGCCCGCTGGAGCCCGAGGTGATCAACGGCTTCGAGGACGAGGATGGCTGCCCCGACAAGGGCCAGCCCAAGGTCGTCGTGACCATGACCAAGATCGAGATCGTGGACATGGTCTACTTCGAGACCAACAAGGCCGACATCAAGAAGGTCAGCTTCGACATCTTGAACCAGGTCGCCTCGGTCATGAAGGCCAACCCGCAGATCACCAAGCTGCGCGTCGAGGGTCACACCGACGATGTCGGCAAGGACAGCAAGAACCTCAAGCTCTCTCAGGAGCGCGCCAAGTCCGTGGTGAAATACCTGGTCGACAGAGGCATCGAGGAGGAACGTCTGCTCGACGTCGGCTTCGGCGAGACCATCCCGCTCAAGGAAGGCACGAGCAAGGCCGCCCGCGCCGCCAACCGACGCGTGGAGTTCATCATCCTCGAGATCAATGGGGTCGAGCAGAAGACCGACTACTGAGCCCCATGAGGCACTGAGCACCGAGAACGCGCCGCCCTCGAACGAGGGCGGCGCGGCGCAGCGTGCTGCGCCCTCCCCTTCGGGGGGGGTGTAAAGTCGTAGGGGCGCAGCGTGCTGCGCCCTCCTCTTCGGGGGGGTGTGAAGTCGGCCGCCGTCGCCACCCTTGCCACCGCGGGCCTCGAGCCCGACGAGCTGCAGCTCGATCGACGAGGCGTCGATGCCGGGCCAGGTAGGGCTGGCGTCCATGCCGTCGCCGCCGCTCTGGCCCGCCCCGCCCGAGTGGCCGTCTATGCCGTGTCTGGCGTGCGCACCAGGCGCACCATCGCAGACATCGTTAGTTTATGGGACAATTTCCTTCCCTCTATTCGTCGTCAGGAGCTGAGTTCTTTTCAAAGGCCAACGCTTGTCAAACGACCTCGATGGAGTTACCGCTCGGCTGTTGGGGATGTCGATCGATATTTGCGCGCTACTCGGAACCAAGCTGACCTGCTGCGTTCCTGCGAGCGATGCGGTTTGTCATCGCTGCGCGGAAATGACCGTTTCGGCTCATCATGAGGTGTCAAATGGGCAGGTTTCTGAAGATCATTGGTACCATTGTCGTGGTCCTGCTGATTCTCGCCGGAGCCGGGTACTGGTGGGCTCGCAGCATCGCCAAGACTCAGGTGGAAGAGAGCTGGACAGCCCTTAACGACTGCCTCACCAACAGTGCGATGGAGACAGACCGTGCTCTGGAGCAGTGCGTCGCGGACTACGACGCAGGGATTTGGCTCGCCAAAATGCACCCAGTGACCAAGAGCACAGCGGAGCTCGATCTGGTGAGAGCCAACCAGCTGGCGCTCTCAAAGCGAGTCCGGCTCGCCTTCGCCATGCTCGACCGCAAAGAGTTCGAGGTTCTTGCTGGCTCCCTGATCGCCTTGGACGAAAGCGCCGCCATCGGTCGGACGTTCGAGGAGATAGGTCACTACGGGTCGTGGCGCGGCCTGATTGACTTGCGGGATGACGCAAGAAGCTTGTATGGCGTGCGAGAAGTGATGGCGGCGCTCTCGATGGAGGCTCCCGACCTACTCAGCGATTTCGTCGCGACCCACCCAGTGACCGATGGGCGCGGCGAGGATTGGGACCTGCGCCGAGGCGCCGCGCTCTGTTTGTCGGGCAAGAAAGACTTGGGCGCGAAGCTGCTCGCAGTCGCCAACAAGAATAGTGAAGCCGACCGTTGGGGCCGGCCTTGGTTGGCCTTGGTGGCCTGTGGCGTCATCAGCAAGCCAAAGGTCGAGGACCCCGCCGTCACGGCACCTTGGCGTGCCCAGGCCTGGCTGCTCCAGAGCCCGCCTCCGAACCCAGACTCAGACCTCGGCTCACTCCTAGAAGAGTTCGAGACCACCTCGCCGACGGCGCAGCAAAGGCTGCCCTTCGTGGCGCAGAAGATCGTCGCCGCCGGCCCGCTTCCGGCCAACATGGAGTCGGTGGACCGGGTCTTGGCCCTGATCGTCGGCAGTGGACCACGCCAGAAAAAGAACGAGTTCGTGCTGCTCGCGCCTAACCTGAGCGCGTGTGCGACTCCCGTCTCGGTCTTTCACCCGGCTGAACCCACTTTTGGCAACGTAGCGTATCAGGGGCCTGCCGAGCCGCTTCTCGCCGCAGCCACCGCCATCGAGGCGTTGGTCCCAGTGCTGCTCGCGCCCAAAGTGATCGTGCCAGAGCAGCCCAAGAAGAAGGGCCGCAAGCCCGTGGAGCTTGTTCCCGAGCCTCCTACCCCGACAGTACCAGCGGGACTCGGCTCTCCCCAAGAGGTGCTCGAGAATGCCGCCATCAATCTCCGTGTCGAGGCGGCGCTCATTCTCGCGCGCTTTGGCAAGACAGCAGACGCAAGCGCGGCGCTCGCCCCCATTCAGCGTTGGCCTGAGAACCTCGTCACCTGCCAGGTCACGCTCTCTCTGCTCCTCGAGCTTCCCCTCGAGAGCTCACCACTCGACACTTGGCTCGCCGAACAGAGGGGCTCCACGTCTGCTCCGGCAGAAGGGGCGGAGGGAAAGGCGCCTACAGCAGCGCCTCAGAGCTGGGAACAAACCAAGCGGAGCGCTGAGCTGAAGACCCTACTCGTCCTGCAGCGCATGGACCAAGACCGCCACGAGGAGGCCTACACTCTGGCGGTCGAGCTGTTCAATGACCTGAGACTCGCCACCGAAGCCAATGGACAAGCCTCACAGAGCTGGCTCGCCTCGGCTTTCGAGGCCGCAGCGTGGCTGAGGGCCGCAACGGCGTTGAGAGCTGGACACCAAGCGACCAGTGATTTATTGCCCCAGGCTCCCGCGCAGCTCGGTTCCGACAGTGTCCCAATGGAGCTCATCTCTTGGTTCGTCGGCGCCATCGCGCTGTCGCCCTCCGATCGGCTAGAAAAACGCATGCAGTTCGACGACTTCAGTCGATCCGTCACGGCGATTCAGGTGATGCCTGCGGTGTACTACGTCACGGGTTCCCTCGCCGAAAAAGAGGTCGAATTCTGGCTCGACGCGCTCTTCTTCAATCGCCTCGTGCTCGACGCTGGCGTCGCCCGCTATTCCAGACAACACGCCGCCCATTGGAGAGGAGACACGAAAGCGGTCGAACTCTGGGTGCAGCGTTCCCAACGGATCAACTCGAAACTCCTGACCGCGACCGACGCGACCCTCGCCGTCATCGCTGGGCTGATCTGAGTCCCGTCTGCTGCCATGAAAATCGCCGGGCTCGTCAGGTTGGCTACGCGCCATTTCTTGTGGAATCAAGGTGCAGCAGCGGACCGCGCCGAACACCCTGACCAGCTCCTCACGTCGCTCCCGCATCTCGAGCGCCAGCTCGCGCTCCAGCGAGCTCGGCGCCGACTGCTGGCGCTGCGTGCGACGCAACCGTGCCAAGACCTTGGCCCGGTGAATTCGAGCGCGCCAGCGTCGCACCGCCAGACGAACCCACGACGCAGAGCGCAGTGGCACGGCTGAGACTTGGACAATGCGGCTTCGAATTGGGGGAGCGGCGGGCATCGAGGGTCCTACTTCGAGAGGCCCCTCAATCCTTGCGCGTCTTTCGTGGCACAAGCAACGGCCGTTGATGTTGTGGGGCAAACTCGAGCAAAAACACAAAGACAAGAGAAGGACCATGAGTCATCGAACCCAAACCTACGACGTCAAACCGCCTCCGGCCGCCCGAACCCACGACGTCAAACCGCCTCCGAACGCCCGAAAACACGACGGTCGAATCGCGTCCGGACGCCAGAAAACACGACGTCAAACCGCCTCCGGCCGCCCGAAAACACGACGTCAAACCGCCTCCGTCCGCCCGAAAACACGACGTCAAACCGCGTCCGAACGCCCGAAAACACGACGGTCGAACCGCATCCGACCGCTCGAAAACACGACGGCGAACCGCGTCCGAACGCCCGAAAACGCGACCCCGCGGCGGTGTAGATTCGAGGCGAACGAGGTGATAGGACTTGGGCAACTGCTCAACCAGAGACACCACGAGGGCTGCCATGAACTTCAAGACCGCCGCACACCAGACCTTCTTCGAGCGCGTACAGGCGCAGGCTATGGAGCTCAACACAAACCTGGGGCGACACCCCGAGGAGCCCAGCCTGTTGGTGACCTTCGGGTCGGTTCAGCTGCACATCGACGTCGACGCTTGGGGTCCGCTGGACGCCAAGATTCAGATCGTCGCGTTGGCGGCCCCGGCGGGCCGGGTCGGCTCGAGCGCGGGGGCCGAGCAGAAGCCCGTGGATTTGGAAACTCTGTTGAAGCTCAATGCCAAGCTCAGCTTCGCCTCCTTCTCGCTCGACGAGTGGGGCAATGTGCGCGTCGCCACCGAGCTGCTCGCCTCGGCCTGCACTCGCGACGTGTTGCTCGCGGGCTTGAGCGCCGTGGGGCGCGCGAAGGCGGCGTTCGACGAGGCCTTCGGCGCCAGCTCAGAGAGCGAGGCGAAGAAGCTGGTGCACACCGCGGCCCTTGGAGACCCGCCTCCGAGCCGGCCGATGACTCGCATCGCGCTGGACAACTTCGACATTTACTACTGCATTCGAGGGCTGCCCATCTCGGTGAACGAAGTCGTCCAGGCCTTCGCCGAGGGCCTCACCGACGCCCAGGTGCTCGCCAAGTACGAAGAGCTGGTCGCCGAGGACCTCGACGAGGTGCGGCGTTTCGCGTCGCAGTTCCCCGAGAAGGTGCAGCAGGGCTTCGAGGTCAAGGCCGAGGAGCCCGAAGAGCCGGTCGAGACGGCGACACCTCCCACTCCGATGCGAGCGGTGAAGCCGCCCGTCGCCCCCAAGCCACGCATCTGGCTCGACGAGATGGGACTCTATTACAGCATCCGCGGCCTGCCGATCTCCTCCACCGAGCTCTTCCTCAAGATGGAGTCGGGGATGTCGGACGCCCAGCTTCTAGCCGAGTACTCGCAGCTCGAAGCGGAGGATCTGGACGCTGTGCGCGAGTTTGCGGCCGCCTACCCCGAGCGCATCGAGCGGCCAGTGGTGCGCGAGGAGGTGGTCGTCAAGAAGGTGGTCATTCCGCCCGCGCCGCGCCGAGTCCTCGAGACGCCCGCTGAAAGAGTGGAGCCGCCGCGCATCGCGGCCGACGAAATGGGGCTCTACTACAGCATCCGCGGGCTGACGATCTCCGTCGAGCTCGTGCGCAGCAAGATGGACGAAGGGCTCGACGACGACGCGCTTCTGGCGGCCTTCCCGGACCTCGAACGAGCCGACCTCGACGCTGTTCGGGCGTTCGACGGCCCACCGCTGTAGCGCGCGCGGGCTCTAGCGGCGTGTCGTTGATATTGCTTCGATCTTAACGCAGAGACGCAGAGGGCGGCCGAGGCGCAGAGAGCTTGGGCGAGTGAGTTGCTTCGTCGTGAGCTCGTGGGGGCCATGTTTGGCGACCACCAGGAGACGCCACTTCAATTCTCTCGTTTGATTTGCGGGCCGCACTCCCTCGCCAATGCCCGAAAGTGGGCAATCGTCAGCCAAACACGCCGGTCGACAAATAGCGGTCCCCCCGATCGCAGATGATCGAGACGATCACCGCGTCCTCGACCTCCTTCGAGAGCCGCAGCGCCGCGGCGACCGCGCCCCCTGAGGAGATGCCGGCGAGGATCCCCTCTTCGGCGGCCAAGCGCCGGGCGGTCTCCTCGGCTTCGGCTTGGGTGACGTCCATTTCGCGGTCGAGCTGCTCCCGGACGAAGATGGTGGGCAGGTAGCCCTCTGGCCAGCGTCGGATCCCTGGGATGCAAGCCCCCTCTGCAGGCTGCACGCCGACGATCTGGACCTTCGGATTGAGCTGCTTGAGGTAGCGGCCCGTGCCCATGATCGTCCCGGTCGTCCCCATGGCGCTCACGAAGTGGGTGATTTTGCCGCGGGTATCGCGCCACAGCTCAGGCCCAGTGGTTTCGAAGTGGGCCATGGGGTTATCGGCATTGGAGAACTGGTCGAGCACCCTACCCTGCCCGGCCGCTTGCAAGGCGAGCGCCTTGTCGCGCGCAGCCTCCATGCCTTCGACGAGGATGAGCTGGGCGCCGAAGGCGGCCATGGTTTGGCGACGCTCCAAGCTGGCCGACGCCGGCATGACCAACACCATGCGATAGCCCTTCACGGCCGCGGCCATCGCCAAGGCGATGCCGGTGTTGCCGCTGGTGGCCTCGATGAGCGTGTCGCCGGGGGCGAGCTCGCCGCGCTCCTCGGCCTTGCGAATCATGGCGATGGCCGGTCGGTCTTTCACCGAGCCCGCAGGGTTGTTGCCCTCGAGCTTTACCAGCAGAGTGTTGCTCGTCTCGCCCGGCAGCCGCTGCAGCCGGACAATAGGCGTGTTGCCGATGGTGTCTTCGATGGTCGGGAACTGCATCTCTTCCTCTCTCGCTGCGCGGTAACGCGCTGCCACTAAGACGATTGGGGCCGCCGGGCGGATCGATCTCGATTCTCTGACTTCTTCACCATGAAATCACTCGTCGCCGACATCGGCTCCATCTTGCGTGTGCACATCATCCTCGTGGCCGTCATGGCTGCCCTGGTGATGTCTTGGTTGTTGACTGCGGAGCTCGCGTTGGGCGTCGCCTTGTTGGGTGGCGTCGACTGGTTGCTGATCAATCTGCTCAACAAGCTCACGGACCTCGAGGAAGACGAGGCCAACGGGATCCGCGGCACGGGGCTCGTGGCCCGGCACAGTCGCCGCTTTGCCGTCGCCTGGGTCGCGATTTTCGTGGGCTCTTTTGCTGTCAGCCTCCTCGCCTACCCAGGCCTGACCTGGCTGCGAGTGGTCGTGCAGGTCATCGGGCTGGGCTACAGCCTGAGGCTCGTTCCTACATTTTCCGGGATGAAGCGCTTCAAGGACCTGTACTTCCTAAAGAACTTCATGAGCGCGGCGCTCTTCGTGTTGACGGTGTTCGTCTACCCCGTCGCGTCCGCGGGCTACTCCCTCACAGCCCATGGTGGCGCCTGGGCGTGGTGGGCGCTCGTCTTCTTCTTCATCCCCTTCGAGCTCTCCTACGAGATCCTCTACGACCTGCGCGATCTCGAGGGCGACGCCCTGGCCGGCGTGCCGACCTATCCGGTGGTGCACGGTCCGCGGCGGGCGCGCCAGATCATCGACGGCTTGTTGATCGGTTCCACTTTGGTCGTCGTAATCGCTTTCTTCGGCGGCCTCTTTGGCGTGCGTGAGCTGCTCTTCGCGGCCGCTCCCGCCTTGCAGTTCGTCTTTTACCGGCCGCGCTTCCGCAAGGGCTTGACCAGCGCCGACTGCATTTTGCTGACCCACCTCGGCTCGCTGCTGTTGGGCGTCTACCTCCTCGGGAACCACGTCTGGCTGTGGGTCGGGTTGCCAGAGAACATCTATTTTTAGGGCGCCTGCCGGACGGCCCTACGGACATTCGGTTATTCCAGGGCGGCCGCCGGCCGCACCTACGCGACCAAGGAGTTCGGTCTGGTAGGTTTTTCCACTTCGCCCTTTTCAGAGAACAAGAATGCTCGCAGGACTCTTGCACAACGTCGCCACGACCGAGGGCTCCAAGCTCTATCCAGACCTAAAGCCCCTCGAGAGCAGCCTGGAGCCCGATGTGCTCTTCGCCCATGTGGAACATGTGGCGTCGAACCAGGTCCGCTGGAAGATCGTCGGTCGCGACCAGGAGAAGCGCGAGCTGCGGGTCGAGTGCACGACGGCGCTCTTTCGCTGGGTCGACGACGTGCGCATCTGGGTGGATTGCGACGCGGCGCGTGGGCGCTGTGCGCTGCACCTGCACTCCAAGAGCCGCGTCGGCAAGGGGGATCTGGGCGCCAACGCGAAGCGTATTCGTGCGTTCTTGGCGGCTGTCGCCGAGCGTCTCGAGAACCCACAACCTCCCAGGGCGTTGCCCTGAGCTGGTAGGGTCGGCCCTTGGCCGGGGCGGCGCCGCCCGTCACGCGGCCAGCGACGCCGAGACGCAACGAGCCTTGCGCCTGCGGCAGCGGGCTGAAGTACAAGGCCTGCTGCGCTCGCAAGGACGCCGAGAACAAGGGAGAGGTCATCTTCCATCACGGCAGACTGAAGCCCGAATGAAAGGGAGGAGTTCAGCATGGGCCACGACCTCGGGGAGCGACTTCTTCCTCGAGCGAGGCCGCGACGTGCTCCACAGGCCCCAAGAGGTCCCTCTCGACGCCATGCTGGCCATTCTCCGCCAGGACGCCCCGTGGCGCCCTCGAGACCCTCTTACGCGACCCTCGACACCGGGACGCAACTCACCGTGCTCCTGCGGCAGCGGCAGGAAGTACAAGGCCTGCTGTGCCCACAAAGAGTCGCGGGAAGGGGTCGTCTTTCGTCGAAAACCCAAGCGCCGCTCCAAGTAGGGGGCGAGCGTCGGCTATCGAACCACTGCAGCGGTTTGATGGAGGTGCGGGTTTCTTACTCGCCCCTGACTGCGTGGGTCGGGTCTGGGGAGCTGGGGAGCTCGGTCCCCGCCCGAAGCTGGTCACGTTACTCGATTGCCGTTCCCTAGCAACGACGCTAGAATTCCATAAGGTCGATCATGGGCGACAGGTGACAGACGTTGAGCACATGGAACCATCCGCATAAGGAAGAGCATCTCGCTGGTCACCAACCTGAGCTTCTAGAAGTGCCTCATGAAGAAGGAACTCATTGTGGCCGAGCCTCTCGACGACGACTTTTTTATGAAGACACCGAGCTGAGGATCAAGAAACACACCATGAACGGAGTGAAGCTCGACAGATCTGGTTTCACCAGCATCAGCCGTCATCTTGCCCGATTTGGCGAGTCGTCTGACAACAAGCGAATGCTCGAGAAGCTCGACGCCATTGCCGCAGGCGAACTGGAGGCTACGGGGTACGACGTTCGCTTTCTCACTCACGAGCAGCGAGAGTTTGAACGGTACACCGCGAGAGGCTGGACCGATGGGCTGCCCCTAGACATGGATGAGCAACACCGCCTTTGGAATACCGAACATACCTGTGCACTCGAGGATTACGGGGTGAACGTAATGAGATTCCCTCTTTTTCATCCTGCAGCGTTGGAGGACTCAGATGATTGGTGACGAGCAAATCCCCGATATCCGCGTCGTGCTAGGCCTGTTGGAAAGGCGAGGGCCACTGAGTTGGTATGAATTGGAACGTTTGACCCCTCTTCATCCCGATTGTGTTGGCCCCATCAGCGTGCGAACCGTCCTCGCTATTCTCGCCGACGAGGGGCTGGTGACGAGCGAGGTCAAACCGCCCCTCGACTCATGGCGAATCAGCGATTCCGGTTGCGAGAAGGCAGCCTCTCTTCGCCGGTCACGTTTGGAAAATCCCGCAACCGCAACCGTCGAGCTGAACCCCCGCAAATTCGCACGTCTTCCAGCTCGCCGGTTCGCCGGGCGAGTATTTTTCGATGAGACCATGGAGTTTCTGCCCTTAGGCATGACGTTCCTCAGTGGCCTCGATGACTATGGAAAAGGACTCGCCTTCGTCTCTTTCCTCATGCCGAATTGTCCTGCGAATTTGCTGAAGGCCGGCAGAGTCTTGCGTTGGCGGGAAGGCAGTGAGGTTATTGGGGAGGCAAAGATCCTCCTCGCTCCCTCATTCTCAGAGCCCCAAGTTCCCCTCACCATTGTCGATCGATGGGACCAATCCGATGCGACACCGCGACGACGAGCCGCATAGGAACCACCATGCTTTACCTGACTGCGCACTATGTTCGCGGGCCCGATGATAGACTTGGGATCAATGGTGCCTCGCACCGCAGTCCAGGCGTGGCCCCGCCTGACACTCTCGCTCCCGATTCCCTGACCATCGACGCAGACATCGGTCCCACGGTCGCGACCCACACGACCGTCACGCCTGGCGGCAATCGTGTGGAGTCCTTCCTAGATGTCGTCGCTCCAGACGGCGCTGTTGCTGCTGACATCGAGAGCGCTGCGGCGACGTTTCTTCGAGCGGTTCCAGAGCGTTGTGAAGAACCGGTCTGGTCCCATGTGTCTGGTGAGAACCGCGTCATCATTCGTTTTTGGTGGAACCAACGGATGGAGTTGGCGCCAGGTCGCTCATTTGCCGCGCTCACTAGTTTTGCGACCGAGCTCCTAGAACGCGCCTCCACGAAGCCAATGCTCGTCATCGAGCACGCCCACGAAAACGAGCAGCGTACTTTTCGTCTCAGTGAGTCGTCAAAAACGCTCCTAAAGAGGCTGCGGCCAAATCTCGACTTTGCTCCAGTGAGCATCCGCGACGACGTCTACGCCGACTACGTTGCGCTCCGAGGTGCCTTCGAGGACGAGGTCCCCGGTCTCTTGCTCGTAGACTTGACGCTGATGAGTGAATTCGGCGGCGTGGAATTTCTAGCGGCTTGAGGTCTGGCAAACGAGAACAGGCGGCTTACTCGCCCCTGGCGTCGCGCGTCGGGTCGGGGCGTCAGGGGAGCTCGGTCCCCCGTGCGAAGCGGGTCGAGGTGCTGCTGGTCTGCCGCCGTAGTGGGCGAGCCCCCACTCCAAGTGCCCAACCTAGCCTCTCCGCGTGGGGTGAAAACGAACCCCACCCGAACCACAAACCCCAAGAGCCAACAAGAAACCCGCTCCCAAGAACTCGGAGCCAGGGATGGCGGAAAGTCGTGTAAGCCCGAAGGGTTGCGCGCAGGAGGCGCGCAACAACCGTCCGTGCACCCACTCGTCAGCTCCAACCCCATGGGTTATTCTCGGCCGCATTGGCCATGAAAGTGCCATGGCGAGTGCGGCAGCCAACTCATCAATGAGTGATGTCGCGGTGACAAAGCGTGACTCAAAGCCATTCTGGATGGCTCGGTAGGCCAAGGCGATGGCAATGTGA
>PFUG01000097.1:2208-16439 GCA_002789955.1 Deltaproteobacteria bacterium CG_4_9_14_3_um_filter_63_12 | reverse complement strand
TCCAGACTCCAGACTGTCCCAGAATCGAAATCCGGACCGGCCCGTCGGACTTGTCGAACCGCAGAACCGAGTCCGGAGTCCGGAGTCCGGAGCTGGGTTCTGCAGCCCGTCGGACTTCAGCAGTATTCCGTGCAGCAACCGGCTGAAGCTCCAGACTCCAGACTCCAGACTGTCCCAGAATCGAAATCCGGACCGGCCCGTCGAACTTGTCGAACCGCAGAACCAAGTCCGGAGCTGGGTTCTGCAGTCAATTGGAATTCTGCAGCATCCAATGCAGCATCCGGCTGAAGCTCTGGACCCCAGACTCCAGACTGTCCCGGAAGAGGTAGCGAGATGATGTCGCACAGAGACACGATTCGATGGGTCCGGGCGAAGGGCTTGAAGCTGGAGTTGCTGGGCGACGGGCGCGTTCTGGCGTGGCTGAGCTGGCAAAGCGTCGACGCCGGAATTTGGGGGCTCGCCATCGTGGAGGCGTTCGCGGCGCCGGCACGGATTGGCGACGTCTTGGAGAGCTTGGGGGGCCGTCTGGAGCTGGACGCGTCGGGCCAAGCGCGGCTCGAGGAGACGCTGAGGCAGCTCTGCCGTGAGGGTGTGTTGGTCGACGCGTCGGGAGCCCAGGCGGCGCCTTCCTGGGAGATGAGCTTCGTCGAGGTCGGGGACCAGAGCGCGATGTTGAACGACCGCGAGCGGACCGAGGCGTTGCTCGAGGCCGTGACGGCGACGGTGCGCGAGGGCGACGTGGTGGTGGACATCGGCACGGGCAATGGGGTTCTGGCGTTGGCAGCGGCCAACGCGGGGGCTCGCCGGGTCTACGCCATCGAGGCCAGCAGCCTAGCCGAGCTGGCCGAGCAGGTCTTTGTCGCCAACCGCGTCGACGACCGGGTGACCCTGGTGCGCGACTGGTCGACGCGCGTGACGTTGCCGGAGAAAGCCGACGTGGTGGTGAGCGAGATCATCGGCCACGACCCGCTGGCGGAGAACCTGCTCGAGGTCATGTTGGACGCCAAGGCGCGGCTGCTCAAGCCCGGCGCGCGTTTCGTCCCACAGGCGCTGGAGGTGTGGGCGCAACCCCTGGAGGTGCCCGAGTCGGTGCTGGCGTCGCTGACCTTCAGCAGCGAGGACGTGGTGCGCTGGCAGTCTTGGTACGACCTAAACTTCGCGCCGCTGTTGGAAATTGGGCGCAAACCGCAGTGGATCTTCGTGCGGCCCTACGAAATCGTGGGCTGGACCCGGATGTCCGACGAGTTGCTGGTCGCCGACGTAGAGTTGGCCACGCTCACGTCGCCGGTCATCGAGACCACGGTGAGCGGGATGGCCAAGCGGAGCGGTCGCGTCAACGGCGTTCTGCTGTATTTTCGGATGGCCGCAGGCGGCGACGCCTTCATCTCGACGAAGCCGGGGTTCGCGCGCAGCTCGTGCAGCTGGAAGAATGCGCTGTGGCTGCTGCCCGAGCCCGTTCAGGTCGAGGTGGGGCAGGGGTTGGAGCTGCGCTATCGCTACGGCAGCAGCATGGGCAGCGAGGTTTCGTTGTCGGTGAGTGGGGTTGGGAGCGCGGACGAGA
Source organism: Deltaproteobacteria bacterium CG_4_9_14_3_um_filter_63_12 (assembly GCA_002789955.1). Lineage (GTDB taxonomy): Bacteria > Myxococcota_A > Bradymonadia > UBA4248 > UM-FILTER-63-12 > UM-FILTER-63-12. The sequence continues at coordinate 14,878 of PFUG01000097.1, read as the reverse complement.
TCGACTAGGGTTCGCCGTTTCAGACCCGAACAAGGAGAACGGAGATGCTGGAACACATCCTATCGCCCGAACAGCTCGCCCTGCGAGCCGAGGTCCGTGAGCTCGTGAAGTGGGTCCCCACCGAGCTGATCCTCGGCATGGACCAAGACGAGATCCAGTTTCCGAAGGAGTTTCTCCAAGAGGCAGGCCGCCGCGGTCTCATGGGCGTGCGCTACCCCAAAGAGGTCGGTGGGCGCGGGCTCTCGTGGGTGGACACCGTCATGGTCATGGAGGAGGTCGCGGTCCTCGGCTACATCTTCGGCTGCGTCTTCGGGGTCGGGGCCGAGCTGGTCTGCGACGCCATCGTGAATCTTGGGACCAAAGAGCAGATCGACCGCTACGTGAAGCCGCTGCTGGCAGGAGAGCTCTTTGCGGCGGAGTGCTTGACCGAGCCGCGGGGAGGGTCCGATTTCTTCGGCACGACGACCACCGCGGTGCGCGACGGAGACGACTGGAGCCTCAACGGAGCCAAGCGCTTCATCGTCGGAGGACAAGGCGCGGACTACTTCCTCGTGTACGCTCGAACCAACCCCACCGCCGCCCCACACAAGGGGCTGACCTGCTTCCTGGTCGATCGTTCGGACGGCGTCGAGACCACCTATCTGCACGGACTCATGGGCTGCCGCGGCGGCGGCGCCGCGCGCGTCATCTTCAAGGACGTGCGGGTGCCCAAGCGCAACGTGCTCGGCCGCATCGACGGAGCGCTCGACGTCTTCTACCCCATGATGATCCCCGAACGCTTGGGCACCGCCGCCATGACCGTCGGCGCCGCGCTGCCGGCCCTGGAGATCGCGACCCGCTACACCTCGAAACGCAAGGCGTTTGGGCAGCGCATCAACGAATTCCAAGGTGTCTCCTTCCAGATCGCCCAAGCGCGCACACTCCTCGACGTTTCCCAGTCCATGACCTACTCGACCGCACTGGCCGTCGACCGCAAGGCGCATCCGAACAAGGTGCGTCGCTTGGTCAGTGAGACCAAGAAGTTCGTCACTGAGTCTTGCCAAGAGGTGGCGCGGCTCTCCATGCAGGTGATGGGCGGCATCGGCTACACCAACGTCTTCCCGGTCGAGCGCATCGTGCGTGACTTGGGCCTAGCCAGCATCTGGACCGGGACCAACGAGATCATGAGCCTGATCATCGGGACCGAGTGGTACAAAGAGTACGAGACGCAGTACCGAGCGGGCAGAACGCGAGATCCGGAGCCGGACGCCGCCCATGCCGATGACACCGACGAGAAGGTCTACGAATAGAAGTGTCCGTCCGGAAATACCCCATCTGCGGCGTCGCCTTCCTCCCTCGCTCCTCGGCGTACCGATGTACGCCTGCGTCGCTCAGTCGTCGGCTCCTTGCACCTGGGGCATTTCCAAACGGACACTCAAAACGTGGGGTTGGGTTTAGCGTATAGAGCGAAACCGCAGACGGACTTTGTCGCGAGTGAGAACTCCGCGGCGCAAGCGGTGTCTTCTTGGTCGCCTGCTGACCACAAAGGACACGTTCCCGGATACTGATCTTTAGTTCAGTTCTCTTGCGTTTCGAACGCCGATCCAACAAGAATGCCCCAGCTGGAGCCAGACCGATGAGCAAAGACAAGACGACCAAGCAAAACGCCCCTGGGGCGGACGACGACATCCCCGAACCGCGCCCGTCGCGCCGTTGGCTGGGGTGGCTCATCGCGGTGGTCCTGCTGTTGGGCGGCCTCGGCGGGCTCACCACCGCCATCGGCATCGGGCCCTTTGGCTACCGGATGTTCAAGTACGGAACCGCCACGATCTTCGTCTACAACGGCACTCCGCACTTCGCAGAGGTCGACGCCGACGGAACCCCTTACGAGATCAAGCCCTACGAGGGGCAGACCGTCGAGATCACCGGCGGCGACGTCGAGCTCAAGACCACCTTGCGCCTCGTCGAGGAGGATGAGACCGGGAAACCCGCCATGACCGACAAGCGGGAGTTCCTCGAGACTCAATCGTTTCACGCCGACAACACCACGAACTGGTTCTACCAAATCGCCACCGAAGACAGCCTCTGTCTGGCCATCGTCGACCTCTCCTCGTACTACGACTCGAACAATGGCGGCGCGCCGAAGATCGTGGCGACGGTGTTCAAGGACGAGCGGGTGCAGCGCTTCTCCGGCAAGGAGCTCCACTACCCACTGGACATCATGCCCGACCTCGCCGAGCCGCCGATCTACTGGGTCGGACCGTTGGCCTGCGTCGTGCTCGAGCAGCCGAACCTGGCCATCGCCAACCTGCGCGAAAAGGCCGAGGAAGGTCGGAAGCTGCTGGAAAAGCGCCGCGCCGAAGACCGCTTGAAGCGAGGGCTGCAGTGACCGAGAGCGACGGATGAGCACGCCACTCGCCACCTTGCCGCTGCTCCTGCTGGACTGTCAGAGCAGCGGCGCCTCTCCGCGACACGGCGCGCTCATCGACCTCGCCTGGTGCCTGGCCTGCGGTTCGCAACGCTCAGAGATCACCTCGACTCTGGTGGCCTTGCCCGAGTCGACCTCGTTGCCTAAGCGGGTGGAGTTGATGACCGGGTTGTCCGCCGAGGCGCTCGCCGAGGCCCCCACGGCCGCGGAGGTCTGGGCTTCCCTCGCCGCGCAGCTGCAGTCCGCCGGTCCGCAGGCGGTGGCCCTCGCCCACTACAGTCGCTTCGAGGCCGCTTGGCTCTCGGACCTCGCCGCGCGCTTTGGTGACGGTGAGTTCCCGCTGCCTTGGTTGTGCACCCACGAGCTCGCCAAAAGGCTCGTGCCCGATCTGCCGCGCCGCGGGCTGCGCGCGCTGGCGGGCTACTTGGGACACCCGCTGCCGGCCGCCAAGCGCTCGGCCGAGCACGTCGAAGCCACCTGGCAAATCTGGCTCGCGCTCCTGCCGCGCCTCGTCGAAATCGAGCTGCACACCTTGGAGGACCTGCGGGTCTGGCTCGCAGGCAGCAAAGCGGTGAGCAGCGGCAAACGGGACTTCCCATTCTCGCGGGAACGCCGCCTGAGCCTCCCCAAGGGGCCTGGCGTCTACAAAATGCGGGACGCCAAGGGGCGCATCGTCTACGTCGGCAAGGCGACCTCGCTGCGCTCGCGGGTGAACAGCTATTATCGACAACGCAAAGGCGCCACGAAGCAGACCTTCGAGATGCTGGCGCAGGTCTGGGACATCGACGTCGAGGAGCTGTCCAGCCCGCTCGAGGCGGCCATGCGAGAGCACGACCTCATCAAGGAGCTCGAGCCGGTCTACAACGTCGCGTTGCGGGCGGGCGGCAGGGAGACGTTCTATGTGTCGCCGCAGCTCGAGGCCTCTTCGAGCCGCGATGCTGAGCACGGACTTGGGCCCCTCACCGACCGCGGCGTGGTCGAGCTCTTCGCGCAGCTCAGGGCGGGCGCCGAGGTTCAGAGCCTTCTGTCCGAGGAGCTGACCCTCGAAGAGGAAGTGGCGCGCGACGGCCTAACACTCTTCCTCGAGCGGCATGAGGTCTCGACGTTGTCGGCCTCTGAAGTGAGCCGGGTGGGTCGCCGGGTGCGCCTCGCGCGGGCGATCGAGGAAGCAGTCCTCGCCGCACAAGAGGCAGCACGCGCCGAGAACTCGCAGCCAGGGATGGCGGAGAGTCGTGCAAACCCGAAGGGTTGCGAGCAGGAAGCGAGCGACAAGACCGCAGACCTCGAGGCCGAGCTCGAACCTGACCTCCTCGAGGCGGCCGAGGACGACGAAGTGTGGGACGCTGAGCGGGTGGCGCGCCTCCTCGAAGGTTTTGCGCTGCGCTTTCACCAACAGCTTCGCCGTGGCCGTTGGTTGCGATTGCTGGTCGATTCTCACGTCTGGTGGGAAGGCGAGAAGGGAGCTCAGCACGAGCTCGAGGTGCGAGGCGGCGCCTTGCGTATCGAGAATACGAGCCTCGAGGTCGAGGGGTTGAGCGTCGACGACGAGGCGTTCGACATCATCACCTACGACCGACTTCGAGTCCTGACCACTGAGCTCAAACGCTTGCACGCCGCCGGGAGGCCTCTCTTCGTGCAGCTCTCGACCGGGGTTTCTCTGGTCCGAGAGCAGCTCGGGAAGCTCTTTCGCACCCTTTGAGGCCGCCGAGTTCCTCACCTAACGGTGCGGGGGGCGTCTTGACGCAGGAGCGGAAACGGCTACATGCCTGTGGGGCCTTACTTCATCGGATTTTCGCGTGTTACTCGGACCAGAGGTGGCTCGAATCGAGCCACCTCGCGTCCCTACGCGCGGTTGGTAGCACAAGGCGGTTCGATGTCAGCGAGCAGGAACATTCAGCGGCACACGGACGGGAAGCCCGTCGAACTTGCAGAGGATGAGGTCAGCACAGAGGCGCCGCTGCAGATCTTAGTCGACGAGGTGCCCATCGCCGTGCTCATGCGCACACCCGGCGATGACGAGGCGCTGGCGGCGGGGTTCGTCATGACCGAGGCGGTGGTTCCCAATCCCGCGGACATCGCCTATGTCCGGCACTGCATCACGCTGCCGAAGCCATTGAACGAGAACACCGTGAAGGTCTTCTTGAAGCGCTCGGCCAAAGTGGACCTGAGCGAGTTCTCGCGCTCGTTCGCGGCCAGCTCGAGCTGCGGCGTGTGCGGCAAGACCAGCATCGCGTCGGTGTTCTTGAACTTCTTGCCCGTCGAGTCGGCGCTGCAGGTCGACGGGGCAATGGTCCATGGCCTGCCGAGCAGGTTGCGCGCGGCTCAGCAAGAGTTCGACCACACCGGAGGCCTGCATGCCGCCGGTCTCTTCAGTGCGTCCGGTGAGCTCTGGCGGTCGTTCGAAGACGTCGGTCGGCACAACGCGGTCGACAAGGTGATCGGCTCCTACGTCCTGGAGGGCCGCACTCCACCGGAAGGAATCCTGGTGCTCAGCGGCCGCGCCAGCTTCGAGATCGTGCAGAAGGCGCTGGCCGCTCGTCTCCCCATGATCGTCGCTGTGAGCGCCCCGACGACGCTGGCCATCGAGCTCGCCGACGCCTCGGAGATCGCGCTGCTCGGGTTCGCACGGGACGGCCGCTTCAACGTGTATACGCATCCGGAGCGCATTCTGGCGACGTAGGGGCCCCGACTGCCCGGGGCGGCCGCCGACCGCCCCTGTGAGCCGGATGGATTCTCTCCTGCGCCATCACTCCCCGGGGTAGGGGCCAGGGATCGCTGGGTCGGCATCGGTCGGCGTCTCGATGAGCGGCCGATCGATGACGAGATTTTGCAGCGCGGCGTCACAATCGGTCTCGGCTCCCCCGATGACCTCGGCGAGCTCGGGTTCGGTCTGCAGCCAAACGGTCTTGCCGCCTGTGTTCCAGCACTCGTGAACCACGATCTCCTCGACGGGGATGCTGCCTCTGGTGACGACGCTGAGGGCTCGCCCGGTGCCGTTGGGCAGCCACTCGAGGCGCACGTCGAGATCTTCGAAGGGCAAGCCGTCGTTCATGAAGTCGGCCTCGGCGCGGAACTGGAATTCGCCGCCCTCGCCGGGGCGCTGGACGTACTCGTAGGCTGCGGTGAGCGGGTTGAGCATGGTGTTGTCTTGGAGGTTTCGAATGAAGACCCGCACCTGTCGTACGCCTTTGCGCACCCTGAAGGCCACGGCGACAGTGCCACTGGCCTGGCGAGCGTCGAAGCGTTTGATGTTGTCGAAGTCGTAGCGAATGATGCCCTGTCCGGGCCGCACTCTGGGCGAGTCCCAGGGCTCGTCGACGCGCTCGACCGCGCCGTCGAAGACGGTGGCGAAAGCGTCCTCCCCCTCGGTGCTCGCCTTGCGCTGGAAGGAGTAGGTGTAGAGATGGCCTTCGGGCCCATCTCCGCGGTCTCCCAAGGTGAACCGGTTGCTCAGCCCTTGCTCGGTGTTCGCCCAAATCCACGAGTCGTCGGTTTTCGCGCTCGCTGGGAACTTGCTGATGAACTCGACGGTGGCCAGCGTCTCGTAGAGCAGGAGGTTGGCGTGGATTGTCGCATTGAGGGCGAGCGCCCGCACCTCGGATTGGTCGCCCACCAGCGGCTGACCGAGAGTCGCGAAGTCGGAGGTCAAGCCAGAGGTCGTCGTCTGGTTCTGCTCTTCGCCCACCTGAAGCCTGACGGTCTCGTAGGTGATCACGGCGTCTTGGGGGATGTCGGGCTGGGGGTCGGAGAGGCACGCCGCCAGCGCCAGCAGCCCAAAGCAGAGGGCCGAAGTCAGCACGAAAAGGGTCTTGGTTGAGCTCGCCGTTCTCATCGTTCTCTCCTCACCGCGGATGCCGCTTTTGGCGCGCGGTCGACCAGAGTGCTTACAAGCTTCGTTCCAATCTCTAGCTGCTTGTTCTTGTTCGCAAGTCCGCCTGGTGTGCGGCCTCACGGAATTTGCCGAGGGTTTACGAAAGGCCGCTTGACAATTATGTCAAAAATGACATTAAGTCATTCGACATTCCCGGTCTTCGACACTCCCCGCCAAGTAAACCAACGACTCGAGCCAAGCACCGTGAGCAAAAATACCGTAGGCGGTCGTTACACAATCCAAACGCCGTTGGGTCAAGGCGCGCAAGGGTTCACCTGGCGCGTGACAGACCTCGTTCACCCCGAGCGCGCCTTGGTCCTGAAGCTCGCGTGGCTGCACGAAGGCCGCGCCAGCGGTGTGGTGCGGGAGTTCGAGCTTTTGACTCGGCTCAAAGCCCCGCACCTGGCCTCCGTCTACGACCTGGGGTTCCTGCCGCTCGACGAAGCCCAAAGCCTGTTCGAGTCCTCCATGGGAGGACAGAGCCCAAGAGACTGCGATCCTCGAGCGTTCCGCGCCCACTCCTCGCCGCCGACAGGCGCCGTCTACCTGACCCGCGGGTTCGTCCCCGGCGAGCCCGCTGACCGTTACCTCGCCGCGATCTCTGAGCCTGAGGAGCCCCGTGGTTCCGGGCGGCTCGTCGCGGTGAGCAAGAAGCTGGCGCAGCAAATGGCCACCGCCCTGGCGGCGGCCCACTCCGTCGACGTCGCGCACGGCGACATCAAGGCCGAAAACGTTATCCTTTCGGGACCAGCGGACGAGCCGAAGTTGCAGCTCATCGACTTCGGCTTGGGCTTGGAGGTCAACGACGACGACGGCCGCATCGGCGGCACTCCGCACTACATGGCTCCCGAGCTGTGGGCCGCCATCCGCTTCGGCGAAGACGCGCCCATCGACCGACTCGCCGTCGACATCTACGCGCTGGGAGTGCTCCTCTACTCTCTCCTCAGCGGCCGGCTGCCCTTCGGTGCATCCGACACGCGCCGTGTCAGCGACCTCGCTGACGCCCACCTCTACGGCGATCCCGCCCCGCTCAACCTTGACGACGCCCGGCTCGAAGGGTGTGTGCTGCGCATGCTGACGCGCACGCCAGACCAACGGCCGACCATCCTGCAAGTCCTCGACGAGCTGACCGGCGTCCCCGCCGAACGGAAATCCAGCGCCGGACTCGTCAAGTCGGCTCCTGTGTTCTTGCCGTTCTTGGGACGAGGCGCCGAGCTCAGGGCACTGGAGGTCTGGTTGGGCACCCGCGCGCCCGTCGCGCTGGTGTTGGGAGAAGTCGGTACGGGCAAGCGTCGGTTGCTCGAACAGCTGCGTTGGAGCCTGCAACGAGAAGGGCATTTCGTCGCCGAGGTGCCCCGCCAGGCGGCCCCGTCGCTCTTCTCCCTCTTTCAGCCAGTCGCCGAGCAGCTCGGCGCCCGCGCCGGACGAGCCGTGGCGCCGCTCGGCGCGGCCGGCCACGTCCAAGGCGACCGTTTGCACCAGTTCAATCGGGTCCTCGACGCGCTCCTCGAGGCCTCGGGCTCCGACGACGTCCTCGTCTTTTGGGAGGGCTTCGACGAGGTCGGTGAGGATCTGCGCGAATGGCTGACGCATTTCCTGGTGCGCAGCGCCGCAGACCCTTCGCTCGCCCGGCTTCGCTTCGTTTTGACAGGGCGCCGTGGGGCTTGGATGGAGGCCCTCGCAGGCGACGCCCCATTGACCGTCGAGTTGGCGGGGCTGCGTTGGTCGGAGGTCGAGGGGTGGGCGCGCCATCACCTGCTCAATCGCGGAGCTCCCCCCTCTGCCCTGCCGAAGCTCAAGATTCTGTTCGAGCGTTGCCAAGGGCACCCGCTGCTGCTCGAGGAGGCTCTCAACGGACGCACGGATTTCGAGGAGCGCGGCCTTGGCGGCGCGGAGCTCGAGAGCGTCGATGTGCTCGCCCATTTCCGAGATCGCCTCGCCGAGCTCGACGGGGCCTCACGACTCTTGGCCTTGCTGGTCGCGCTCCTCGGCCCCATCGAGGCCACGGCGGTGGCCGCGGTCTTCGCGACGATAGCCGACGCCGAAGACGTTGCCGACGTGCAGTCGAAGCTGTCCACGCTGTCGGAGCGAGGTCTGCTGGAGGCCGATGCCGGTCCCTGGCAGAGCCGGTGGCCATTCCTGGCACCTCTGCTCTTGGAGCTCCTCGACCAGAGCCAGGGTCAGCTGGCTACCGTAGCGGCGGCGAGGTCGATGCAGGGGTCCCGCACCCGTCCCGTTCAGCAGCTCGAGCTCTGGCTGTCGGTCGCCGCAAATCTGCGCGCCGGAGTAGCCCCCGACACGCTCACCGACGAGGTCGAGCGCTCGGTCCGAGAGCTTTGGTCCGAAGCGCTCGACGTGCTCTTCGAGCGCCACGCGACCAGCCGCGCCATCGACAACCTCATCCAGCTGCTCGACCTCGACCTGCTCGGGGACGACACGCGTCGCGCGATTTCCTCGTTGGGCGACGCCAGCTTGGCCTGTGGCAAGAGCGAGGGCGCCATCGCTTGTCTGACGCGCATTTCCGCCCGTCACCCCGCGGCGCTCTTGGAGCGCGCCCGCATCCTCAATGACATTGGACAGTTCAAGGAGGCGGTGGCGACCTTGGAGTCGATGCGGGACGAGGGAGACGAGGCGTGCGTGCCTTCGCGCCTGGTGGGCTCCGACCGCTTCGTTTGGCTCTCACACCGAGCGGCCACGGCGCTGCGCAGCTCCCAGTTCGAGCTCGCCCTGGAGCTGGCCAACAGCGGGCTGAGCCTCGACCTCGAGGCCCCGAGCCTCGACAGCGAGGCCCCGAGCCTCGCGGGCCAAGGCGGCCAGGCCGTGCTCGCGCAGCTCAGCCTGACCCGCGCCGCGGCCTCGACGTTTCTCGGAGCGGCCGACGCGCTGGAGTTGCTGGAGCACGCCCAGACCCTGCTGGCCAAGTCAGGTGAAACGGGCCGGTCGGTGGCGCGACTGCACACCTTCAAGGCCATGGCGCTGAGCCGCCACGGCGAGCTGGACGCCGCCGCCGAGTCCTACCGCCGCGCCCTCGAGGAGGCCGAGCGCAGCGGGCTCGACGCCGACTTGCCCACCTATCTGCTCAACGTCGGCACCGCCTACCATCGGCAGGGCCGCTTTGGGCTCGCGCGGGAGTACTACGCCCGCGGAACCCGAGTGAGCACAGGGTCGACCCGGGCCTCGACCCGCGCTGGGCTGCTCTGCAATCAGGCCAACATCGACATCAGCTTGGGCCGCACCGAGGAATCTCGAGAGCTGCTGCGGCTGGCGCGCTCAGTCTTGCAGTTCGCAGGCTTGCCGCTGGTCACCGCCTTCGCCGACCAGCTGGAGGCCGACGCCGACACCCTGGACGGGCATCTGGACCGCGCCCTGGCCAGCTACGTCGCCATCGCTGCGATCTATGCGGAGCACGGCGATTCGCGCCACCAAGCCGAGGTCTTGCTGAAAGCTGCTGGCGTCGCGTTGGATCTCCACCGTGTGTCCGAAGCCCAGGCCTGGGTCGATGTCGCTCGCGGCGAGATCGAATCGGGAAGCTTTGCCGATCTACAGGCACGCCAGGGCATCATCCGCGCCCGCATCCTGCTTGAGCAAGGCGGGCTCGAGGGCCTGACCGGCATCGAGCTCTTTCGGCAGAGCCTCTTGAGGGCGACCGAAGCCGGCGACCACCTGCTGGTGCTGCGCAACCTGCATCGGCTGCTGCGGGTGCTCGAGCGCGAAGGGATGAAAGAGCTGGCCGAGGAGACCGAGGCCCTCGGAGAGAAGGCCTGGAACAGCGTGGCCGTCGGCCTGACGCGCCAGTTGCGCCGCGACGTGTTGAAGAACCTGGAGTGGACCCCACAGGAGAGGGTCTCGGTCGAGGCCCCCCCAGAGCTCCCGGCAGCGCCTGCGCGCACGAGCACGACGAGTCACGTGTTGGTGCCGTCGGAGCTGGGCGTGAAGAGCCCGACACTGGAGCGCCGCAGCGCCCACTGGCGCGGACAGTCCATCGAGTTCTCAGAGCCCGATGCGCGCCAGCAAATCGAGCGCTTCTATCGGGTCTTGGCGCTCAACGCGCGGATCATCAACGAACCCGACCTCAAGAAGCTCCTCGCCGCCGCGCTCGACACCGCCTTGAGCCTGACGGGAGCCGAGCGCGGCTTCCTTCTGTTGGCCGACGAGAGCGGCAAAGCCGGTGAGTTCAAGGTGGCGCTCAGCCGCGACGTCGACGGCGAGTCCATCGCACGCCCGCACCTCAAGGTGAGCCTGACCATCGCGCGGCAGGTAGCGCGCAGCTCGGAGCCGGTGTGCACCGAAGAGGCCCGGCAGGATCCCCGCTTCGACGCTGCCATGAGCGTGCAGGACCTAGAGCTGACGAGCGTGCTCTGTGTGCCGATTCGCGATCGCCTGGAGGTCCTTGGGACGCTCTATTTGGACCATCGGTTTCGCCGCTCGGTGTTCAGCCCGGAGCTCGTGCGCCTGATGGAAGCGTTCGCCGATCAGCTCGCCATCGCGCTGGTGGGGGCAAGGCGGCTGGCGCAGTTGGAAGCCGAGCGACGAGAACTGCAGGCCGCGCGCGCCCACGTCGAGGCGCTGCTGACGGAGAAGGAGGCGCTGCTGGGCGATCTGGAGGTCCGCTGCCAGACGCTGGCGGAGCGCGTCGAGAGCGGCAAGCACGCCCTCGAGCTGCGCTACCGCTACGACAACATCGTGGCCGCTGCGCCCGTCATGCGCCGCGTGCTGGAGCTGCTCGATCGCGTGGTCGACAACACGATTCCGGTCGTGGTGTTGGGCGAAAGCGGCACCGGCAAGGAGGTGATCGCCCGCGCGATTCACTTCAACGGACCCCGTGCCGAGGCACCATTCATCGCGTTCAATTGCGGCGCCGTCAGTGAGAGCCTCATCGAGAGCGAGCTGTTTGGCTACGTGAAAGGCGCCTTCACCGGCGCCGAGCGCGACCGGGACGGGCTCTTCGTCGCCGCCAACAACGGCACCCTGTTCCTCGACGAGCTCGGCGAGATGCCGGCCTCCATGCAGGTGAAGCTGCTCCGCACGCTGCAGGAAAAGCAGGTCCGGCCGGTCGGTTCGTCGCAGTCGAAGTCCATCGACGTGCGCATCATCGCGGCGACCAATCGCGACCTCGAGAGCATGGTCGCCGAGAAGACCTTTCGTCAGGACCTCTACTACCGGCTGGCCGGGATCACCTTGCACCTGCCGCCGTTGCGCGAGCGGCGAGAGGACATCCCGCTGCTGATCAACCACTTCCTGGACCGGCTGGCTGCGGACGAGGGTGTCGCTCGCAAAACCCTTACACCGCGTGCCCTGACCTTTCTCTACAACGCCCCCTGGCCAGGTAACGTCCGTCACCTCGAGAACGTACTGCGCTCAGCTCTGGTGCTCAGCGCTGGGGACACGATAGACCTGGAGGACTTGCTCGCGTTGGTGTCTCAGAGCGCGGTTCGGGCTGCGCCCGCGCAAGAATCCTGCTCGCCTGGGCGCGGGAGAAGGCCCAAAGCAACGCGGCCGTCGCTGCTGGATGCCATGAAGCGGGCCAACGGCGACCGGCCGACGGCGGCCTCGATGTTGGGGGTGAGCGAGAGGACGTTGTACCGCTACTTGGCGAAGTTCGGGTTGACTTGAATGAACCTCGCTGGGTTCGAGTGGTATGTTGTCGGAAATCGGTCGGAGAAAACACCGAAATCGAGAGAGGGAACCATGTCACGACAGACTCTTTGCAAAACGATCGCCATCCTCGCCCTGTTCGCCTGGGGTTGCGACGACTCTGGTGGCCACGGCGCGCTCGACGTGGTCGATGGGCAGAACGACGGCACCATCAGCGGGAACCTGACTCCGCCTGCGGAATGTGGCGCGGCTTTCCCCGCCTTTGGCTGCGAGGGCAACCCCATCGGAGAGTGGGAGCTCGTGGGTCTCTGCTTCGAGACTTACAGCGACTGTCCTGGGGCCTCGGTCAGCATCACTGGCTCAATCCAGGGCTCCCTCAACATCGGCAACGGGACCTTCGGCCACAACTACGAGCTCGACACCGAGCGCAGCACCTCCGTGCCCCAAAGCTGCCTCGGGGGACGCTCGTGCGACAGCATCGACTGTTTCGGCACCGACCACTGCTCGTGCAGAAACGGGAGCGGCGATTCGGGCTCTGTCAGCGGCGGTTGGGAGATGGACGCGCCCGGTCACGTCGTCTTCAAAAACGGCTCCGACCTCGGGGATTTCTGCGCAGGCGCCGACTTCGGTGACTCGAACTCGGGCGGCATCCGCCGCATCTGGCGCCGAGTCTCCACGCCCTGCACCGACGCGTGCGACGACGGCCTGGCCTGCACGCAGGACTACTGCGCCAGCGACATCGGCGGCTGCGCCAGTTTCCCCGTGCCCACCGGCGGTCCGGAGGGCTGGCTCACAGA
>PFUG01000097.1:0-2199 GCA_002789955.1 Deltaproteobacteria bacterium CG_4_9_14_3_um_filter_63_12 | reverse complement strand
CCAGAACGGCATCGACGACGACTGCGACGGCCTCTTCGACACCGACGACCCCGACTGCCTCACCGAGCCCTGCACCACGGCCGCGGACTGCACCGACGACCACAACCCCTGCACCGTGACCACCTGCGACGGCGAGGGTTTCTGCCGGACGGCCGATGCCCCCGACGGGACGACCTGCCCGGGCGCCGACGCCTGCACCGCCACCTTCCTCTGCCGTCGTGACCAGTGCGCGCCGGGGCCTGCGACCCTCGACGCCGACGCCGACGGCTTCATCGACGCGGCTTGCCAGTTCGGCTCCGATTGCGACGACAGCGCCAAAGCCATTCACTTCGGCGCCGAGGGACCGCGTGGCGCCGCCTCTTGCTCGGACGGCATCGACAACGACTGCGACGGCGTCGTCGATGTCTACGACGCCGACTGCTGGGAGGCGAACTGCAGCGCGGAGGGCTGGTGCCTCGAGCATCCGCGCCCCTTCGCCGACGACCTCAACGGCCTCTGGGCGCCGGCACCCGACGACGTTTGGGCCGTCGGCGACTTCGGCCAGACCCTGCATTGGGACGCGACCGGCTGGTCGCGGGCCGACGTGCCCAGCTATTTCGCCCTCGAGTCGGTCTGCGGCTGTGCGGCCAACGACGGCTGGGCCGTCGGCTCGACCGGCGACGTCTTCCACTACGACGGCAACCAGTGGGCGGTGGTCGACACAGGAAACGGTGGACCCACCGCGTACTTCGGCGTCGACTGCCTCTGCGACGGCGCGAACGCCACCCAGGAGGTCTGGGCCGTCGGGCGCTCGGGCGAGGTCTCGGTCTACGATGGCACCTCCTGGACCCACAGCGATCATCCGACCGCGGTCCGCGACCTCGTCGCGGTCTGGGTTCCTGCTGCGGGCGAGGCCTGGGTCGCCGGGCAGGAGGGCTTCATCAGCCACTTCTCGAATGGCGCCTGGCAAGACTCCCCGAGCGGACAGACCTTGACCCTGAACGGCCTCTGGGGCGCCGCGGCGGACCGCCTCTGGACCGTCGGCGTCAGCACCTTCCTCGCCTTCGACGGCGGCTCCACCTGGAGCCCGGTCGTCAACCTCGGCGCGACGGCGCTCTACGACGTCTGGGGCCTGGGCAACCAGCTCTGGATCGCGGGCGACGGCGTCCTTTACGACTACGACACCGTCCTGCAATCAGGAAACCACCACGACCTCGGCATTGATCCCCCCACTTTGCGCGCCGTTCGCAGCTTCGGACCGCAGGACACCTGGGCGGTCGGCGAGAGCGGGGCCATAGTCCATGTCGTCGACCAAGAAACCCCGACGCACAACTCTCTGACGACGAGCGAGCTGTGGTCGGTCTGTGGCACCAACGGCGCCAACCAAACTCAGCGCATCTGGGCCGTGGGGTCGAGCGAAGACGCCTTCTTCCTGCGCGACGAAGGCGGCTGGCAAGCAGTCCCCGCATCCATGAACGATTGGATGCGCGACGTCTACTGCGCCGGCAGCTACGGCGTCTTCGCCGTCGGCGGCGAGAGCTGGATGCGCTGGGGCGACGGCATCCTCGAGGGGGGCGTGGTCCCCGACCTTCAGAGCGGCAGCGACCTGCTGGCGGTCGACGGCCGCGTTGGCCCGGACGGCGTGGAGCTCATCGCCGTCGGCGACAACACGCTGATCGCTTATTACGACGGCCAGGAATGGACCTCCGAGGTCCTCTCCAGCTCGGCCTACGGCGAGTTCAACGATGTGTGGATGTCGCCCGATCCCCAGTCGCCGCTCCAAGCGGTCGCCGTCGGCTACAGCGGCCGATGCTACACCTACGACGGCGCGACGTGGACCACCTGCGCGCTCGAGTCTAACGACAACCTCAACGGCGTCTGGGGCGACGGCCAAGGCGGCATTTGGCTCGTCGGTGCCTACGGACAGCTCTCCGCATGGAACGGCACCGCGTTCGCGCCATTGGATATCGGCCAAGCGAGCGAATATCTGTTCGACGTACAGGGCACAGGGCCCAACGACGTGTGGGTCCTCGGCGAGGAGCACGTGTGGCACTTCAATGGCGCCAACTGGACCTCCGAACCCATGGAGCTCGCCCACCCCAGCGCGCTCTATGTGACCGCGACAGAGGTTTGGGCGGTGGGCCGCAATGGGGCAATTTTGCGACGGGCGCGCTAGTGTAACGCTTCACATGTGACCATGCTTATGGGCGTGGCTTTTCA
>PFUG01000662.1 GCA_002789955.1 Deltaproteobacteria bacterium CG_4_9_14_3_um_filter_63_12 | reverse complement strand
TCTTTCTTGCAAACGAACAAGGCGGTGACGCCCAACCCGTAGGACAACGTGTCGCAAAAGCCGGCGCGTCGCAGAGGGCCTTCTCGTCGAGTGGCCTCAATCCAGCGGCTGCCGACGGCCTCGTCGCAGCCTTGGGCCAAGACCAGCGCTCGGTGCCGAAAACCCCGCGGAGGAAGACGCCGACTGAGGTCGGCCCAGGCGTAGCGGACCAATCGTGCAATCGCGAGGTCGGTCGACGAGCCGACCAGGAACGCCAAAGCCGAGCGTTCTTCGAGGGACAGGTCGCGCGTTCGGCCGCTCGAACCCCACCGTGAATTCCAAGTTAGAACCGCCGATACAACGCCAGCTGCCGAAAGTCCTTCACGAATCCAAACGCCCGCAAGGCCGGCGCGAACGGGCTCGTGTGCGCCGGCTCGTCGTTGATCGTCTCCACCAGCACCGACTTGAGCGGGTCGAACTGTCTCGAGAGCAGGTCCTTGAACACCTGCAACACCTCGGGCAGCCGCGGATCGTCGGCCGCCACAAAGAGCTCGACCGCGCGCCCGAGCCGTTTCGACACCATGACCAGCTCTCGACCCCGAAAGACCAGGTGCGTACTGCCTACCCGAGGCGGGAACCGGCCCTTCCACGCGCTCAGACCCAAGCCGCAGGGCGAGATGGGATCGAGGGCGTTGAGCCAGTAAATGGCCTCCTCGGGGAGCTCGTGGCGCAGCGCGCGCAGCCCCGCGTGGTCGGTGAACTGTAGCCCAAACACACCTTTGAAGAAGTGACCGCTGATCGCCTCCCCAGAAAACTCCATCAGCCGCAGCGTGCGCTGCACACTGCGCCACTGCAGCGCGGGCTGCTCGGCGGACAGGCGCTCCTTGAACAACACGCCGTAGCGCGAGAAGAGCTGCCGCACTCGGTCGCGCCGCGCCTCCTCTTCGTCGAGCTCGTCCCAGGTGCGCGCATTTCCTGAATCCTCGAGGTCGTGCAGAGCGAACCAGGCGCCAGTGCTCGCCTTCAGCGAGCGCCAGCCCCCAGTTCGGCGCCGCTGCGGCGCCGCCGACATCGGCTCGGGCTTGAACTTGTTGAGCAGCCCCGAGCGCAGGCTCGCCAGCGACTCACTGCTCAACTCGCCCGCCCAGACCTGGCTCCACAACGCCTCGTGCAACGCGTCGCTGTCGAGCCCCGCCTGCTGCCTCAACGCCTCGAACTCGAAGCGGCCCGAGGTCGGGAACGGCGACGTGTTAGAGTCCGCCTCGTCGGCCGCCTCCTCGAGCGCCTTCGCAGCGCTGTGATAGAGGTCCAGCCAGTCGCTGAAGCAGAAGGCGACTTGCTCATGGCCACAGCCAAACCAAATGAGGTCGCTGTTCTGCAGCGACGAATCGAGCCAGGCCAGGTGGTAGGGGTCCATCCGAGCCGGCAGAAACTCTCGCTCCCAGGCGGCGGCCGGGGCGCCGTAGCCAAACAGCCGCTCGAGGCCAACCTGCAAGTCCTCCAGGCTCTCGCCGCGCGCCGTCAAGTTGTGCAAAGCGGCGAGGAACAAGGGCAGCGCGTCCAAGGGCAGCGGCTCGAGCTGGGGACGCTGCGCCGTCCGGTGCAGTCGCAGCAGCCGCTCCAGGTTTTCGGCGTCGCAAACCTCCAGCTCAGAAGAGCCCTCGAGGAGCGTGTCGACGACGATCTCGCACTGCTCCAACAGGAGCTCCAGGGCCGCATCGAGGGCGTCCTCAGCCAGCCCGACGAGCTCGGCGAGGCGCGTCCGCTCGACCACGGCGTAGTGCCGCAGCAGCTCGCTCAGCAACTCGGCCAGACGCTCTAGAAGAGAGTCCTCACCTTGCTCGTCGAGGCTCAACGCCCCGACGTCGAGGCTCAACGCCCCGACGTCGAGGCTCAACGCCCCGACGTCGAGGCTCAACGCCCCGACGTCGAGGCTCAACGCCCCGACGTCGAGGCTCAGCGCCCCGACGTCGAGGCTGAGGCGAGCGAGGTTCGCGGCGATGGCGTCAGGGATCCCAGGGCGAACAAGCCCCAAGAGCGCCACCGACTCGAGCTCGAGGCCGAGACCCCGCAACAGCCGCGGCAGGCGATCGAAGAGTACGACCGCGTCGGTGCGCGCGCCCGGCAGCTCGACGCGTACGAGACGTTCGGAGGCCGCCTCGAGGAGCCCGTCGAGGTCAACATCGTGGTCGCGCTGGATGGCGGCGAGCAGGGTCAGCCACTCGTCCCACGGGATGAGGAGCCTCTCTTCGACCAAATCCACGAGCTCGGCGGCGTCGGACGGTGCATAATCGACGTGGGTGCGATGCAGCTTCTGCTGCAGGGCTTCGGACAGGGCGCGCGGGATGCGAGGACGCAGGGCCGAGCTGTTCATGAGCTCGCGAATCAACGTGCCGCTGAGCTTGGAGCCGGCCGTGCCTTGGGGCGTGTCGTCGAGGTACATGGTGCTGTCGGTGCTGCGCCAAACCACGTTGTCGGCGAACGGCGAGGGCATCTTGGTGACGGCCTCGGAGACCTGGATTACACCCTCGCGCAGCTCGGTCAGGCGGTCGCGCAGGCCGTCCAGATCGAAGTGGTCGTGCAGGCAGCTGCGCCAGGTCTCGACGAGAATGGGGAAATCCTCGTAGCGGCTCACGGCCTCGATGAGCTTCTTGGAGCGCAGACGATTGAGCCACAGCGGCATGCGACGCTTGAGGCTCTTGCGCGGCAGGAGCAGGGCGCGGGCGGCGTTCTCGCGGAAGCGAGCCCCGAAGAAGCCCGTCGCTTCGAGCTTGCTGCGCAACAAGGGCTCGATCTTTTCGACGGGGATGAGGTTGAGGAGGTCGTCGACCGAGAACGAGACGGGCAGCGTCAGGCCCAGGCATTCGTCGTCGGCCATGACCTCGAGCCGGGTGCCGTGCCGCTCTTCCCAGGCGGCGCTGATGCAGATGGCCAGCGGTCGCAAGATGCGGCCGCCCCACTGGGCATGGAGAATCACCCGCTTGGAGTCGAGGCTGTTCGACGGATCGTCGTAATGCTCGACCAGAACATGGTGACGGTGCGGCAGGATCGGGCCCGTGGCGTCGAACTGCTTGCCCAGATGCAGCATCAGCTCGTCCAGCGCGGACTCGTCGAGGTGGCGGCGGCGCGCCACCTCGGCTGGCCAGGCAGGGTCCTGGAAGCGCGCGGTCGCCTCTTCGAGGAAGAGGCCAATCTGCTCGCACAACGCCCAGTCCCGGTCGATGGACTCGCCGCGCCAGAAGGGGGCCATGCCCAGCTTCGCAGCGCCGATCACCAACACGTCTTGATGGGTGATGCGGGCGATCTTCCACGGCTGCGTACCGATCGTGAACTCGTCGCCGATGCGGCGCTCCCAGACGAACTCCTCGTCGAGCTGACCGATGAGTGCCCCGCTCTCCTGTAGGCGAATGTTGAAATATCCGCGGTCGGGGATGACGCCGCCAGCGCGGTAGAGCAGCAGCCGCGCGCCGTCTTTCGCCGTGACCTTGTTCGTCACGCGGTCGATGCGCAGGCGCGGGACGAGCTCGCGAATCTGGGAGTCGGCGTAGCGCCCGGCAAGCATCTCGAGGACCAGGTCGAAGTCGCGCCGCGCCAGGGTTTGGTAGGACCAGCAGCTGCAGACGAACGCGAAGAGGGCGTCGATCTCCCAGTCCTCGACGACGCACATGGCGACGATGACCTGGGCGAGCACGTCCAGCGGCGCCCGGACAGGCCGCGTCTCCTCGCAGGCTTTTTCGGTGATCAGCCGGGCCATGACGGCCGCGTCCACGAAGCCGTGCTCGCGCAAGGGGTAGATGCGGCCGCGGCTGA
>PFUG01000504.1 GCA_002789955.1 Deltaproteobacteria bacterium CG_4_9_14_3_um_filter_63_12 | reverse complement strand
GACGTCCTCGATCAGGCCCACATGGCCATCCGCGAACTCGGCCTCCAAACCCGCGGTCGCGATCTCGGCCACCTTGATGTCTGGGTCCCGCAACGCCTCGAATAGGCACTCGACCGAGTGTGGATCGGGGAACATCGCCAACGCCCGAATCGCGCGCTGCCGTTCCAGCGAATCGTAGCTGCGCCGGTAGAGCGAGGCGAGGCCTTCGGTCGAGTAGCCTTTGGGGTCGTGATCGAGTGGAGTCGTCGACCCGAGGCTCTCGTGCAGCACGCGTCGATGAGTCGTCGCGACCATCACCACCTCGTGCAGTGTCTTGGCCAACTCGTTGAGGTCGAGGGAGTTGCCCAGGACAGTGTCCTCAAAGGTCACCGAGCCATCATCGAGGACCCGGAAGCCGCCGATGATGGGGAAAACTTCGAGGTCAGCGATGAACCTCAGCGCCTCGTGGCGCTCGACCCCAATGCCGGGAAGAATGTGCGCGCGCACCGTCAGGAAGCTGTCTGGAACCACCTCCCCAAGGTGAATGCTGACGCGCAGGTTGTTGTAGACCAGGCCGAGGTCCCCGTCGTTGGTCAGGCGCGGGTACACACCGAGTTGGGCGAGGTGCTCGCAGACCCGCTGCGTGAGCTTGGGAAGGTTCGGCGAGCGGCTCTGCAACATCGCCCGCATGCTGATGAAGCTGATGAGCCCGTCCAGAGCCGCACCGCGCCCAGGTTCCTGCCCCCCCGAAGTGGAGAGGGACTCACGAAACGTCCCGGCGTGGTGGGCGATGTTGCTCAGCACCTTGGCGAGCTCATCGACGTTGAGGTCGTCTCCGAGGATCGTGTCCTGCAAAATCACGTCGTAGCGACGATCTTTGGAAGGCTGGTCCGAGCTCAGCGCGTCCGGGCGCAGCACGACGTCGCCCATCAGCAGACCTCTGGAGAGGGTCGTCAGCATCCGTTCGAACTGCTCATCGACCTGCAGCGAGGCGGCGATGTGCGCCGAGACTCGCAAATAGGAGTCGCGCTCGTCATCGAGGGAATCGAGCTTCAGGTTCACGTCGCGGTAGTGAAACGCCAGTTGATCGGGCTTCGCGTCGTCGGAGACCTGGCTCAGGTCGATGTCCAACGCCCGCAGGAACTCGAGAATGTGCTCGCGGGCTTCGTCACGATCGATGCGTCGCGCCCGGGCCTCGTCCGTCGAAGTCAACAGGTCATCGAGGCTGCGATTACCCAAGCTCTCGGCGGGGGTCCAATCGGCGCCACTGACCGCATCGAGCTTCGGAGCGTGCTCGCCCATCCGCAAGTTGGCCAAAAAGCGCAGGCTCGCCGGGCTGAAGCCGAACGTGCTCAGCGCCTCGTTCACAAAGAGACTGACGCGGTGGGCTCGGTTCACGAACTCAGCCATCGCCTTCGGATTGAGCTGCTCGACGTCCACGAACCGCCGGTAAAACACCGTGCTGCGTGGCTCGGCCAAGGGAAACAGGTCGCGCAACGTCCCCAGCATCAGCGTCTGCTCGCCGAGGGACTCATTCATCTGCTTGAGGAGGTCCCGGACATTGGCAGGGTCCTCTTCGTCGGCGTCAAAGAGACGAGCCGCGATGAGGCACCCCTCTTGGCCAGAAATGTGGTCCACGACGGGCTGAAGGAGCAGCGAGAGGGTGTCTCGGACCGGGACCTCGATCAGCCCGTCGGTCCGTCCCGTCTGACCCAATTGCATCGGCGCAATGGCTGACAGCACGCGGTGGCGCAACTGGTCCCAAAGAGGCTCCCGAACCACCAGCTCGGCGCCGTCGTAGGCCACCTCGGCCGCGTCGCTGAGCTCTTCTGGCGCCAACCGCAAGATGCGGTTCATCTGCGCGCCGCAGCGCACACAGCGTGGCGCCTCGCCCATCGGAATGGCGCCCGTGAAGGTAAAGCCTCGGCGCTCGGAACCAAAACAAACCGAACAGCTGTGGTGGATGGTCGACATGGACGTCTCTCTTGGCTCTAGACCTGCGGTCGCCAGCGCTGGCTCCGCCCCTCGCCTCGCTGCGAGCGAGGTCCGAACCGAAAAGCGAGCGACCCGATTCGATGCCCGCCAAGTGTAACGCGGGCTGCAGAGAAATGCACCGTGCTCGACAGCGCCACGGCGTGTCCAGCGGACGAATCCACCGCAAACGAGGCGGCCAAACGCTCAGGGACAAAAGCCTTTCATGAACCAGCCCCAGGCCTCCTCGTATTGGATCCAAGCCGCGACGTAGCGCGTGCCAGTCCAGGACACGACCGGATAGTACAGCTCTCGTGTGCTCGGGTTGGCGCTGATCGCCGTCGAGCCAGCGAGCACGGCTCCGGTGGCGTCAGCGAACGCAAAGAAGACCTCGCGCGCCGTCGCCAACCCTCCGACCCAGACGACACCGAGCTCCTCGCCGGTCCACCAGAGCTCCGGATCGCGCGGAGTGTCGCCATCCGCAAGGCGGTCGGTCAACGCGAAGACCGTACCCTTGCCGCTCGAGTCGGCCATGACCCCGAAAATTCCGGGGGCTGCCGCCACACCCGCCCAAACCGTCAGGTAGCGTGACCCGGTCCAAGTCGTCGCCGGTCGCGAGGTCGCGAGAGCCGCGGTGGTCAACGTCATCGGCGCGTTGAGCCGGAGACCGTCGGTGTCCACCTCGAGAAAATGAAGACTGCTCCCGACTTGCCAGGTCAGACCGATGTTCTCACCCGACCATGCGGCGGCGAGGCTGTCCGTGTCGACGGCCACTCCTCGCTGGAGCGAGGCAGCAGGCCGAAGCTCACCTCCAGCGCCGTCGAAGAACCCCATCCACATCTCCACCTCGGCTCCCTCTTGAACCCAAATCACGCGGTACTCGCTGCCGGTCCACACCAACTCCAGGTCCCTGAAGCCCATGGCGGGACCGACCTCGACTGGACCGCTCAGCAGCTGCCCCGTCGTCGAGACGGTCGCGAATTCCACCCGCTGCACACCGTCCACTTGCCGAAACCAGGCGAGCCCGTACTCCTGGCCAGTCCACACCGCATCGACCGAGTAGAGGTAGTCCGTGAGCCCGCCTTGCGTCACGACCTGCACCATCGAGCCGAGCTCCGTCAACGTCGGCCCAAAGCGCCGCATCTGGACCGCGCCATGGAACACCGCGAACTCCTCACCGTTCCAAACGACGTTCGCGCGCTGCGCGTACTGGGTGCCGTTGGCCGAGGCGGTGACGCGGTGGGCTTGTTCAGAGAGGGACGAGGCGCCGCAAAGCGAACTCATGGCGTCGCTGGTCTCGGCGTCGACCTCCTCGGCCACCTCGACGAACTCCTCGGGCAGCTCGAGCTGCGCGGTGTCGACTGGCT
>PFUG01000225.1 GCA_002789955.1 Deltaproteobacteria bacterium CG_4_9_14_3_um_filter_63_12 | reverse complement strand
AGGATCGTCGTGTTGCAGGAAGGTCTCGAACTCTGCGCGCTGTTTTCGCCGAATGAACCCCTCCCAGGTGACGCAGCGCTCCAGATTCCGCACGTTCTGAAGATAGGCGAGCTCTTCAGCACCAAGTTTGGAGCAGTCCTGGCAGATGTGCTTGCTGTGGCCTTTGCCTGAAAACCTCTCGTTGGGTCGTTGGCGCCCACACACCCAGCAGTAGTGCCCAGGAAGCTTGTTGCGCTTGCCCACCTCAGAACCCCTCCGCGATCCGATACCGCGCGTCCTTGCGGGCCCCCGTCTTCTCGATGAGCCCTCGCTTGACCATGCCCTGCAGCCGACGCTGAAGGGTGCGCATCGGCAGTGTTCCCCCCATGGCCTCTATGAGCTCGCGGGTCTTGACATGACCGAGCGCCCGAAGTCGCTCGAAGATCGCGCGGTCGATGTCGTCGGGTGCCGCGAGGGCGCCCTGAGGCAGATGGCACAGTTCGCTGGCGAAGCGTTGCATTTGCCGTCGCTGATTCGAGAGCGCGAGGCTGACCTCGGACGCGAAGCGCTCAAGCAGCTTCGTCGCATCGCCCGTCTCCATCATCTCGCGCAGCTGGAACTCGTTCACAAATTGGTCGTAGTGAAGCGGGTTAATCGCCCGACCGCCAGGAAATGAGAAGCTCCGGCTCGGATCGAGGCCACTGGAGACGAGCTCGTGGTAGACGACACCCGCGAGGCCGACGGCCGCTTGGCGACTGATGTAGACCTGGCGAAGCAACAACCACAGGAGCCCAGCGCGTAAGATGGGCTCTTCCGCGATGACGGGGGTCTCAGTTACCTTTGCGTAGACGTCTCGGGTGACCGCTGGCGGGCGGAGCTCTTCTCCGGCGAGGTCGAGCAAGTGAGCGCGGCGTTCAGCCGAGTAACGTTGCCAAGCCTGAGTGGCGCCCCTGTCCGGGTTGTGGGCGATGTCCATGTAGGCGGCACATGTCGCAGGCGTCGTCGGCTCGCCCCGGGTCGCGGCGTCGAGCGCGATCGCCACGGCGCCTGCTGATTGAATGCGGCGTCCAACCTCGATGCGCGTTCCCACGAGGATGGAACCAGCGAGTACCTCCTCAATCTCCCGCTGGCCGGCTCGCTGGTCCGCACACGCCACGAGGTGGGCGATTCGCTCACGGCGACCTTCGACAGCGATCCGCTGCCGCGCGTAGTAGCTCAGGCCGAACTGGGCGAGCACGTCGACCTGACCGACGGCCTGCCAGGCGGAGGTCAGGCTCCGGAGCAGCTTTGGTGTGAAGCGAACCGTGAAGTGGTCAGGGAGCGTGACCCTTTGAGCGTAGCTCTGGCTCATTGTTGATCATCATGGTCCAGTTTGATGTCGTCCGAGTAGGCGCAGCGGAACCCGACAAGGCCGTCTGGTGCGTCCTCACTTCCGAATCTGAACCTAGCGCCCCTAAGTCCATCGAGTGTGCTGAACAGACTTCCTCCTTTGATGACGCGAAACCCATCGGTGTGTCTTGTTGCCGTCCACTCTGAGACGTTTCCTGCCATGTCGAGCGCATCGTAGGGGGAACGGTCGAGTAAGACCGAGCCGACAGGTGCAGTAGGGCTGTCCGAAGAGGTCCAGTCGCCACATCTGCCACGGTACGGTCTTGAGACCTGCTCACACGCCAGCGCTTCTTCTCCCCAGGGAAACGTCTGCCCATCAGAACCGCGTGCAGCTTTCTCCCACTCATCGGCGTTTGGAAGGCGTTTCCCACGCCAGTCGCAGTACGCGATTGCTTGGTGCCAATCAACGCAATTGACTGGGTGGTCATCAAGTCCAAGCATGAATGTGTTGTCTTCGCAGAAAGCGGCTGAGCTGTTTGGCTTCGTGCAGTGGCTTGCTTCCACACAATCTTCATACTCAGAAACCGTCACCTCGAACTTGTCGAGCCAAAAACGAGGGATATTGGCTTGACGCTGTGGAGTCTCCTCCCAGTAGTTCCCCTTGCAGTCATCACGAGTCGTACTTGGGTCCGATCTACATAGCTCCAGCGCGTGCTCTGCCTCGGCCTCTGTGCTACCGAGCACCGTGATTCCCTCTGGTACCTCGAGCATTGTGGCGGCCACTGTCTGGTTGCTCCCATGTGTGGTTGACTCCTCTGCATCACGGGCTGCTGAGCAATTCGACCCCTCCGAAGAGGTTGACACAGCATCTGTTTGGCTCCGGTCTGTCTCCACACGAATGGGAGGTGCGGCTTGGCACCCGAGATGCGCTAGACAGATTCCAAAAAGCAAGAGTCGTATCACGGCACTGCCACGACAACAGCTTGGCGGTATAGCATTCGGGCGCGCTCCAAACCCTCTGTATTGCTCGCCATCACAGCCTCGATTCTCCCAGGCGTCACTCCCGGAGGTGCAGCATACCCCTTTGCGACGACGCGAATACGTTCCCCTGGAACACCAGTGTCTACCAACATCTCCTTCACAACCTCCGCGCGTTGCCTACTTATGGCTTCGCGCGCAGCACCTTTGCCAAGGTCATCCGAATAGCCGGTAACCTCAATAACAGACCACCTCTGGCCGCATCCAAGCGCATTGCGAGCAAAAGCTGTTGGCACCTGTTGGAAGCCTGGCATGACCTTGTCTCGAGTTGCGTCACCGGCTCCGTAGAACCTCACAGGTGTCGGGACGAAGATGTTTGGATCAGCGGCCTGCTGGTTCTTGACATGCACGGCGTCAGAAAGCGCATTAAGCGTTGTGCTTCCCCCTGTCTTCGCCCGCTCGAGCCCCACCTTGAGCTCCGCTACAGCTTGACCGGCCAGCGGGTACTCGTGTCGCTGCTCGAGAATCGTGCGGAAAGCACCATCTGCATCGACCCAACCCGGCTGCTGCTTGAGCATTTCATACTTGTCTTGATTGTAGCCGAGTTTTTCGATGTTCGTGGCTTGAGCAAGATATTGCTTTGTCTCTGTTGAATCCGGCGCCCACATACCCTCGGGCTTGGCCTCCACCGGAAGAGCACAGCGATCCTCAGGCGCCGCCTTCACTTCGTCATCCTCGGCCTGAGGCGTACCGGTTGCCCCCGCGATCCCTCCTTGACCGAGGTGGCGAGCGGCTAGCGAGGCGGCGTCAAAGCCACCCAACAATGCGATAGATACTGGGCGCACTGCTTCGAGGAAGCCGGCAAGGAAGTGCTCGAGGTGTGCCATGTACGCCTGCACAAACTTGCCGTCGGCGTCGGCAGACTCCCGAAATTCGGGCGGCGCGTTGTTCCAATGTTGGTGGATCAGATTCAACGTGCCCAGAGCGTCGGAATAGTCACCACGCGGTTCCGTTCCAAGCACTTCGAGCACTTTGGCCTGTTCGCTGTACGCTCCGATCTCCATTGCTGAAATCTCATCGGCGTCGTTTTCCGCAACATAATTCGCAAGTGGGTACTCTGCTCCAAGCCAGTCAGGGTCCAGCGAAACGCCAGCAGGAAAGACTCTGAGATAGTCGTGGAGTAGCTGGTGGGCGTGTGTCATTTCATGGTGGATTGTCGAAATAGTGTAAGCCAGCTCCTTCTCATCGGCGGTCCCCAGCCTATCGATATTGACGAACAATTCCACAGTCTGCAGCGAGTCTGGGATGCCGACTTGCTTCACGTGTTTCACATACTCAACCACGAGTTGCTCACTTGCCAGCCCTTGGTGTTGTTTTTGAAAAGCCGAGAACTCTTGAAGCAACCACGCTTTTGCCTCTGGGCCGAACACGGTCTGAGCCTCCCCATCCAGAACGGCCGTTGAGTAGGTGATGTTGGCCTTGGCATTCTCCTTGAGAATCGGTGTCAGCCTCACCAACGCCTGTAGCCCATCGTCAGGCCCACGGTCGAGCGCAGTCTGAAGCGTCACCCAGTCCTCCGGGCTGGAGAGAAACTGCGGGTAGTCGAGTGGTTTGGTTGAACCCTCGAGTGAGTCATCAACTTCACTTGTAGGGGCAGTCGCTTCGGTCGGCCCCTCGCCCTCATTTTGATACATCACACCGGCTGCCGCCGCGCGGACTTCAAACGCCTCTCCCGAAGTTAACGCCTGGGCTCCTGCTACAGCCTCAGCCTCAGGATCGGCAACTCCGCCAGCTGTTTGTGTCTCAGCGGCATCTGTTGCCGCGACGGGTTGCGGCCCAGATACAGTGTTGTTCGGCGCCCCAGATTCGGGCGGAGGGCCAGACGGCGAGCCCACCGGTCGTGTCTCGGCGTCGACAGTCTCGATTTCGCTTGTCGACGTCTTGGCGCCACGTTGCTGTAGCAAATGCACGATCTCATGCCAAATTAGCTCCATGTCCCCAGCGGCTTGTGGCGCCAGTCGAATACGCTGCCCGTCCTCGGCAACCCCGCGTTTACCCTGCTCAGCCAGAAACGGGTCTTCCTCCAACGTGACGCCAGAGAGGTCGGCCCCCAGCAGCCTCTGGGCTTTGACGACGAGATGCCCAGGAATGGGCCGCGGACCTTTTTGCCCCAAGCCACCGCCGCTCTGAAGCATGGCCATCGCACCCGGATGGCCGAATTGCGCGGCCTCCATGGGATCCGCGTAGCCGTTGCCTCCAGACGTCCCGAACCCGCCAAACTCTTGGTTCTTCTTGTCCTGACGCGAGTTTTGGTTGTCTCGGTCGAGGCCACCCGAGGGCTTCTTGGCAGGCCCTTCCTTCTCGTTCGCGAACTGCTTCATATCCCGTCATCCTCGAAAGTGGTCTCTCGTTCGGCCAGAGAGAGTTTTCCAAGCTTGCGGTATTCGGCCTCGGCCGAACGCAGGAGATGCCGCTGTTGCACAGCGGTCCCCGCGGCTTTCGCCAGTGACGCCGCTCGCAGCGCCCCTCTTTGATGTGCCCGCCGCTGAGCTCGTAGCGCTCGGCGAGCAGGTCTAGGTCGACATCGGCGGCCAGCGGCACCTGGGCGGGCAGCAGCGCACGCCAGAGGTGGCGGCGCGCCGTTGCATCGGGGTCGTCGAAGGCAACGCGGAAGCGGATCCGACGCGCAAAGGCCTCGTCGATTCCCTTCTCGTGGTTGGTGGTCAGCACGACCACACCCTCGAACCGCTCTACCCGCTGAAGTAGGTAGTTCACCTCGAGGTTCGCGTAGCGGTCGAC
Organism: Deltaproteobacteria bacterium CG_4_9_14_3_um_filter_63_12; assembly: GCA_002789955.1. Classification (GTDB taxonomy): domain Bacteria; phylum Myxococcota_A; class Bradymonadia; order UBA4248; family UM-FILTER-63-12; genus UM-FILTER-63-12. The sequence goes on along the minus strand of PFUG01000225.1, from coordinate 3,367 downwards.
GCTGCTCTTTACTTCGGTGCGTTTTCCAAACAGTGAGTCCGCCTCATCGAACAACAGCATCACTTCGCCCTGTTGAGCGGCGTCGAAGACCGCGCCGAGATGCTTTTCGGTCTCGCCGATGTACTTCGAAACAAGCTGAGCCAGGTCGACTCGGTAAAGCTCTTGTCCCAGCGCCTTCGCGATCGCGGTGGCGGCCAGGGTCTTGCCAGTGCCCGGAGGGCCGACGAACAGCGCGGTGACGCCCAATCCGTAGGACAGCGTGTCGCCAAACCCCCAGTCGCCGACCAGCTCGTCACGATGCCTAGAGTAGGCAAGCATCTCGTCGATCATCGTCCGGGTCTCGGCACCGAGCACGATCTGCTCTAGGTCGACTTTGGTCTCCTCGGGCTGCGCCAATGTCCCAAGTCCAGTCGCTGCCTGCGCTCTGGCCGCCAAGATCAAGGCTTCTTCGCTGGGTTCCTTGCTCTCGGAGCGAGCGGTGGCCTCTTCGACGGCGAGCGCGATTTGGCGCTCTGAAAGCAAGAACCCGCCGGCCATCTGTACGGCCAGCTGAGGTCGGTCGCCGAGTAGAAGCGTCCAGGTCTCGACTCGCTGAGCGCGGGTCGGATAGCCGATGGAAACCACTTGGGACGGCGGTACTCGAAGGGCGCCCACATCGGGTGAGCGAGTGATCCAAACTCGCGGGATGGGCAACCTATCAAACGCTCGATGGGTGGCCTCAATGGCGGCTTCGGGGTGTTCGAGGTCGTCGAACCCAGTGAGGACGACCACCGCGCTCATGAGCACTGACGCGAGTCGGGCCTCCGCCAGCTCGTCTCGGAGCGTCCCTTGGCCCACGGCCGAGCCTAGGTCGACTTGGAAGAGACCGGCCTCGGGGGCCAAGGCGCGGGCGATTTGTCCCGCCACCGCCAGCCGGCCACTGGACTTGGGGCCTACAATGGCCACCTGCGTCGCGCCATGACTACTGAGCGCCCGCAACTTCGAAGACAGCGCCTTGCGCAGCCTCGCCGGCGGCTCGCCGACCTCAAAACCAATGAGTCCTGGGCCCTCGAACACGCGACCGGAGAGCCAATCAACGACGCTCTCATCGATGGCCACCCCGCGCTCTGCGCCCAGCACCTCATGGTCCTCGAGTGCGAGCAAGCCTGCGCGTCGGAGAGGGCTCTGGCGCCGCGTCGCCTCGACCCAACGGTCGACGACGGCATCAGTGCCGCCCTGACCCAAGGCGAGGGCGCGGTGAAGAAAGCCCTGCGGGGGAACCCGTCGGCTGAGATCGGCCCAGGCGTAACGCACCAGCCGAGCGACCGAGAGGTCGTTCGACGCACCGACCAGAAACGCCAAAGTCGAGCGCTCTTCGAGGCTCAGGCCGAGCCTGCGAGAGAGCGCAAACCAGCGCAGGGCGACCGTGTCGCCCTCGTGCAGACACTGCTCGTGGGCGGACCAGAGCCCTGCTACGAGATCGTCGGTACGAGCGGGCTCTGGCCCCAGCGGTTCGGGTCCCAGCCGCTGCAACACCGCTTCGACCTCATCGGTCCAGATCCCTGCGCCATCGCCGGGTTCCAGACGCAACCATCCTGCGGCGACGGCGGAGTGCAGCCAACGCGCGGTGATGGCGAGGGAGAAGTGCTGAAGGGTGTTCGAGAACACAGTTCGTATGCGGTTGCTGGGAGTGTCCGGGGCAGGAATCAGGGACGCTTTTTGTCGCAGAAGGCCTCAGAGTACGTCCAGCCGACCTCCGAATCAAGGGTTCGTGTGCCAAGGGCGTTGAGAAATCCAAGGGGCCCAAGCGCCCGAACTCGGCCACGTCTCCATGGCGTCTCGCGCCCCAAAAGGCGCTCTCGCCAGAGCCGAAAGCTGGGGTGGATGGTATTCACGCTCCAGAAGCTTGTCGCGAAGCGCGCTCGAAAAAGCGCACCGAGCGCAAGAAAACGCAGGCCGCATGTCCCACTCCCCAGAGTCAAACACCTACTCTCTGGAGTTAAACGCCGCCAAGGCGTCTCCAAGCGTCTTTCGGCCCACCAGAGCCCAGATTAGACCCCAGAACCCCGTTCGAGCCTCCAGGACGAGACGCCCGCGCTCTGGCCCAGAGCACACCTCGCCACCGTGCGCCGCCCCGACGACCCGCAAACCCCCGGAAAACAGGCCAGAAACACAAAACCCCTCGCCGGACGTGCCGACGAGGGGTCTGTAAAGTGGCCTCCTCAGCCGAATCTGTGGGCGTGTTCGGGCTCGGGTAGGCGGCCAAGGGCATGAAAGAGAGCTGTTTTGATGGTTTCCGGTTTCCGAAACCCAAATGATTTTCTGGTAACCAATTTCACCTTCGTGTTGAGGCCTTCGACGACACCAGAGGAATATTCCTTCTTTGCGCGGAAGTAGTTGAGGATCAGCTCGCGATGGGACCGCGTGGAACGCCCAGACCGACTGGCCTGGGCGTTCAGAAGCTCGGCTCGCCAGGGCTTGTGGCGAAGCGAATGGCCGCTTTGGACCGGAAAGTGGCCATTCGAAACGGGCACTTGCGAACCCTCGGGGCTCCCAGAGCACTTCGTGTGAACCAGCACCGGTCGCCAGAGCCGAGACGCTACCCTCACCAGCCGCCAGATCAGCGCCGAGGTCAAGAGGGCCCTCACAAATCTGCCGGGCTCGAGATTGTCTACCCCGCCTACGACGGCAAACTCTACGCTTACGCCGCCGACGGAAGCACGCTCTGGACCTACGTCTTCGGCACCGGCAGCGCCCCCTACACCGGAGCCTCCGAGGCCCTCATCGCCGACCTCTCGGGCGACGGCGTGCCCGAGGTCCTCTTCACCACCTTCACCTCTGGAGCGCCCCGTGAGCCCGAGGTCCCGGCCCACCTCATCATCCTCAACAACAACGGCGCCGAGCTGCACAAAGTCGAGCTCTTCGGGCGCGGCTCCATGGCCGCTCCCACCCTCGCCGACCTCGACGGCGACGGCGACCTCGAGCTCATCATCTCCCTCAAGGACACCCTCGGCGGCTCCGACGGCGGCGTGCAAATTTGGGACTAGCCAGGAGCCAGCGACAACTGTCTGCAGTGGAAGACCGGACGAGGCGGCTGGCTGCGCCAGGGGCGCGCGCAGTAGGGCCCGATACCTGCCTGTCGACATGCCACTCAAAGGCGGTGATCGCCTCCACCCTGCCTGTCGACATGCCACTCAGAGGCGGTGATCGCCTCCGACCGGGAGGTCGACGCTTGCCGGCGACCGCCCAAATTTCCCTCGACGCCCCTTGCGCCAACGAGTATTTTGAGCACCCCACGGAGCGAGCCAGGAAAATGCCGACGTGTGTGTTTTCCCTCTGTCTTGCGTGAGGCCATGACCGCGGCACGAGTTCGCTACCAGACCATCGA
>PFUG01000012.1 GCA_002789955.1 Deltaproteobacteria bacterium CG_4_9_14_3_um_filter_63_12 | reverse complement strand
GACAACGCCCTGGGTGCACCGAGCCCAGGCACCGGCCCTGAAGGGGCCGACCATACCAGCCCAGGGCAACGCCCTGGGGTCCGGGGGTCCGACGACCAGGCGCCGGCCCTGAAGGGGCCGACCATACCAGCCCAGGGCAACGCCCTGGGGTCCTGGGGTCCGACGTACCACGCCACACGAGGGTCGTCGACTAACCCCACTTCGGGCATACTGCCGAAGCTCGGCCTCTCCTGCAGGTTTGGCCGGCTTCGGGCGCGCGGCTCGTAAGCCCCCCGGCGAGGCACTTCTCGCATCTCTCCCTCACTCCGAGGCCTACGCACCCCATGGATATCGAAGAGCTCAATTACTACTACAGCAAGTTCAAATACGGCGAGGACATCTCCCACGCGCTCATGCCCTTCCGCGTGCGCGAGGTGTTGCTCGTCAGCACCTTCTACGACGCCTTCATCTTCGAGCAGGACGGTCGGCTGTCCGAGCAGATCGTGGGCGAGTTCCATCAGCTCAACTTGAGTTCGGCGCCGCGCATCACCTCGGTACCTACGGCCGCCGACGCGCTGCGCTTGGTGGAAACCCAGGACTTCGATCTGGTCATCACCATGATGCGCATCGGCTCGCTGACGCCCTTCGAGCTGGCCAGGCAGATCAAAGAGAAGAAGGGCGACCTGCCCGTCCTGCTGCTGCTCAACGTCCGCAACGACATTATCCCCGTCAAGCGCTCCGAGCAGCTGCTCGAGCACATCGACAACGTCTTCTTCTGGAACGGCGACTCGAAGATCTTCCTCGCCATGACCAAGTACATCGAGGACGTGCGCAACGCCGAGCACGACACCGAGGTCGGCCTGGTGCGCATCATCTTGCTGGTCGAGGACTCGGTCTCGTTCTACTCGCGCTACCTGCCGGAGCTCTACCGCGAGGTCATGCTGCAGGTGCAGCGTCTGGTCTCCGAGGAGCTCGCCGACCACCAAAAAGCCTACCGCATGCGCACCCGCCCCAAGGTGCTCATGGCCAAGAACTTCGAGGAGGCCAAGGCGATCATCGACCGCTATGAGCAGTACTTGCTCTGCGTCATCACCGACCTCTCCTTCCCGCGCCGTGGCGAAATCGACGACGAGGCCGGTTTCCGGCTCGTGCGCTACTTGCAGCGCCGCAAGAGCAACGTGCCCATCGCCATGCAGACCAGCCACGCCGAAAAAGCTCCGCAGGCCACGGCCATGGGGCTGCAGTTCCTCAACAAGGGCTCCGAGGCTTTGATCGACGACCTGCGCGACTTCATCCACGCCTACTTGGGGTTCGGCGAGTTCATCTTCCGCGACAAGCACGGCAACATTCTGGACTGGGCCTCGTCCATGGAGGAGTTCGAGCAGAAGCTGCAGCACATCAGCGACGAGTGTTTGCTCTACCACTCGAGCCAGAACCACTTCTCCACCTGGTTGCTCGCCCACGGCGCCAATCGCATCGCCAAAAAGGTCCGCAAGCTCTCGGCTTCCGACTTCAACTCGGTCAGCGAGCTGCGCCGCTACACTGTCGAGATCTTCCGCAGCGTGCGGCAGCAGAAGAACCGCGGGCGGCTGGTCGACTACAAGGCTTCGGTGCTCACCTCCGACTACGAGATCGCCCGCATGTGCGAGGGGTCGCTGGGCGGAAAGGGGCGCGGCGTCGCCTTCCTCAACGCCCTGCTGGCGACGATGAACTACAAGAACCGGTTCCCAGGGCTGGAGATCGGCCTGCCCCCGACCGTGCTCGTCGGCACCGGCGAGTACGACTGGTTCCTCAACGCGCACCAGCTCAAACGCAGGGTTCTCCACACTGGCCTCAGTGACCTAGAGATCCGCCAGCTCTTCCTCGAGGCGCCCCTCTCGCTCGAGCTCCAAGACAAGCTCAAGGACTACCTCTCCTGGGTCCACAAGCCCCTCGCCGTGCGCTCCTCCGGCCTCCTCGAGGACTCCCAATCGCAGCCTTTTGCCGGGGTCTACGAGTCCTTCATGCTGCCCAACAACCATCCCAACCTCGAGATGCGACTCAAGCACCTCATGGACGCCATACGGATGGTCTTCGCCTCGACGCTCTCGCAGACCGCACAGGACTACGTGCGCCGGACGAGCAACCAGATCGGCGACGAGAAGATGGCGGTCATGATCCAGGAGGTCGTGGGCGAGCAGTACGGCGACTATTACTATCCGCACATCTCGGGCGTCACTCAGAGCTACAACTACTACCCGACCTCCTACATGAAGCACGACGACGGCGTCGCCATGCTCGCCTTAGGCATGGGCGCCTGGATCGTCGGCGGCAACCCGACCCTGCGTTTCTGTCCCAAATACCCGCGGATGCAGATGCTCTCGCCGGAGATTTTGGTCAAGACCTCGCAGTCGTCGTTCTACGCCATCGACATGCGGCGCAACGACATCGACCTTTTGGCCGGCGAGATGGTGACCTTGGTGACGTTGCCTCTGAGCGAGGCCGAGAAGCACGGCACCCTGGAGCCCATCGCCTCGGTCTGGGACCCGCGCGACGAGCGCATGCGCGACGGCCTGGGCGGCCCCGGCCGGCGCGTACTGACCTTCGCCAACATCCTGCATCACGGCACGATCCCGCTGGACGAAGCCATCGCGGATCTTTTGCAGATCGGCGAGGTCGCCTTCGGCGTGCCGGTCGAGATGGAGTTCGCCGTCAACCTGACGCGCGACCGCACGGCCGGCGTCGTTCCCCGACTCTACCTGCTGCAGATCCGCCCCCTCTCGGTGCGCTCCGAGGCCATGCTCACGGCGGTCCCGGAATGGACCAAGGAGGAGGTCTTCCTGCACACCACCCACGGCATGGGCAACGGCGTCATCTCCGACCTCCACGACATCATCTTCGTCGAGCAGAAGGCCTTCGTGCACACCGAAACCCTGGCCATGCTCGAGGAGATTAGGGTCTTGAACGAAGAGCTGCCCGACGACGCGTCCTTCCTCCTCATCGGGCCGGGTCGCTGGGGCTCGCGTGACCGTTTCCTTGGCATTCCGGTGCGCTGGGCCGACATCAGCAAGGCGCGCGTCATCGTCGAGGTGGCCCTCGACAAGTTCGCGGTCGAGGGCTCGCAAGGCACCCACTTCTTCCACAACCTCGTGGCCATGAACGGCGGCTATTTGACGGTGCCGCTCAACGAGCGCGAGGGTTTTATCGACTGGGATTGGCTCAACGCTCAGGAGGTGGTCAAGCGCACGAAGTATTTTGTGCACATCCACCGGGACAAGCCGTTCATCGTCAAGCTCTATGGGCGCGACGGGACGGCGTTGATCTACAAGGACTTCGACGAGGAAGGGGATTTCGAGAACGATGGGGGATGAGGGGGTTGGCCCATAGGCGCTAGAATAGGTTCTAGGCTTCGGATGATTTCTTGGGACCAGGCTCACCACAGAGAACACAGAGAACACAGAGGGGAGGTTGTTGGGGCGACTTATTTAGATTTCGTGTTGATTTCGTCTGCACTCCTCATCGCTCGCTCTCTGTGCTCTCTGTGCTCTCTGTGGTGAGCATGCCGCTCACACTACTCGCAACCCTCTGATTTTAAGCGGCCTTAACCATTCCTGGCTGAACTCCTCCCTTACTCAATCGCCTCTATTCTTGCGCCAACCTAAACGGTCCGACTACCGGTCGGTCTCGGCGTTCTCCACCAAGTCTTCGTCGGCGCCCAGGTCTTCGTCGTCCCAATCCTCGCCGCAGCGGGGGGCCGTCACGGTCGTGCATCGTTTGGGCGCCGAGACAGTGGGAGCTGCGAGCCGAAGATGAAATCGAGACGGTGCTCTTTCCAATCCTTGATCACAAAGT
>PFUG01000050.1 GCA_002789955.1 Deltaproteobacteria bacterium CG_4_9_14_3_um_filter_63_12 | reverse complement strand
CAAAGCGAGATTTGTTGCGGGGGCCAATGTGGTGGTTTGGGCCTGGGGCCGACCTGTCCTGGGACGAGCTGCGCAGACCTTCTGGCCGCTGGCCAGTCGGCCAATGGAGTCTATTGGATTCACACGGGAAACGAGACCTATCAGGTGGCCTGCGACATGGAGTCCGACGGAGGCGGTTGGACCCTGCTCATGAAGGCCGATGGCACGGGAGAGTTTGGTTACGACGCAGCCCATTGGCGAACCGCCGATGTCCTCAACGAATCCGACTTCGACAAGCTCGGCGGCAACGCCAAATACGCCTCCTTCAACAGCCTACCGCTCAGCGAAGTGAAGGCGGAATTCCCCAATCTTCCCCACGTGATGCGCGAGAACATCGCCAATCGACGCACGGCACTCGTAAACTTCGACATCGAGCAGGAGTTGAGCGGGCTCTGGGACAACTGGACCGAAGCTTGGCCCAAAGAAGGAGGGTTCAAACGGTATGGATTTGCCATTGACCCTTGGGGCTGCTCGAGTCGGGTGCGTTGGGGATGGGTCTGGAACAACGTGGGGTGCTGCTGTGTGACCTCGGATGCCGTCTCGGGTATCGGCACGAACCGTGGGCCGGATGTGGGGGGCTGGGCGAGTTGCTGCACCGACCCAGGTGGACGCGAAGGGAGCTACCCGACGTTCGTCTTGATGTGGGGACGCTGAGTCCAAATGCACGATTGCCTCGTAACTAGGGCTGAACCTCGTTGCGCGCTTCCTGAGCGCCCCCCTTCGGAAACCACGAGTGCTCCGCCAACTTGGCTCGGAGCTCACCGCGGGTGATACGATGAGCGACACCACGACCAACGGAATTCGGATTCGCGTACAGACGACGTTCTTGCCTGAGCGCAGCACCGCCGAGCACTACTTCTTCGCCTACAATGTGCTGATCACCAACGAGGGGGATGAGGCGTCCCAGCTCCTCGACCGCCATTGGGTGATCACCGACGGGGCCGGTCGTACCCAGGAGGTCAAAGGGGCCGGAGTGGTCGGTTGCCAGCCTCTATTGGAACCCAACGGCGTGTTCGAATACACGAGCTTCTGCCCACTCACAACACCGGTAGGAACCATGACGGGCAGCTACACCATGCGAACCTCTAATGGGGAAACCTTCCAAGCGGCTATCCTGCCCTTCACTTTGGCGGTCCCTCACACCCTGAACTGACCGCGCAATGACATGGTGTGGCTCGCACCCCAACGCTCGCGCCCGGATTTCGGCCGCTTCACGGCGCCGAGGTGGCTCGAAGCCGCCTCGCGACCCAGTTGAGGTTCGGCGGTTGTAGTGACCCTGCACTCCCGTGTAAATGGACGGTCTGAATTCGGCCTTGCAGCTCGGAGGCGCTATGGGACTTCTGGACCGACTGAACCTCTTGATCCGCTCGAACATCAATCTCTCTGACGAATCGCCGAGCGGGACCACCGGGCATGTGCGCACCGGAGGCTCGAGCCACATCAGAGACCTCGAGAAAGCGCTCGTCGAGGTCCGCAGCCGCGTATCCTCAGTGCTCGAAGATGAGCGGGACCTCGAGCGAACGCTCGACGACTTTCGGCGAGAGGAGGAGGTCTGGGAGCGCCGTGCAGCGGAGGCTTTGCGAGGTGGTGACGAGGATGGTGCCCGCGGCTACTTGTTGGAGCGCAATCGCGTCGGAAAGAAGACGAAACGCGTCCGACAGGAGCTCAAAGAGCATCGGACCTACGTCGCCGACCTTATGAACGCTCTAGAGGCCTTGGAGGCAAAACTGGCCGGCATGCGCGAGAAGCGACAACTCCGCCAAGAGCGCACCCCAGAGCAGAGAGCCAAAGAGGAGCAAGCCCCCAGAATACAGGTACCCCAGGCTCCCCCCGCCTCCGCGCCCCGGAGCTCCCTTGATGACGACGTGCGCAGTTGGGAGTCGCTGGTCAACCGCCGCAAACTCGCTCAGCGAGGCGGGGGAGCCTCGCTCAAACGGCCGCACGCGCCACGAACCGACGCACTCGCCACCGGGTTGGACCAGGTCAGTGACGCTTTCTCCAAGTTCGACGACTATGAAGCCAAACTCGATGTCCTAGAGGCCGACGTGGCCGCGTCCATCGAGCTCAACGACTTTCGTCATCACCATGACGAAGACGATCCCCTCTTTGATCCGAAGATGGAGGAACTCGAACGTCGCTTTCGTGAGCTCGAGCGCAAGGACCGTTCGAGCGATTGACTCGTCAGTCGAGACAACTCCCAATGGTGTCACAGCGGACCGTCGAGAGGCATTCCACCTGCTTGAGCAGCTGTGGGTCACGCAGGTTGCCCTCACAGACCGCGACGCAAGTTTCCAGATCGGTCCCGAACCCCAGGCTCGGGAACGCTTCAGGATCGCACTCCTCAACCTGTCGACACGCCGCCTCACAACGGGGCAGACACTCACAGAGCCCTTTGCAGAGCTCGGTCGAACCACATTGCTCGTGACTCGAACAGCTGCACTGTGCACTGTCATCGAGGTTGAGCTCGGTGGCGTCCATGTCGACGAGCGCCCCGTCGTAGGTCAGCACACAGCGCTTCAGGGATTCGGTAGCGGTCTCAGCTTGCCGACACTCTGCTGCGAATACGTCACTTCGCGAGGTTGGGGTCGCACAGTTCGCCTCGAGCTCAGACACCGTGGCCTGCAACTCGAGATCCTCGGGGAAGTCGCTGACGGCAACCAGTTGCGAGGAGCTGACGCGAGCAACAAAACAGTCCGCGTTGCTCTCACAGTCTCGTGCAAGGCTCGCTTCTTTGGCCGCGACGATCTCCTGCAGCTCTTGGCAGCGATCGACGTCTCCTCGGCAACTCGGAAGAGCGGCGACGATGACCAGCAGCAACGAAAAAATGTTGAGTGCAAAGAGGCGTCGAGTGTGTGTCATTGGAGCCATCAAGTGGTCACAAAAGGAGTCGCCGAGCAAAGGGCCGATTTTCGCGCCGCAAGTCATTGAAACGAGGGGGACATCGGTAAGCGAGGCAACGGTCTTGGATGAACGAAAGCGAAAGTTGACCGGAGCATAGCAGCAGGTTCGCCGCGATCCAAACCCTGTAGCGCCGATCGGTGCCGATCGCACCTCTGTTCCGAGTTGCGCGCGAAGTCCGATTGGGAGGGTGTCGGAAACGACTTAGGAGTCGTCCGGGAACAAAATGCGCATTTGGGTGAAGTCAGAGGTGGGAGGGCAAGGAGGTCAATGCGGGCGATGCCCAGCATCGTCGAAGCAGACCGGCGCTGCCATCACGCCTCTGGCGATGCTCAAATGGGCAGGTTGTTCCCTGACGACTCCTCAGTCGGGGTCATTCTCACTGGAGCTTTTGGGCCCCTCTTCAGCCGTTGGAGGCGACGAGGGAGCCTCGCTGGGCACATCCCCCATGGTCGCCCTCTGACGGGCGTAGTTGGCCTCGGCGAGGGCGCGGGCGAGCTCGAGCATCTCCTCGATGGATGCTTGGAGCAGCTCGAAGTCGACCTCCTCGCTGTCAGCGGCCGAGGCTCGTTCCAGGGTCTCAGTGGCCAAGTTCCGCTTCTCCACCGAGAGCTCGGTGAAGAGCTCGCGAAAATCTCGACCCACGTTGTAGGTCAAGCCGAGGAGCTTGTTTCTGAGCTCTACACGGCGTCTGCGGTTGCGGTCGGCGTCCTCGACAGTTGCGGCGTCTTGTACGGCGCGTCGTACGTCTTCGGTGCTCAAGCCGCCGGCACCCGTGATGCGGATTTCCGCCTTCTGCCCCGTCTTCATCTCCTGCGCAGTGACGAGCAAGATGCCGTTGGCGTCGACGTCGAAGGCGACTTCGATCTGCGGAGTGGCGCGGGGCCCCGGCGGGACGTTGCCGAGCTCGAAACGACCGAGGCTGCGATTGTCCTTGGCAAAGGAGTGTTCGCCCTGACAGACGTGCATTTCGACGCTGGATTGGTTGTCGACCGTCGTGCTGAAGGTCTTGCTGCGCCGCGTGGGGATCGACGTGTTGCGCGGGATGACGGGCGTCATGATCCCTCCGCGAGTCTCTAACCCAAGTGAGAGTGGCGTGACGTCGAGCAAAAGGATGTTGTCGAGGCGGCCAGAGAGCACCGCTCCCTGGATTGCGGCGCCGAGCGCCACGACCTCATCGGGGTTCAAGCCGCGATGGGGCTCGCGCCCGAAGAACTCCGTGACCCGCTTTTGCACCAATGGGATGCGAGTCGAGCCGCCAACCAACAGCACCTGTTCGATCTCCAATGGGCTCTTCCCTGCGTCGCTCAGAGCCCGCTCGCAACACTGCATCGCGCGCTCGACGAGCGGAGCGATGAAGTGCTCGAGGTCGGCTCGACTGATGCGCATGTTGAGGTGGCGTGGACCCCTCGCATCGGCGGTGAGGAAGGGTAGGTTAATTTCTGCCTCGGTGATGCTCGAGAGCTCGATCTTGGCGCGTTCGGCGGCCTCCCTGAGGCGCTGCAGGACGGCAGGGTCGGCGCGCAGGTCGATGCCGGTCTCCGCATGAAAGTGGGTGTAGAGCAGCTCGACCAGCACGGCGTCGATGTCGTCGCCTCCCAAGTGGAAGTCGCCGTTGGTCGCGAGGACTTCGACGATCTCTCCGCCAACCTCGAGGATAGAGATGTCGAAGGTGCCCCCGCCAAAGTCGAAGACCGCGACGAGCTCCTCGGCGCCTTTGTCGAGTCCATAGGAGAGGGCCGCTGCGGTCGGCTCGTTGATGATGCGTTTGACATCGAACCCCGCGATTTGGCCTGCGTCGCGGGTGGCTTTTCGCTGTGCGTCGTTGAAATAGGCTGGCACGGTGATCACGGCTTCGGTGACTTCCTCGCCGAGGTATAGCTCTGCCGCCCGTTTGAGCTTCATCAGGACACGCGCCGCGACCTCTGGCGGAGCATAGCAGCGGCCGTGTACCCGCACGGCAGCATCTCCGTTCTCTCCCGCGACGACCTCATAGCCCACTCTGCGCATCTCCTCTTCGACATCGTCGAAGCGTTGCCCCATGAAGCGCTTGATGGAGTAGACGGTGGCGGTCGGAGCCGTGACGGCTTGCCGGCGTGCCAGCTCCCCAACCAGGGTTTCTCCCTTGGCGGTGAATCCGACGACGCTCGGCGTGACCCGTGCTCCCTCCTCGTTGGAGATCACTTTGGGCTCTCCAGACTCCATGAAGGCAATCACAGAGTTGGTGGTGCCCAGATCGATGCCGACGATGCGTTTCATACTCACCCTCCCAGCTGCAGGCGCCTTGCCTGTGCTTGTTGGTCGCGAAGTTCAAGTTTGGTGCGGCGTTTCTCTGCCGGCTCACGGATCGACGCCAACCAGAACACCCTCAGGGGCGCCGACCTCGACGGGGCCGAAAACGGAGCCGGACCTCCCTTGACGACAGTGACCTCAGCGCAGATGCAGATGGAACAACTGTTGTCCGAGCAATAGGAAATCGCCGTCCTGTGCTCTGTAGGGCTCGCGGAGTCGGATGTAGGTGCCATTCGAGCTGTCGAGGTCGCGAATCTGCGCCGTACCCGCGGACGAGGCCGTGAGCTGCGCATGAGTTCCCGACACAAAGCCGTCATCTCGAAAGACGATGTTGCCGACCTCCCGTCCGATGAGCTGCTTGTCGCCGGAGAGCAGGTAGACATTGGTCTCGATGTTGGGTCCAACGACGCGATGGAGCGTCCCCCAGCAGCTCTCTTTGGGGCTCCCGAGCACCTTGGTGTCATCGGTGGAGACCACGATCGGGAGCCGGTCGTTGGGCGCCGAATAGCGCAACAACTCCTGCCCGACCCGGATCTGGTCATTGTGCTCGAGCACACAGGACTCGTTGCCAAGACGCAGGAAGGTCCCGTTGACGCTCCCGACGTCCTCGACGAGGGCCCCCTCTTCGTCGCAATAGACACGAACGTGGTGGGGTGAGAGGTACTCGTCCCCCTCGAGAACTGCAGAACCCGTCTCACGCCCGAACAAGTTGTCGCCGCCAACCAAGGCGATGGCTTCGCCTTCTGTGCCGTCAGGGTGGATGAGCACCATGCGACCGCGCACTGGGCTAGTGAGCTGCGTGTCGACTCCAGCGGGCAGCAAGAGATCGTCGAGGTCGACGTCGATGTCCTCTTCGAGAGGCTCGGGCTCGGGCACTTCGTAGCGGGTGCCGCACCGACCACAGAAGAGGAAATCCGCGTTCACAGGTGTCGAGCAGACATGGCACGCCCTCTCGGCGACCACGATGGGGGCAACGACAGAGACCTCGCGAATCTCCGGTGCCAAATCCTGCGAAGTCTCATTGACCTCGGCAGCGGGTGGAGGCAACACCGCAACGGGCTCAGCGAGAGGGACGGAGTGCCGGAAATCCGCCATAGGCTCTTCGAATGTAGACAAGGCGGCTGGAATCGGTGCCTCGGCAACGAAAGGTTGCCCAGCGGAGCGGCGAACCGCCCTCAGCGGCGGCTCATCGATCCGACTCGAGGAGATGGAGACGGACAGGGGGGAGCCGCACCCAAGGCAGAACTTGTAACGATCCTCGTTTGCACGACCACACTTCTGACAGATCATGGCAGTTGCCCCTGAAACCGGCGTCCCCCAACTAGCTCAGGTAGTCGCGACGCACATTCTCGAACTCTTCGACCACGTGCATCGCCCGGGAGATCACCTGGCGGCGAGCTGGGGCCACGCGGAGATAATCATCTTTGGCTTGTTCTTCTTCTCGAAGCAGGCGTTCGACAGACTTCAGATCGTCCTTCAGGGCAGCGAGCCACCCACTGGCCTCGGGCACGTCGCTGGCCTTCAGGACCGCCAGTTGCCCCAACAACGTCTGCACCGCCTCGAGCTGAAATTCCGAATCCCAATAATCCACGCGCCCCGAGGGTTGGGGCTCGACCCCATACTCGCCGAGCTCCTCGCGAATCTGCTCGAAGCGCGCCAAGAGGTGCTTCGAACCGATCAGGCGCAGGCGGATGGTCTCGCGCCAGGAAGCGTAAGAACGATCGGTGGACGCCATGACGCCAGTCAGGGTTTCCGACGCTTCCTCCAACTGAGGTCGGTGGGTTGCGTAGGGGGCATCAGCCTCCTCGACGCACGTCGCAATCGCCTTGAGAAGGCCGTTCTCGATCTGGAGAAAGTTGATCGTATTCTTACGAGCCATCGCTACAAATCCCAATCGGTGGTCATGCAGTATGGTGAAGAGCCCGAGTCGTGTTGGTATTCTGAATCGCCGCGTGCACTAGAAAGCGGACAATACTCGACTCCAGACCGCGAAGAACATCATCCGAGTCGGCCGCAATTGTCAAGCCAAACGCCCCCAACGTGACCTAGACGCCGCCGTCCCAGAATCGACGCTCGCCAGACTCGACGGCGCTTGGCGTGTTCGGGCAACGATCGCTCAAAGGTCGCGCAGAAGGGCCTTCAGACTTGACCAGAGCCCTCGTTCGTCGACCTCGACCTGCCGTCGGGCACTTTCGAAGGCGCGCTCAAGGATCTGAAGCTCACCGCGGTCCAGCCACATCCCACAACCCTCCGGACACAGGTCGACCTCGACCAAGATCCCATAGCCATAGGGTCGCTCCGTCATCGTGGTCTCACACTTCGGGCAGTCAATGGGGCCTGGAGGCCGCTTGCCCGGCGCATCGAGGACCGGCTGAGCCTCGAAATGGTCAAGCTCGACGACCTCTTGGAGCTTCTCGAGCTCTCCTTTGTCCAACCAGATCCCTTTGCAGACGGGACAGACGTCGACCTCGATCTGCGCTTCGTAGTGATGTGGGGTCAGCTGCGACCCATCCACCGGACACCGCATTTGTTACTCCTCGATTGGACTTCGCGCGCGACTCGGAACAGAGGTGCCTCGATGCGAGCCACCTCGCGTCCCTACGTGCGATCGAACGTTGCTGGGGCCGGGAAATTAGCAGAAGTCGTCGGCGGCACAAACCGTCCTAGAGACCGTCCAAAGACCGCGTCCCTACGCGCGATGGGGTGGCGCGCACACACACACAGTAGAGCCCCTAACACCGCGTCCCTACGCGCGATGGGGTGGCAGAGCACCCGCGAGGTCGAGCGGTCACTCTCTCGCCTCGTGTCCCTGCGCACGATGGGGTGGCGAGTTGCGCCACGCCGTGGGGGCCACTAGAGTTACGCCAAACCTATAGACCTGGACTCGATCGGATTTCGCTCGCTTCCTGGCACTGAGGTGGCTCGAAGCGAGCCAACTCGCGTCCCTGCACTCGCGAGCGTGCCGCACAGGACCAGGCATCTAGGCAATCATGTGGGCGACCGGAGTGGGGCATGAGTTCCACCACAAGGTCCGTGAAGTCGTGATGTTCGAGGAGGAGCTGAGATGAAGAGCCCGTATACTCGAAGCTGGAGGCACACTGCAGGACCCCTGATGTGGGCGATCGTCATGGGGTTGGTCTGCGCCGCAGGCCCGGCCTTGGCGCAGACCGAGACTGGTGAAGAGGGCACGGCTCCAGAAGAACCCACCGGCGAAACCACCGAATTCGACGCCTATGTGGCCGCCGCTGCCGAGGCGTTCCAAGCAAAGAACTACGCCGACGCGCTCCTCAACTTCCAAAGAGCCTACGAGCTCGACCCCGACCCCGCCATCCTCTTTAACCTCGGCGTCATCGCCGACAAGATGGGCGACTACGAGCTGGCCTTCACCTACTTCAACGACTTCGTGATGCTCCCCGACGTCGATGTCGACGACCGCGAGAAAGCCCTCACACGCTTGGAGCAAGTCCGTAAATTGCGTGACCTCCAAGCCGAGAAAGACAAGCCCAAGAAAGAAGAGAAGACCGAAGACAAGACCGAAGAGAAGACCGTCGCCCCGCCGATCCAAGTGGCCTCCGAGAAGAGCTACCTCGGAGCCGGACTCTTGACCGGCTTGGGAGTCGCGGTGCTCGGCGGCGGGGCAGCCATGGCCGTGCTCGCCTCCTCGGCGCACACCGACTTCACCAACGCCACCACCCTCGAGGCTCGCCGCTCGGCGGCCGACTCAGGTGAGACCGATGCACTGCTCGCCGACCTCCTCTTTGGCGGCGGCGCCGCCCTCACTGTGGCCGGCATCATCTGGCTGGTTGTGATCGCCAGCGACAACGCGACCGAAACGGTGGTCTTTGTCCCCGAGATCGGCGCCGATTCCCTGGGCCTCAACATGGCCCTCAGATTCTGACCCCGACGTGCTCCTTCGTTACGGATGCGCTCCCAATTGGCGATAGATTACTAGAGATAAGCGTTCTCGCTCGGCGGCCAGCCACTTGGGCTTGAGATGCCTAGCGGTCAACGGCCAGCAAACGAACCCAACCCGAGGTATTCAGGTGAACCGGTCGCTCACGCTCCTCTTTTTCCTTGGCCTCGCGCTCGCCCTCGCCTCCTGCAGCGTTGTTCTCGACTTCACCGAGTGCGAATCCGACGCCGACTGCGTCGGCGTCGCCGCACCGGGGGAGACCCTCGCCTGCGTCAAGAACGTCTGCACGGCCAGCGCCGAGTGCCAAACCGACCAAGATTGCACCTCCAAGGCGCCGCGCACCTCGTGCTCAGCAAACCACTGTGTCGAGCCCAACCTCGACGTCGTCGAGGACAGCGAAGTCACGGACACCGTCGAGGAGACCATGGAAGACTTGGTCGACCCCGATGCACCCCAGACCTGCACCGCACACTCCGAGTGCCCCGACGGGTTTGTCTGCGACCCCAACGGCGTCTGCGCCTCGGCGACGACCGAGGAATGTCCCCGCGCCGTGTTCCCCGACGGCGACCGAGACCGAGTCGTCTTCGTCGGTTCGATCCTGCCGACCTCACCGCCCTTCGACGAGATCGGCATCCCCCTCGAGCAGTCCGTGCAGCTGGCCATCGAAGACTTCAACCGCGCTGGAGGGCTGCCCGGAGGGCGCAAAATCGGCTGGATCGCCTGCGATTCCAAGGGGGCGAGCACCGTCGCCCAAGCCGCCGCCAACCACCTCGTGCACACTATGGGCGTTCCCGCCATCATCGGCCCCGTCTTCAGCACGCCTTTCATCGACGTGACCACCAGCATCACCGCTCCGAACGACGTCCTCACCCTCTCGCCCACCGCAACCTCGCCCGCCATCACAGGCCTCGACGACAGCGGTCTGGCCTGGCGAGTGATCGCCAGCGACGTGTTCCAAGCCAACGCCATCGTCGATCGCATCACGAACATCGCGCCTACGAAGGTGGTCGTTTTGGCCAAGAATGACGCCTATGGCGACGGCCTCATCGCCCCCATCAGCGCCGCCCTGACGGCCGCGCTCGGCGAGGCAAACGTACACCTGAGTAACTACGAGGATCCCGCCAAGCTGCCTGACATCTCCGCGATCATCGACGAGTTCTCGGCCAAGGTCAGCGCCGCCATCGGCGCCATGCCCGACGCCGATCTCGTCGTACTCATCGGCACGACCGAAGCCATCGATCTTTTCAAGATCTACCTCCAGGGACTCCAGTCCGTGGGCATACCCCCAGGGGCTCCTCCCCAGTTCCTCTTCTCTCACGGCGCCGTTCCGGCCTTGGACCGCGCGGTGAGCGAGACGGCCGACACCATGATCGCCTTCGTCGAGGGCGTCAGCCCCAACATCTTCGACGTCGACAACTACGCCGCTTTCAACCTGCGCTACCGCGCCCGTTTCGCGAACCAAGACCCCATCACCACGACCTCGCTCACCTATGACGCCACGTTCGTCGTGCTCTTCGCGGCCTCCGCCATAGAGCGAGACATGCCAGTGACTGGCACCGGCCTCATCGACGGCATCGCTCACCTCGTCGACAAATCTGGCACCGTGGTTTCCTTTGGCGCGTCGGACTTCATCTCCACCGCTCGCAACGCTTTGGCCGCTGGCCGCAGCGTCGATCTCAAAGGCGTCAGCGGCGAGCTCGATTTCGACCTGGCCACCGGTGACATCCGCTCGGATTACATCGGTTGGGGCATCGAGAAGGTTGCCGGGAACCACGTGCTCAAGGCACTCCGAACCTACATCCTGAACCCCGCTCCGGCTCAGGACGGGACTTGGTTCGACATTCCCTAGCCCCAAAACCCCAGCCCTGCAGACCCCGAGAGCCCACAAGAACTCGTAGCCAGGGATGGCGGAGAGTCGTGCAAACCCGAAGGGTTGCGCGCAGGATGCGCGCAACAACTCGTAGCCTGGGATGGCGGAGAGTCGTGCAAACCCGAAGGGTTGCGCGCAGGATGCGCGCAACAACCAGACGCTCGAGACCGCTCAGCGGCTCAGAACCTCAGCGGTCAGGCCCTTGACCGACAGTGACTGGGCCTGCCTCAAGGTGTGCAACACCTCGGCGACGCCGCGCACCACCTCGGGCTTGTGTGAGTCGAGCTCGAACGCTTCGATGAGCGCGTGCAGCGGGATGTCGCCCAGAGGTTTGGCGGGGATGTAGCCCAGCTGCTCACCGACCTCGGCGCGCAGGACCAGGCCGGCGTTCTCGAGGCGAGTCAGGCCCTCTTCGACGATGCGAAAGTGGTAGCCGGACTCGACACAGATGCGCCGCGTGGCGACCGGCAACTGGGCTCGCGCGAAGCCCCTGGCGATGGGTGTGAAGAGCTCCACGCCCAGCATCGAGCTGCCGATGAACGCGTTGCGCAGCGGGTCGACCATCTTGCGCTCGATTTTGTCGTCGATCATGAGCGTGCGCAGGTTCTGCGAGCAATACGCCATCTGGGCGCCCAGCAGCACCACCGTCCAGGAGATGTAGACCCAGAGCAGAAACACCGGAATGACGCCCACGGGGCCGTAGATCGCCGAGTAGCCCGTGGCCAGCACCTGGCTGACGTAGAGGTTGAAGCCGAACTTGGCGAGCTCGAAGATCAGAGAGGTGACGACGGCGGCCGACAGCGCGTGCAGCCAACCGACCTTCGTGTTGGGCAGCAGCCGGAAGGCCAGGAGGAAAGTGCCGGCGCTCAAGACCAGCGGCGTGGCGTGGTTCGCCAAACTGCCGAGGAAGCCAAACTGACCCATGTTGGCGGTGACGGCGGCGGCCTTGTACATGGAGAGCGAGAGGAGCAACGGCCCCACGGTGATGAGTGTGTAGAAGAGCAGCACGCGGACCCTGAAGGGGCGCCGCTTCTCGACGCGCCAGAGATCGTTGAAGACCTGCTCGATCTGGATGAAGAGGGCCACCGCGGTGACGATCAGGCCCAAGGCCCCGACCGCGCCTAGGCCGGCGTCCGTCGCGTTCTCGATGGCTTGCAGGACAAATTGGGTGATGCGTTCGCCGGCCACCGGCAGGAGGTGCTGTTGGAGGTCTTGCAGGATGCTCTTACCGTCACTGGAACCGAAGGCGAGCAACAGGCTGCCGGCCAGCGCACCGAGCGGGACGAGCGCCAGGACCGTGAAGAAGGCCAACGAACTGGCCCGCACGAAGACCTTGTTGCGGGTGGCCTCACGGGCGGTCTGGAGGACCACGCGGGCCGGGTAGAGCAGAGCCAGCTCCCGCTTTCGGAACTGGCTCCACTGGCCGAGCCGAAATTGCTCGACCTTGCGACGAAGGTGCGCTTTCCGGCTGATGGGGTTGAGAGCTTCGACGGACGGGGCCGGCAAGATCACGTTGCCCTTCGAAGTTTCGCTCGCGGTCTTCTCGTGGTCGCTCAAGGGGTTTCCTCCTAGGTGGGCAGCGTAACTCGAGACTGAGAACAAGGCAGGTTCCGTAGCTCGCGCAATGCTCTGGGTCTCGAGGCGCAGGGTGCGCGCAAGAACCACCTTGCTCCCCTCTCCCCGCTCCCCTAATCTGGCGCGACTTCGGTCCTTCCCCCCATGCGAGAGCACCATGAGTGACACCTACGAGCAGAAAGTCGAGAAGCTCGCCCGCAAGATCCGTGGCGTCGGCTACATCTTCTTTCTCGCCGCCATCTTCTGGGTCATCGGCTCTTTGCTGGGCAGCATCATCCCGGCGGTCTCGGAGAACCGGGCGAGGGATCCCTTCACGAACGATTGGGTCGACGACTGGCACACAGAGTGTCAGAACTGGGCCGAACAACTCCGCGTCGAAGAGCCTCTCGACACCTCGTGGACCCTGCGCACCGTCGCCTGGACCCGCGAGTGTGGACACCTCGATCAGAGCGACGCCGCCACACTGGCCGAACGAATGAAGGTGCGGGACAGCGCCGAGAAGTAGCGAGGGAAGCCAAACGATGAAGCGCGGGGAGCAGAGCGGCGACACCGGCGTGCGGGGGTTAACCCCGTGGGCGGTGAGGTTTGCGCTGTTCTGGTTCTTGGCGGGTTTGGCGCAGGGCTGCTTCTTGCCCGCTCCCATCGACGAGGAAGACCCCACGGTCGATGAACCTCCCCGCATCCTCTCCACCATACCGAAACAAGGCACTCAGCAGGTCACCTACAGCACTATAGGCCCTTCTTTCTATGTGACGCTCGAAGAAGTGAACGTAGAGCAGGAGCTGTATTGGCGCCTAGTGGTCAGCTATGACGACGAACTGAACGCGGCCGTAGTCATCGTGCTCGAGGGCGACACCGAGCGTATCGTTCCCGTCATCAAAGACCCAACCCGTCGTGTGCTCACTGCGATTTACAGCCCCTGTGACACCCCACAGTACGACCTCGAGGGGCGCAGTGGCACTTTGTACATCGGCGTCAGCGACCGGCCATTTCTGCGTCCACTGTCTTTCAAATACAAGACCTCAGAGATTGGGGACGCCTTTCTGATCGACGAAGACCGCCCTGTTGCGAGCTTCTCGTGGCCCATCAAGATCGTGGGGAACAACAGCTGCCTCGACTTCTGAATTGTTTTCTGGTCCGTCAGCCCACCAAGTGGGCACAGCGTGCATGGACGTAAACTCGCCGTCGATGTGGAGGAAGTGATGCGAAGCTGGCCGATTCTCGCGATGTTGTTCGTGCCTCTGCTCGTTGGTTGCTCCCAAAGCGATGAGGAGAACCCCACGACCGACGAGCCTCCTCGCATCCTCTCCACCAACCCAATCTTGGGGGTGCAACAGCTCTCCTACGGCAACTTCCCCAACTATTTCGAGGTGACGCTCGAAGAGCCGAACGTCGACCAGACGCTGTTTTGGCGCCTGGTGGTCAGCTACGACGGCGAGCAGGGCATGGCCATGGTTCTCGTGACCGAAGGGGCCGCCGAGCGCATCTTCGCCAGCCCATACGACCCGGCCAGCCGGCAGCTCACAGCCATTTACAGCCCCTGCGACACCCTGGAGTACGACCTCGAGGGCCGCAGCGGCACCCTGTACGTCGGGGTCAGCGATCGTCCTTTTCTGCGGCCGCTCGGCTGGCCCTACAAGACCAGCGAAATCGGAGAGGCCTTCCTGCTCGACGAAGACCGACCCGTCGCCGTCGTTTCGTGGCCCATCAAGATCGTGGGCAACAACAACTGCCTCCACTTCTGAACCCCTCGCGGCCAAACTGTGTTCTGGTCTCCGTCGGCCAATGCTGCTATCAACCGAGAGCAGTGTCTGTTTGCTTAGGGAGTCTTCGCTCGTCACTCGAGCGAGCCTTAAAACCGCCGTCGAGGTGGAGGAAGAGATGCACAGCTGGCCCTCGAGCGGTCTGATGGTCCTGATGTCGTTTGTTCTGCTGTTCGCTGGCTGCTCGCTGAGAGACGTCGAGGAGCCGCCCAATGGGCTCCCGGACGGCGTTGAACTCTTGCCTGACGTCAGCGGGACTTGTTGCACTGACGCCCAATGCACCGCCATTGGACGCGTCTGCAACACGGCCTCCTGCCTGTGCGAGCTCCCGCCCTGCTGCACCGAAGCGGCCTGCCAGACCGAAGCAAAGCGCT
The DNA here is from genome assembly GCA_002789955.1 of Deltaproteobacteria bacterium CG_4_9_14_3_um_filter_63_12. GTDB lineage: Bacteria > Myxococcota_A > Bradymonadia > UBA4248 > UM-FILTER-63-12 > UM-FILTER-63-12. Next base: position 1,855 of record PFUG01000050.1, on the reverse strand, counting down.
GCAACACCGGCACCTGTCTGTGTGAGGAGCCCGCCTGCTGCACGGCCGCCTCCTGCGCCGCCACCAACCAGCTCTGCAACCCGACGAGCTGCCAATGTGAGGCCACCACCTGCTGCACCGAGCAGCAGTGCACGGCCACCGCAAAGACCTGCAACCCGACGACCTGCCAGTGTGAGACGCCGACCTGCTGCACCGCCGCCCAATGCGCAGCGACCTCCAAGACCTGCAACACCACCACTTGCCAGTGCGAGACGCCCGCCTGCTGCACCGCCGCCCTCTGCGCCGCCAGCGGCAAGGTCTGCAACGCGACGAGCTGCCAATGCGAGGCGCCCCCCTGCTGCACCGCCGCCGAGTGCAGCGCCAACGGCGAGCGATGCAACTCCACGAGCTGCCAATGCGAGCCCTGCTGCGACGAGTTCCAATGCGCCGCCCAAGGCAAGACCTGCAACCTGACGACTTGCCAGTGCGCGGCGACCTGCTGCACCGACGCCCAGTGCGCGCAGACCGGCAAGGTCTGCAACCCGACCAGCTGCGTCTGCGAGACGCGCCAATGCTGCACCAGCGCCCAGTGCGCGCCTGCAGGAAAGGTCTGCAACACGACGAGCTGCTTGTGCGAGGCGCCTCCATGCTGCACCGAAGCCCAATGCGCCGCCAACGGCCTGACCTGCAACACGACGAGCTGCCAGTGCGTCAGCACCACGGTCTCGACCTGCAGCCAGGTGGGCTCGCCGTGCGACCCCAACGCCACCCAACCGCTCTCCTTCGTGTGTGTGGAGCACGGCACCGCGGTCGGCATCTGCCGCACCTTCTGCTCCATCGACGGGGTGCCCGATCCCTGCACCCTCGGGACCTACTGCAAGGTGGCCACCGGCCAGGTCTACGGCTACTGCCAGCCCAGCGAGTGCACCTCCTTCTTCAACAACAATTGCGGCAGTGGGCAGCGTTGCCTGCCCAATGGCAACGGGACCAACGTCTGTGCCCCGACCGGCACGGTCAGCGAAGGCAACGCCTGCTCCGGCCTCGGAGATTGCGGCGTGGGCCTGCTCTGCGTCAGCGGCACCTGCCAACGGCCCGACTGCGCCGCCCTGAGCGGCAATCCCGGCTGCCTGGTTGGCGCGGTCTGCTCGGGGCTCGCCCTCGGCGGCGAACCCATCGACGTCGGGTTCTGCTACACCCCTTGCACCGCCTTTGCGACCAACACCTGCAGCGGTGGCTGGTGCGAGCCCATCCAGCGGGGGACCAACGGCACGACGATGGAAGGCGAGTGCACCCCGATCGCCGGCACGACGGCCGTCGGCAGCGCTTGCACCGCCGACACCTGCGTCGCCGGGGCCCTGTGCATCGGTGGAACCTGCGAACGCCTCTGCGATCCGTTGGCGACCAGCGGCAGCGGCGCCTGTGGGGCTGGGAAAGGCTGTTCTCTCCTACAATCCGTCGACTCGAGCGGCCAGACCGTCGACTTGGACTACGGCGTCTGCGTCGGCAGCTGTGATTTCCACGCCAACGTCGCCTGCACCGACGCCTCCCTCGACTGCTTCCCCGGCGAGCTCTTTTCCGAGGCCTTCGACCTCTGTCTCGAAACCCCAATCTCCAACTGGCCCCTCTCCGAATATGAGTCCTGCACCGCCTTCGGGCTCAGCGAGTACGACGTCTGCGCCACCAACTCCATCTGCCTCCTCATCCCCTCCATCGACGCAGACGTCCTCTGCTACGACCTGTGCATGACCTCCGAGCAAGGCTTTGACATCCCCTCCCACCCTGACTGCCGCGGGGTCAACGAGAGCTGCATCGAGCTCTTCCTGACGCAGGAGTTTGGTCTCTGTAATTAGGTTTGCGGTCAAGTTGGGCTCGATTT
>PFUG01000535.1 GCA_002789955.1 Deltaproteobacteria bacterium CG_4_9_14_3_um_filter_63_12 | reverse complement strand
CCAAATAAACATGGAGATTCATGACGGTTTACGCTAGACATCTCGAGTCCAAGTGGTCGGCCGCTAAGCGAGAACACTTGTCTCTGTAAACTATCGCCAATTTCCTGTGCTGGCCGTGCTCCGCCAGGCCGAGAGCCGCGAACTGGCGAAGGGCACTGCCGCCCTGAGCGAGAGGGTCGTTCGATCCTCTCGCTCCACCAACACTCAGCCCTTGGCGTCACCCCGAGCATAGATGCTGGCGACGAAGTTCAGGACGTCGGTCGCCGACTCTTCGTTGTAGCCGTAGTTGCGGATGAGGCGCTGCTTCACGATGTCGATCTTCTCCTGGGTCTCCTTGTCCATGACGTTGGAGACCAAGCTCGTGAGCTTGATGGAGTCTTTTTGGTCTTCGAACAGCTTCAGCTCGAGCGCCTTTCGGAGCCGATCGTTGGTCTTGTAGTCGAAGGTTTTGCCCTCGATCGCCAATGCGCCGATGTAGTTCATGATCTCGCGCCGGAAGTCGTCCTTGCGGTTGTCCGGAATGTCGATCTTCTCTTCGATCGAGCGCATCAACTGCTCGTCAGGTTCCTCGTACCGACCGGTGTACTTGTTGCGCACCTTCTCGCGCTGCGTGTAGGCCTTGACGTTGTCGATATAGTTCGCGCAGAGCTTGGAGATCGCCCCTTCGTCGGCGCTGATCGCTCGCTGCACCTCGTTCTTGACGATGTCCTCGTACTCCTGACGCACGACCCCGAGCAGCTCACGGTAGCGCTGACGCTCGTCCTCCGCCTTGATGAGCGAGTGGTTGCGCAGCCCAGCCTCGAGCTCGTTGAGCAGCATGAACGGGTTGATCGACGAGTCGCTCTTCTCCGACACCAGCGCGTTGGAGATCTTGTCCTGGACATAGCGTGGGCTGACGCCCTCCAGTCCCTCGCGAAGAGTCTCTTTGCGCAGCTCTTTGACGTTGTCCTGCGTGTACCCCTGGATCGTCGTGCCGTTGTACAGCTTGAGCTTCTGCAACAGCGACAGGTTGTGCTTCTTGGGGTCCTCGAGCCGCGTCAACACGACCCACATCGCCGCCATCTCGATCGTGTGCGGCGCGATGTGTTTCCCGCGAATGCTGACAGAGTTGTAGTCCTTCGAGTAGATCTTGCACTCCTCGTTCCACTTCGTGATGTATGGGATGTCGATCTTCACCGTACGATCGCGCAGCGCCTCCATGTACTCGTTGTTGAGGAGCTTCTGGTACTCGGGCTCGTTCGTGTGCCCGATGATCACCTCGTCGATGTTCGTCTGAGCGAACTTCTTGGGCTTGATCTTGTGCTCTTGGCTCGCACCGAGCAGGTCGTACAAGAAGGCCACGTCCAGCTTCAAGACCTCGATGAACTCGATGATCCCTCGATTGGCGATGTTGAACTCGCCGTCGAAGTTGAAGGCTCGCGGGTCGGAGTCCGAACCGTAGATGGCGATCTTGCGATAGTTGATGTCCCCCGTCAGCTCGGTCGAGTCTTGGTTCTTCTCGTCCTTGGGCTGGAATGTGCCGATCCCCACGCGGTCTTGCTCGCTCAGGATCAGACGACGCACCTTGACGTGCTGGATTACTTTTGACCAATCGCCTGCGTAGTGAATCATCAGCTCACGGAAGATCATGCGGCTCGCCGGGTCGAGGTCGCTGCGATGCTGGCTCACAAGAGCGTTCTCCGCCAAACCCAGCTCCCCGAGCGCTTGGTCGCGCCATTCGGCAGGGATCAGCTTCAACGGCTCCTCGTGCATGGGAGAAGCGAAGCGCTCCTGCCCACCCGAGATGTGCATCAGCTCTTTCGGCAGCACCCAATCGAAGGTGTACAGTCGACCGTCGTCCGTCCGGCTGTAGTTCTCCAAGCCTCTCTTGAGCATGCGGCAGATCGTCGACTTCGAGCTGCCGACCGGGCCGTGCAACAGGATCACCCGATGCTCAGCGCCATACTGCAGCGCGGCCGAACGCAGCACGTCCACCAGACGCATCAAGGGAATGTCCAACCCAAAGATCGCGTCGTTACCTTGCCCAGGGCCACCGCTGAAGAAGTTGTACTTCACAATCTTCTTCTTGTTGTCGATGTACTCCTCCTTGCCATGAGCCAAGACCATGTCGTAGACGCGCTGATAGGCACTGCGACAGACCTTCGGATCCTCCCGGACCAAGTCGAGATAGTCCTCGAAGCTCCCCTCCCAGTGCAGGTCTTGGTACTCATCTGTGTTCTGGAACTTCGCGATCGATTTGATCATTGCGTTGGAGCTCATCCACCACCTCTGGTTTGGGCGCGATCCTCGCCATGCGACGACCAGCAGTCTTCATGAAAGATATTTTGACCGGCACTCTGAGTTCGAGCCGCAGCAATGCTGCCCCACTACGGTGGCAGCCAACAGGAAGTTCTCGCCGATTCATGAACCGGCGCCTATACCACTGACAAACGCTCGCGCTCGCCAGCCAACCGCGCCAACCTCTGTGGGCCAGCGGCTCAAAGGCCAGCGAGAACAACCTGCTGCGAGGGCCTACTCTTCATCCGTGCACCGAAACGCTCTCTTCGGGCCAGATATTCACCGACGATCCAAACTGCGTACGCGACCCTGAGCCGATGACGAGGCAAGTTTCCTTAGCGCAACTCCGTCTCGAATACAACCCGTGAGGGCCTCGTCGGGCCTCGTCGGCGCTTTGTCCCTCCCCAATTGCTCTCCGCAAACTCCCCCATTGGCGCCTTTCCTGCCCTCTTAGACCGCGCTCACGACGACCCGTGCGCCACCTCGACGCTTCGCCGTCAACATCGCCGCCTCGGCCGCCTCCAACAGCCCCTCTCCCGTCAGACTGGCGTCCGGATGAGACGGGTGCGGCCAGCTCGCCACTCCGCACGACACCCCCAAAGAATGCTCCCTCGCCAGCTCCATGACCGAACGATGTATCCGTTCGGCTACGAGCGCTGCGTCTCCATGGCCCGTCTCAGCCAAAATCACCACGAACTCGTCGGTCCCGACTCGCCCTACGATGTCGGTGATCCGGGACTCCTCCTCCAACGTTTCCGCCAGCGCCGCGATCAACGCGCGAGTCATCCGCTCGTCCAACGTCTTCGATAAAGAGTCAAAGCCGTCCAGGTCCAAGTAGACCAGCGACAATGAGTGACCATATCGCGTCGCACGCAGCGCTTCCTCGCTCAGACGCTCTCGCAACGCCTCCGCGTTGAGCGCTCCCGTCAACAGATCGTGGCGAATCATCGCCGCCGTGCTCGAGCTCTTCGCCTCGAACTCTCGCTGCTGCTGCCGCCTCAGGTCCCGCGAGCTGCGCAGACTCGCCGTCAGCTCACCCACCCCCGAAAGCAGCAGCGCCACACTCAGCAGCGCTAAGGACGCCCTTGGCTCCCCGCCGCCCTGCAACGACCATACAGCCAACGCCTCGCTCACCGTGAGCCCGACGCCCAGTCGGCCGATGGTCCAGCCCACGAACGACACCGCCACCGCCAGCAACAGCAGCGCCGTGACGCCGTTGACTTCGAGCCTCAACAGGACATGCCCTGCCATCACTACGGCCGAGCTCGGCAATAACATGAAGTAGCGTGAACGACGCCGCCCCACGACAACGGGAACCTCGGCCTCAGATGCCTCGGCCTCGAGGGCCTCGTCGTCGGACGCAGCCTGCTTCATGGACCACTCGCTTCGCGCAAACACGGCCATACTCCACCGTCCGTCGACCCCGCATTGCGGGCGCCCACAAGGGGCGCCCCTACATGCCTAATGATGAGAATGCCATGCAGGTGGTTTGGCATGACCACGAACGCGTCTAGGCAGACG
>PFUG01000569.1 GCA_002789955.1 Deltaproteobacteria bacterium CG_4_9_14_3_um_filter_63_12 | reverse complement strand
AAGAGGCTGGTTTCTCCTTCCTCTCCTTCGTGTCCTTCGTGTCCTTCGTGGTGAAAGATCGAAGCAATATCAGCGACATACCGCTCGAACCCGGCGATTTTTATAGCGGCAGTTCGCAATAACGGCTACGGCGAGATGGTGAAGTGGTAGTTGTTGCCGAAGTCGGAGTCCCACTCGGAGCAACCAGCGCGGTCGTTGTTGTTCGCCCAGACCACGAGGTCGGTGGCCGTGGTGGGAACGTCGAGGATAGCGCCCTGATCGTGGGTCACGTAGGTGACCGTGCTGCCGCCGTCGAAGCTGTAGTAGAGGAGGATCGACCAGGCATCCAACCCAGCGTAGGTGGCGCGGCAGTTTGGCAGGCGCGCGGCGTCGTACTGGAAGCCGACGGTGTCGCCTTGGCTCAGGGTGCCAACGACGACCTCGCTCCAGTCGGCGTTGAAGAAGATGGTGGCGGCGGCGGCCGGAGGCGCCACGCAGGCGCCGGTCTCGCAGAGCTTGCCGGTCGTGCTGCAGTCCGTGGTCCCTACGCCGTAGTCACACGAGAGCGCGCCCCCCACGACGGTGCAGGTCCCAGGGGTCAGCGTCGGGGCCGAGAGGAGCACCGACGAGGTGCAGGTCGCGGCCGGAGCCGAGGTGCAGGGGTTCGGCGGTGCAAGGGTCGGCGGCATAGACGAGGAGACTGCCGGCGTTGGCGGGAGCGTAGCCGTCGGCGGAGCCTGAGCTCCCAAGATCACAGAAAGTGTAGACCGAGCTGCCGTTGCTGAGCCGCGCTGCGTAGTCGTAGGTGCCCGCCGCGCCGAACGTGATGGTGCCCATGTACTCGTCGTTGTCGGCCGAGGTCGGGTCGCCGGAGAAGCCAGGGTTGGGGCCGCCGACGGTCCAGGTCCAGGCCGTCGATGTGGCCGGATCAGACCCGTCCGGGCCGACGCCGATTTCGGCCACGATGGCGCCGGGCGGGTCGTTGGCGTAGGCCGTCCCGTCGGTGACGCCCGACTCGTAGACCATGGCGTAGACGTCGAGGGAGTCGCCAGGGTCGCCCTGAGCGCTGACGGGCCACTGCAACCGGCACCAGTCCACGTTGGGCGTCGGGGGCACGATGCAGCTGTCGACTTGGCAGGTCATGCCTGTGCCGCAGGGTGCGGTGGTGGGTGTGTAGACGCACTTGGGCGCGTGGGTGGTCGAGTTGACCTCGCAGGTTCCCGTCGGCGCGTAGGTGGTCAAGGAGGTCCCGTTGGCGCAGACGGCGACCGGCGCCGAGGCGCAGGTCACGCCTTGGCAGGGGTTCACGCAGGCGCCAGCGCTGCAGCCGTAGGGGCACGCTGTGCTGACCTGCTGCTCGCCGCAGGTGTGGTCGAGGCAGCTCAGGACCGTCTGCACTCGATTGTCGCCGGAGCAAACGGTCGGCGTCGCCGAACAGTCGCCCGGAGAGAGACACTCGAAACAGACGCCGGCGCCGCACCCCAACGCACAGGGGGTGCTCGTCGGCGGATAACTGCAGACTGGGGAACCCGCTTGGACCTGGCAAATCCCAGTGGCGGGGTAGGTCTGACGGTTGTCGCCGCTGCATCCGGCTGGGGGCGGCGAGTCGCAGGTCGTCGTCGAGCAGGGGTTGTCGGAGCAGTAGCCGTTGACGCACGTGGCGCTGCAGACCTCGCTGGCGGCGGCGTCGACGGGGTAGTCGCAGTGGGTGGCGTTGTCGCCGTCGGGGACACAGGTGCCGACGGTCTCGTAGACGACGGTCGAGGTGCCGTTGCAGGTCGGCGCTTGGCCGGCGTCGCAGGTCACTCCTAGGCAGGGATTGGGCTTGCAGAGGCCGTTGGCGCAGCCCCACTCACAGAGCAGGACGGCTTCGCTCTGACCGCAGACGCCCGCGTTGCACTCGACCGTGGGGGTCACGGCGTCGCCGCCCGCGTCGCAATACTTGGCGACCGCCGCGCAGTCCGACGCCACACCGCACTCGGCGCAGACCGCGCCGGCACATCCGGAATCGCACGAGATGGTGGCTTTGGGATAGACGCAGCCTCGACCGCGCTCACAGGCCCCGGTCGGCTCGTAGATGGCCTGGACGCCGTTGAGGCACTCCGCGGCGGGCGCCGAGGTGCAGACCACGCCGACGCAGTCGTCGACGCCGACACAGCGGCCGGAGTCGCTGCAGATGAAGCCGGCGCCGCACGCCGATGAACCGGGCTCGCACCCCGTGACACAGGCGCCCTGCTCGCAATGCTGCCCGAATGGACAGGCGTCATCGGTGGCGCAGGAGGTGCTCACCTCGGTGTTGTCGGCGAGGACGTCGCCCGTGGCGTCGACGATCCGGGAGCCGCCTCCTTCGTCGGCGCAGCTGGTGGCTAGGACACAGAGCGAGAAGAGCAGCGAAATCCGACGCATTTTGAGCTCCTTTGCAAAACAGTTGGAGACTGCTCACTGCTTAGCAGCGCTCTGCTCGGGTTGCAATCGAAGACGTCAAACCTCTGGGGGCTTGCTCGCCAGGGGCGCCATGCCGTGCTCGAACAGCAACGAAAAGAGCCCGCCTCCTGACCGGAGGTGGGCTCTTTCGCGAGGGTCGGGTCGACTACTGACGAACAGCCGTCAGGCTCACCGTGACGTCGCAGGGAGGTCCAGCAGTGAAGGCCGGGCAGTCCACACCGGAGGCGCCGGAGATGGTCAGGGTGCCAGTACCGGTGAAGGCGTCGTTGTCCGTGGCGATCATCTCGGCCGTCGCCTGCATTTGGGCCAAGCAATCCAAGCCTTCGGCGACGATGCTGACGTTCTCCTGGGCGAAGCCGGTGTCGGAGGTCTTCCAACCGTTGGCGCCCGAGGCCTCGACCTGGACGTCGTTGGCGTCGGTGAAAGGCGCGCTGAAATCGATGTCGATGGTGCTCGGGAGCTGGGAGTAAGCGGGGAAGTTGATGGGGGACGGGAAGGCGCGCGGCGTGCCGTCCGGCAGAACGATGGTCGTCATGGCGCCATCGAAGCAGCCATCGACGACGGTCTGCGAGGTCACGACGAAGGCGCCCGCGGCGAACGGCTCGTCGGTGGTGTTGGTCTTTTCTTCGTCGTCCCCACAACCAGCGGCGAAGAGAAGCGAGGCGGCGACGATCAGGAACGACAACTTCTTCATGCTCGGAGCTCCTTTAGAGGGTCTGCAAAACTGGGATTCAGGACAAAACACGAGAGCCCTGCGCTCAGGGCGAACGTTCGAGTTGGCGTTTGCTAAAAAAGCTGTCTTCGAGGCCGACGTCAACTTGCACGTTGGAGAGTGTCGCCGTCGAGCGCACGCCACTCTGCGGCTCTTCGGCGGTGACGACGAACGCCAGGGGTAGGACGCCCACCACCCGAAAGTCGTCGGCCTTCAAGGTGCGGACGGGCTTTCCGCCCTCTTCGTCGTAGCAGTCGATGCGGCGCAGCAGGTGATCGGCCCGCTGCACGACAACAACCAAGTGGTGGTGGGGCTCGTCGTCGGGGTCCTCCGGGTCGAGTCGGAGCGTCCAGGTCTCTGCGTCATCCGAAGGCAGCAAACTCGGCGTAAAGCGCGCTGCGTACTGCGTCCGCGCCAGGTCGTCCTGGCTGAAAACGCTGTCGAAGAAACGCTGCCCGCGGTCCCGCCCTGCCACGCGCCGGACCTTCCCGAACGCCGGCAAGTAGACGTGAAAGACCTCGCCGTCGTTGAGCAGGCCCACGCCCTTGAGCCGCGCCGGGGCTGTGATCTTGAGCATGCGTTTGGACTCGCCCTTCTGCCAGAGCTGCAAGCTCCGAGCGGTCTCCTCGCCGTCTTCGACCGTCACCAGCTCGAGGTCGGCCGTGAAGTCCGAGGCCAGCTTCGCCACGGCGTCGACCTCGGCCA
>PFUG01000416.1 GCA_002789955.1 Deltaproteobacteria bacterium CG_4_9_14_3_um_filter_63_12 | reverse complement strand
CACTCCCCACTCGTGCGCCCAGATCGGGTAGGCGCACCAGCTCTCAGCCGAGGACGACAGGGGCGTGACCAACAGCGCGAGCACGACCCAGAAGGCCGCCGACGTTGGGCCAACGCGATGTGACGATCCAGGGCGGCCGCCGGCCGCCCCTACGAGCTTCGGGTGTTTTGCGTGCATGGGCACCTCCACGGTGCTTGGTGGTTCGGGCGTGAAATCCGAACGTAACTCTTTCTCGAGTTCGATCCCACGATCCCCAGGGCGTTGCCCTGGACCCCAGGGCGGCGCCCTGGGCTGGTATGGGCGGCCCTTTCAGGGCCGGTGCGCCGATCCCACGACGTGGAACCGCATCCGACCGCCCGAATGTTGACGGCGGTGTATTCGGGACCACCTGATCGCGGTCCCGTCGACCATCTCCGATTGATGTCGTCGCCCTGCAATCGCGAAATAGTCCCCCTCGCGGCTGTCGGCCCAGGGCAACGCCCTTGGCATCGGCCTCTCGGGGGCCGGACAATTATCAGCCCAAGGCTCCGCCTTGGGCGAACAGCGTCTCATGGAGCTCCACTCAACGTCGACCCCATGAGCTCACGACGAGACAGCTCCTTCTCGCAAGCTCTCTGCGTCTTCGCGCCTCTGCGTCTCTGCGTTAAAGATCGAAGCAATATCGGCAACATACCGCCAGAGCCCGACGATCTTCATTGCACGCTCAAGCCCCCAACAGGTCCGCGAACGCCAACATTACGTGTTGCGTTCACGTAGTCGTAGAGCCCGCTGGTGTGGTTGAGGGGCTGCCCCACCGAGATGGCGCTGGCCCCCAGAAACTTGGGCAAGAACGTGTCGAGCGTGTCGCCAAGGGAAAGCTCAAGGGAGCGACCGAGCACAACGGATGCCGAACATGGGCGCAGCGGAACCTGCCTCTGGCGAGAGCGAGCTCCGCGCCGCACCACGCAGCTCCAGCGGAGAGCTCCCGTAGCTCCCTCCTTTGACCACCTTGAAGGCCCCTTCGACCTTGGTCGGGTTGGTGGCAGGAGCAGAGCCGAGGTCCTGCTGAAAGCTGTCGTGAGTCCACTCCCCCACGTTCCCGGCCATGTCCCAGAGGCCCCAGGCATTGGGTTCCTTCGTTCCCACTGGGTGGACCATGTCCGAATCCAAGTTTGCTTGGTACCACGCGATGGCATCTGCGCCAGGGTCACTGCTCCCGCAGCTGGCGAGCTCGCCATTGTAGAGCGCCCCGTCCGTTCCTGCCCGATAGGCGAACTCCCACTCGGCTTCGGTAGCAAGGCGGTACCCGGGGCAGCTGTAGATATTGCCCCCCTCGTACCCGGTTGCTGGTACGCACAGGGTGTCTGGGCCGGTGCCCTCACAGGAATAGCACGGGGCGAGGCCGGCCACTGTCGACAGGGTGTTGCAGTACGCGATGACCTCGTGCCAGGTGCCCCCCTCCACGGGACAGTCTCCGGCGACCCCCGTAATCCAAGAAGAGTCGTAGCCCATCAACTCTGAGAAGCAGTCTTTGGTGACCTCCGTAGCCTGGAGCTCGAAGCGGCCCGTCAACGACACCGTGTGCCTCGTCTCCCGCCCATCGGTGGAGGGAACACAAGCATCGGTGTCGCTCGCCCCCATTTCGAAGCTGACAGGGAGAGAGGTGCTCGCGGGCGGCACCGTGACCCATGCCCCTTCCGAGCCACAGCCGCCGTTGGGGCTGAGGATTCCAACGTCATTGCCGGTGTCCGGTAGGGTGGACTCCGTGTCCTTATCGGGAACCTGGTCGATGCAACCCACCAGCAGGAGAAGAGCGACAAGGATGCAGGTCGAGCGAGACAGCATACTGGCCCCGGAGCGTGCGGAGAGAAGGTCACCATTCGTCTCCGCCATGGTATTGAAAGCTCTAGGAGCGATCCACCTCTTTCTTCTTCCCCTCATTTTTGTTCTGTTGCCTCGCTTACCACGACCGATTTTCGTTTTCTTGCCAATCACTTGCGGGGCGAGAGATCGTTCATTCGTCATCGTAGGGCGGCTGAACTCGTGGGCTCGAGAAGCCGCCGACAATCTCTCAACCCGGCGGGTGCAGGCCCCGCCGCTACGGGACCATTGTCGGCAGCCGCCCGACGCTGAGTTCGAGGAACGGCTCATTCTGCGAAACAGCCCGAACCGAGCAGCTTGCCTCAGACCGAAAGACCCCACGACGAAGTCCCAGAACAAGAAACCCTTGCGCCTCTGCCTCCTCCCCGCCTTTGCGTTGAAATGGAGCCCAATACCCCCGACGCCTCGAAGAGCCCACGTCGAAGTCCCTAAGACAAGAAACTCCCGGCGCCTCCGCCTCTCTGGTTCAGCTCAATGCAGGGCCAGCTGCATCATCACCCGATCAACCCGTCGAGCACCGCCTCACTGCGATTCGCCAAGACCACCACCACCGCGCCGCTCGCCGGGTTGTAGAGCATGACCGAGGTGTAGCCAGCGATGCCGCCGCCGTGGCCCCAGAGCACGCCGACCGGCGTGGTCGTGCACGAAACTCCATAGCCCCACTCCGCGCCGGCCTCGCCCGTCGGGACGCAGGTCGTCAGCGTCTGCACCGTGGCGGGAGCCAAGACGGTGCCGTCGAAGAGGGCGCTCGCCCAACGCGCCGCTGGGGTTCTCGTCCCAGAAATCGTCACGTTTCTCAGCCAAGCGAAGTGACCGCAGCGCTTCGAAGCAAAGAGAGTAATGCTGCGGCGAGGAGGCGCCAGAAAATGCCGCGACGACTCCTTGCAACCGACAGGGTCTGTGTCATCAGGGACCACGACCGAAAGCTCGATGAGGTCGTTGGGTGGCTTCCGAGACACGACGATCGAGAGCGGGATGATCATCGCCGCCTCCATAGACACGCACTCAGGCGGGCAGGCGTCGCCATTGGGCGTCGAGGTCTGCCATTTGGGCTCGATCGCCTGGCGAGCTTCGCCCTTGGCGGTCGTCACCGTCACCTCGAGCGGGCCATGTGAAAAACGCCCAGTTGGCTCGAGCTCAATTCCACTGGGCGACCTCCGAACGGTGAGTCCGGTCAGCTCGCCGTGGCCCTCGGACTCACCAACGGCGAAGTCGACCTGCTCCTCGCCCAGACGCACGGACACACTGCATTCCCCTGGGTCGACGGAGGCGCCTCGATCGCTGATGAAGGCGATCTCCGATGGCCCACAGCCCACTAGAGTGCAACCACCGAGAATGCAGCCCGTCGAGCCCCCGACAAGGAGCAACACCGAGGCGCCAGTGACCGCCAGCAGCGCGAACCCTGCCGCGAACATCCGACCGCTCTGTTGCCTAAACGGACTCATGAACGCCGCCTCCTCCGCACCCACCCCCACCCCACCAAACCCACCACCAGCCAAGGCCCCACCGGCCCTTCGCCCCGCTGACTGAGGCGACAACTGCAGGGGTGACCCTCCTGCCAGTCGTTGTCGTTCGAGTAGCGCGTGTCCGAATCGGGGCTCCCCTCGTCGACTCGGCCCACATCGCCGTTACTGAGCTCGGCCCACCGGAAATAGTCTGTGAACACCTCGCTCTCCAGCCCCACGCCGTTCACCGCCCACACCTCGAGGTCCGCGAACTCGGGAATCTCGTACGCGGCCAGCTCCCACACGAAGGCGTCGCTCTCCTCGACCAGCTCCAGCAACGGCGCCCCCTCGAACAGCACCCGCAGATGCAGGCTCACGACCCCGGTCTCCGGGTCGCTCGCCTCGACGCTCACTTGGCCGTCGCCCATGAAGGTACGTGACACTACGGTCAACACCGGCGGCGTCGAGTCCAACGTGATGACGTCGCTGACCCCCACCGGCCGAATCGCCCCATCGGCGGCCCGCACGTAGATTTGGAATCCCGCTTTGTCCAGGTCCGCGGCCGGCACCTCATGCGCAATGCCGACGCCAACGAGCGGCGCGAAGTCGGT
>PFUG01000345.1 GCA_002789955.1 Deltaproteobacteria bacterium CG_4_9_14_3_um_filter_63_12 | reverse complement strand
GGCCTCAGGCCTCAGGCCTGAGCAGGATCCGAAGCCCGAGCTAAGTCCGACGATTGCTGGTTGACCTTTGTCCGCAGGCAATTCGAACGCCGGTTCAGGCCTCAGGCCTCGGTCCTCCATGCGACGCCGCCTGATGCACGAAGGCTTCCAAGCGCGACTGCCGACTGGTCGACGCCAAGCCGTCGTACGACAACGTCAGGATCGGCTTGTTGTCATGCTCCTGGCGAATGTCGTCGAACATTGCATGCGAGATCTTGCCCAGAATGCAGCCATGACAGATCACGTTGATGACACCGTCGGCGCCTTCGTCCAAGAGCTGCAGCGTGCGCGACAGGTTGAGCGTCAGCACCTTGTCGATGGCTGGATCCAGGTAGGGCTCCACCCGTGCCCAACTCTTCTGGCCGTCCTCCTCCATAGGAGTCGTCTGCACGCCGTCGAAGATCTGGTCGATCTTGTTCTTCACGTAGGTGAAGAACTGCGCCTTGCTCCAGCTTTTGACGAAGCCAAAGAGACGTCCTTGCTCGAGGAGCAGCTGGTTCTCGCGCCAGAAGTCGTAGACGACGACGTCGGTCAGCGTCGACGGCATCCACACGGCGCAGCCCAGCTGTCGCAGCCGCTCCGGCAGGTCGTCGTTGGCGAAGTCGTTGATGCGTGTGTAGATGTCGCCCACGATGCCGATGCGCGCGCGGATCGGACGGTTGGTGCGCTGCACCGAGGTCAGCCGCTTCAGCGCGCGCTGCAGCGCCTCGGCGACATAGCCGTTGGCCAGCGCGTCCTCGATGTCGAGCAGGGCGTCGCGATAGAGGTCGTCGACGCGCCCGGGGTCTTTGGCCACGACGCGCATCTCCGAGTAGACGCGCAGCAGCCGGTCGATGCCCTGCATGCCTTGGCCCAACGCGATGACGTAGTCGATGCCCAGCTCGTTCATGAACCACGGACCGAGCACGTCGCCGACCTGCAGCTTGGGCACCCCGAGCTTGCCGGCCAGCCGCTGCAACATCGGGCCGTACTGAGGCGCCAGACAAGGCCCCATATAGCTCAAGATGTGGAAAACCGTCTTGGCCGGGTCGTCGACGCCCTCCTTCACCAGCTTCACCAAGTCCCCGGCAAAACACACGAACGCATGGCACTCGCCGCCGCCCGTGTTCATCTTGCCCAATCGCACGGTCTCCTCGTCGGGACGCGGCAAGACGTGGGCCGTCACGCCGCATTTCCGCAGGGCGCCTGCGATGGCGTGCACATGGTCCGCGAAGTGGTGCAAATAGACCGTGTAAGCCTGCACCGGCACCTTCAGCGGCCGTCTCGTGTTGGCCAAGTCGATGTTCGATTTGACCTTGGGGAGGATCCTGGGCGCCGAGCTGCGGATGCCCTCGGCGAAGGCCTCGAGTCGGGTCGTCAACCCAGCGCCGGCCCGCTGCTCGTCGAACTCCAAGGTCATGAAGTGCGAGTTCTCCAAGATGTCGTCGAGATGCGGCACCGTGAACGCGTCGGGTCCGCAGCCGAAGGAGCTGAGCGAAATCGCGGCCAACTCGCCGTCGAACGCCACGAAGCGCGCCGCCCGCGCCATACGCTGGCCCACGTCCCAGAGCCAACCGCCAGGACGAGCGCCGAGCTCCAAATCCGGCAGGGGCAGGAAGTCCATGGGGAGGGCCAGCAGGTCGAGCTTTCGCAGGCGCTGCGCGATGTCCATGCTCAAGTAGCGGTCGTGCACGTGGTAGTCGCGGCCGAGCAAGACTACGCCGACGACGTCGTCGTGGGCGTCGAGCCAGTCGAGAACCTGGCGACCGCGCTCCTGCAGCGTGACGTGGAAACGATGTTGTGCTTCCGAGCCCACCCGCAGCGCGGCGAGGCAGGCCTCGACGCTCTCGCCGCCCAACGCGGTCGCCAGCGCGATGGCCATGGGGGCGAGCTCGGCCAGGTCGCGGCCGGCTTGGATGGGCGGCGTGAGAAGCTCGATGGAGAGCCCCTTCTCGGCCATGAACGGCAACGACTGGATGTAGGGGCAAATGGTGGCCGAGGCCTGAGCCAGGTCGAGACCTGCATCTCCTCGTTCTTCCTGAGGATTCACGCGCTCGTGCAGCGCCGGCATCAAGATGCGGTCGACCTCTCGCTCCGCCAGCCAGTGCAGGTGGCCAAACGCCGCCTTCATGGGCAAGCAGGTCTCGACCACCATCCGCTCCACACCTTCACGCACGATGTGCTTGTCGCTCGGCGGCGAGAGGAGCAGGGAGTAACCGAGCTCCTGCAGGGTTGTGGCCCACATGGGCAGCAACTCGTGGGCGAGCATCGAGCGCGGGATGCCAATGCGGCGGCCGGCAGCCAAGGGCCTCCCTTCGTCGACGAAGGAGAGAAGCAGCGTCTCGCGCTCGGCGAGTAAGTCCGGAAGCTCTGTGCTCGTAGTGCGCTGCAGGTCTTCCCGATCGAATCGGCCGCAGATGCTGCCTAGGAACTCGGCCGGTTGGCCGGGGACGGTGACTTTGTTGATTTCGCAGAGGTTCGAGCAGCGGTGGCACTCGAAGGTGCGCACGTCGAGCTCCTCGAGGTCGACCTGGAAGCCGCGGAAGCGCGAAGGCAAGCTGGCGTCCATGCACTCGCGGGCCAGCAGAGCCACGCCGAGAGCGCCGGTAACATGGTTGAGCGGCGGCACCGCGATGCTGCGGTCCAAGAGGCTCTCGAACGCCGCCACCACCGCACCGTTGGCCGCGACGCCTCCCTGAAACAAGACGCGCTCGCCGATGGCGCGGCCACGCGAGACCTTTTCGAGGTAGTTCTCGGCGATGGAGTAGGCCAGGCCCGCGACGATGTCTCGCGGCGCGGTGCCACGCTGCAGATGGTTCACCACGTCGGTGTCCATGAACACGGTGCAGCGCGTGCCCAGCGGCGCCGGGGTGTCGGCGGCAAAGGCCACGTCGGCGAACTCGGCCGTGACGTCGAGGCCCAGGCGCCGCCCTTGCTCCTCGAGGAAGGCGCCGGTGCCGGCGGCGCAGACCTTGTTCATCTCGAACTCTTTGAGGCGTCCGCCCTCGAGCCGAATGAATTTTGCGTCCTGGCCGCCGATCTCGATGATCGTGTCGACCTCGGCGTCGAAGAAGAGGGCGCCGCGCGCTTGGGCCGTGATCTCGTTGCGGACCACGTCGGCGCCGATGACGTTGCCGACCAAGTGGCGCCCGCTCCCCGTCGCTGCCACCGCGCGCACCTGCACCGGGCCGCCCGCCCGCTTCTCGAGCTCGGCGAGCACGTCCTTGACGGCCTCCAAGGGGTTGCCGCGGGTGGGCAGGTAGCTCTCGGCGAGCACTTGGTTGTCGTCGGTGAGCAAGATGCCTTTGGTGCTGACCGAGCCCACGTCGATGCCCAGCGTGACGTTCAAGCGCATTGAGGCGGGAGTGTGGGTCCCGTGAGACTGGCCCGCGTGGGTTTGCGAGGCGTGGTTCGTGGCGCACGCCGGCGTCGAGAGCTTTCGGTGCGGCCTGCCTTCGGGGCGCTGCAGCCCTTGCAAATGCTCGACTTTGCCGGCCGCTTCGAGGGGATCGAGGACGGTTTTGGCGGCGCCGCGGTGGCGGGCCAGGAGCGCCGAGCCGAGGGCGCCCATGACCTTGTGGTGTTCGGGCACGATGAGGGTCTCCTCGTCGAGGCCGAGGAGCTCTCTGAAGGCGCGGACCATGCCGGCGTTGGCGGCGACGCCGCCCTGGAAGAGCAGGGGAGTCTTCGGGGTTTTGCCCTGCAGCATGACGCCGAGATAGTTGCGCGCCATGGCGAAGCAGAGGCCGGCGACGATCTCTTCGGTGGGGCGGCCCGCTTGCTGGAGGTGGATCATGTCGGTTTTGGCGAAGACGCTGCATCGGCCGGCCAACGTTGCCGGCCGCCGCGCCTCGCCGGCGGCCTTGGAGAAGGCCTCGATGGAGAGCTGTAGGCGCTCGGCCTGTTGGTCCAGAAAGGCGCCCGTGCCTGCGGCGCAGAGGTCGTTGAAGACGTGGTCAGCGACGATGGGCTCGCCGCTGGGCGTGTGTCCGAGCTCGAGGAATTTGCTGTCCTGACCGCCGATCTCGATGACGGAGCGGGCCTCGGGGTGCAGGGTTCCGGCGGCGTAGGCGTGGGCGACGATCTCGTTCTCGGCGTCGATGCCCAGGGCATTGGAGATCATCTCCTTGCCGCTGCCGGCGACCACGCCGCGGGCGAAGCGGGCGCCGGGCATGGCCTCGGCGCACTCGCGCAGCAGGGCGGCCAGCGCCTTGGCGGGGTCGCCCATGTTGCGGCGGTAGAGGGCGAGGAGGACGTGTTTGTCGGCATCGATGGCGACGAGGTTGCTGGAGACGGAGCCCACGTCGAGGCCCAGGAAGAGCTTTTCATGATCGGCGGCCACTTCTCTACTCCTGATCGTTCATTTGGATTCTTGCCTCGCTTGCCACGACCGATTTTCGTTTCGATTTCGAATCGCTTGCGGTGCGAAAATCGGCCGTTTACTCGGCAATTCTTGCTTCCCGCTGTAGTCGGCCGGCGCACATGTGGTCGCTGGCGAGGCGAAAAAACTGAACGGCATCCACCACAAGACCGAGGGTGAGGTCAAGGGGATAGTGAAGGGCCGCTGGTGTGGCGTTTAGTCCCGTGGTCCAGCGCGTTCGTTGCTCCCGTCAGGGTCGCGGATAGAGTCCGGTCTGCAACTGCAGACGGCAGTTGGTCTCCCTTAGCGGTGGGAAAAAAACGCCCGACTGGTGGTTGTGGCCCTAACTTTCGTCTATTCTGCGCCAGAGCGGATGAGGAGGAGGGTTCCATGAAGGTCCCGTTTGCGCTGATACTGATTCTGCTGAGCGTCTGCTGCACCAGCTGTTATCCGGAGGCCTGCGGCGGTGTCGCCTGTGCCGACGGGATCCCAATCCAGATCGTCGACAGCGCTGGGCAGCGGGTCGAGGCTTTCGAGGCCACTCTGACCCTCGACGGGGTGGAGCAGGACGCGAGCTGCCCGCCCTTGCGAGGAAACTATGGGGGCACAGAGTGCCTATACGGCAGCAGTGGGGTATCGCTCTGGCTGAAAGGAAACCCAGCCCACCTCGTGCTGAGCGTCGACTCAGGTGGGGAGCAAGGCACGCTCGACCTCACACCGCAGTATCGAGCGCAATACCCCAATGGACCTGATTGTGGGGAAGGTTGTCGCTCGGCGGATATGGTCACCGTGACGTTGGCGCCAAAGTGACGACGCACCACTCACTGGCCGAAGGGGTCGAGGGGTCGGGTCGAGACTTGTCAACTTCTCACCCAAGGCTGTTGGAAGCAGAACCGCGGAGTCGCGCAATCTGTGCGGCTTTCTGACTCGCCACTAGAAGAGTCGACGCCAAACACGTAGAGCGTACGCACCGCCACGTCAGAATCTTGCAAACCCGCTGACCGACGGGTTTTCCCATTGTGAACTCTCTTCCTGGGCCCAAAGAAGTTGACAAGTCTCGACCCGACCCCTCCAACAATAGCGCTCACTTCCTGCTCTTTCCCACGACGTCGTCGTCGTTGTGCGCCCGCTTCTTGAGCAATGGGTGCGGCCGCACCTCGACTTCGTCGTCGTCCACATCCTCGTCGTCGTCTAGCTCCTCGTCGTCCAAAGAATCTCTCCCTCCGCTGGGCTCGACTTCGGGCATCCCCACGACCAGCTCGGGCGGCATGAGCTCGGGCAACACCACGCCTGGGGCGGCGTCGCGCAGGCCGTGCCGTACGTCGTCGTCCAGCGCCATCCCCCAGCCGGCCAAGCGCGCATCGCCAGGGTTTGCGGCCGCATCGAAGACCTGCTGGTGAGTCGCGATCATCTCGCGCAGCCGCTCGGCCTGGGCAAACCATGGCAGGCCGGCGACGAAGAGCATGATGCGCAAGCTCGGCAGGTCGTCCTCGTGTCCGCGCTCGATCAGCGGCGAGGGAAATCCCAGCTGATCGCAGGCGTCGTCGAGGGCGTGGCGCAGGTCCATGTCGTCGCACACCGCGGCCGCAAACGTCTGCGCTCGCTGGCCCTCGTCGAAGCGGACGGGCAGGTCGTCGTCGTAGGCCATCAAGGGTTGGCCTTTGCGCAAGAGGTCAGTCAGGCGCGCGGTGAGCACGCCGTGCTCGTTGGTCATGCCCGACAGCGCCTCGGCCAACGTCGGGGTGCGGATGTGCGCCAGCTCCGACTCGACCCACTCCCGCACGACCCTCTCCAGGTCGCCCAGGTCCAACGCCGCCAAGTCGGTCGGCCCGACGTGGCCGCGGGCGAAGAAGGTGGGTGTGTCGATGTGCAGCCGGTCCAGCACGGCGTCGAGCGAGGCGTCGTCGCACAACAACGAGGCGTTGGGCCCGCTGCGGCTGCGCGCCGAACGCCGCACCTCGAACAGCCGGCGCTCGGCGGTGGCCTCGGCCAGCCGCGCCCTGTCGCCTAGGTCGTAGGCCGAGCGCTGGAGCTCGCTGAAGTGATTGACCAGGTCGGCGAAGTACTTGGAGACCGTGAGCAAGACAGCGCCCTGTCCTGCGGCCGTCAGCGCGGCGCGCAGGGCGGGCGAGAGGCGTTGGGCCGAAGCGGCGGCGTCGAGACGGAAGGTGGGGTCGGTCGTCGGGTCTAGCTTCGCGCCTCGGCGACGTCGCCAAGGCAGCCGCGAACGTCGCAGTCGGCCCGGGCCGGTGGCTTCCCACTGCGCCCTGGCGGCGTGCAAGGCCTGACCGAGGTCGCGGTTGGCCTTCTCATAGGCTTCGGTGCCAGCGTCGTAGCCTTGGGTGCCCTCGGCGCCGAGCTCCTCGATGCGCTGGCGCAGCGCGACCATCATGCCTTGGGTCACCTCGACGGCGCGCTCCAAGCTCTGTCCCAAGAGGTCTGTCCAGGCTTGGTCCACGGCCGAGCTTTGCACGCCTTGGCGGCGCAGCTCCTCGAGAGTGGCCTCGCGGACGCGTCCCGTGTACCGGCGCAGCCGGTCCGCCGCGTCCCGGTGGAACAAGACCGGATCGGCCTCGAGATCGACGAGCACGTCTCGCGGGCCCTCGCTGAGCAAGCGCAGGACGTTGGGGCCCTGAGGCACGGCGGCTTCGAGCTTCTTGAGTCTGCTGCTGAGCCAGTAGCTGGCTTGCTCTGCGCTGTGCAGGTCACGCATGATTCGCTCCGACGGACGCCAACTTGCGCTGCGTCCAAAGATCATCAGAAATTCGCACGAGATTGCAGAAAAGCACTGAACAGTCGGGAGGTTGAGTGGCGCTCTCGGGCGCCGAGAGTCAGGAGGAGAAGAGATCGGTCGCGACGGCTTCGGTCCGTCGCCGCAAGGGGCCGAGCACGCGCTGGACCGCGCGCTCGACCAGGGCCCGACGGAAGGCGTCTCCGTCGAACACCAGATGGGTTTCGTGCAGCGCATGGCAGGACGAGAAGCGGCTGGCCACCTGCGCACCGCTGCGGTGCATGGTCACGTCGGAGAGCCGCCCCAGCAGCCAATCGGCGAGCTCGTCGCGGGTGGCGATGCCGGCCAGCAGGGAGACGACCTGGTTGAACAAGCCCGACAGGCCTTCTTCCAGCCGCTGCTCGGCCCCGTCCAGGTCTTCGAGGCGCTCGTTGCCGTAGATGGCGTCGAACACGAGCACGTTGTCGATCAGCGTCGCGGTCATCTTCTCCCAGCCGGTCTTGGGCTCGATGTAGACGTCGACCTCGCGCTCGGCGGCCATGTACTCCAAGGTCCGCAACGCCTCGATGAAGTTGGCCTGGTAGATGCTCGCCGTGCGCGGGTCGAGGCGGTCGAGGTCGACCGGGTAGACGACCAGCGCGGTGAGCAGCGCCTCGGGCCAGACCGCCCGCACCCACGCCGGGAGGTCACTGATGCTGCCGCGCGAGGTGCCCGAGAGCGGGTTGAGGACGAAGAAGACGTCGGGAGTGGCGACCTCCAGCGAGGCCCAGTGCCGCGCCAGCGTGCGCAGCTGTCGGACGACGGCTGGGCGCGCGGCGCGCGTGAGCAGGCGCCCCAACGCCGGGACCATGCAGGCACCGTTGTCCGGAGCGTCCTTGACCAGTCCCTCCAGCTCCTTTCGCCAGACGTCCTTGAACTCGCGCTTGCCCTTGGGGATGGCTTTGCGGACCTGTTGCAAGGACAGCTGCAGGTACGCGACGCGGTCGCTGGGCAGTTCGGTCTCTCGAAAGCGGTTCTGCGCTCGACGATCGCTGTCCGCCATGAGCACGAAGACCTCGTCGGGCCATTCGCCCTTCGTGCGCTCGAGGACCGCGCGGCACAAGGGCAGCATCGCCTGTACGACGACCTCTGTGCCGAACCCGATGAAGAGACGTGGTTTCATGATTTGCCTTGGAAGAACTTTGGCCCGCGCGATGCGGACGGATCGTCGGACATATCGTTGCCATTAAGGGGACTCAGTGCAAGCGGATTTCGACCTCCTGTCCGCCGCCGATGTCGACGCGGTCACCGGTCTTGATCGGCAAGACCTCGCCCTCGGCGATGGCGACGCGGCGGCCACCGCCGCGGTGGATCTCGAGCCCGAGAAGATTGCCGCTGCGCAAGATCGGACCTTCGTCGCCCTCCTGTAAGACGACGCTGTAGGGCCCAGGGACGAAGAAGTCGGCGCCGGAGCCGGAGCCCAGCCGCAACGGGTTCTCGAGAGTGCGGCGCTCCTCGCGCACGACCGCGCCGGAGAGCCGGTCGCGCAGCACCAGCGTGAGGTGCGCCGCGGTGTGGTCTGGGCCTTCACGAGTCGCGCGCTTGCGGTCCTCTTTCGTGCGTTTCGTCGTGAGCCGGCCCACCAAGAACACGACCAGCAAGACTGCCACGGCGACGCCGGCGAGCAGCGCCAATCCCTCGTCGCTGAGCAGCCAGGGCTGAGGCTCCTTGACGACCACGACGCGGTCACCAGAGTCGCCCTCTGAGCTCGTGTTGTTGTCCGTTTGCGCGACGACTGGTGGCGGCACGAAGGCGCTCATGACGTCGGCGTACGAGGTCGCGCCGCCAGATGGGAAGGCCTCTGGGGTGAGGCCCGTCGGCGCGCCCGTCACGTAGATGAGTGGCTGGCCGCTGGGTGAGGCTTTCTCGAGCAAGCTCACGACCAGTAGGAAGCGGCCTTGTAAATAACTGGGGAGCTCGGCCCAGCTGTAGTCCATCAGGTAGCGCTTGGGCGCGTCGCTCACCATGGTGTCGGTGAACACGTAGAGCGCCCGCAGCGTCTCTGCACCCCGTGGTAGGCTGTCCCAGTACTCGAACGAGCGCTTCACGAGCAGCTCGTTGATGGAGTTGCCGGACACCGGCTCGCCGCGCTTCTGGATGCGTTTCATGAGCGCCTCGACGGCAGGGTCGCCATCGAAGACGACGGGGTCGCCGAGCCAGGTGACGTCGAGGCCGAAGGTAGCGAGCCGCACGGTGTCGCCGATGCACAGCGAGCGCAGCCAGTTCTCCGTAGCGGCCAACAGCATGGGCTCGACGTGGCGGAAATAGCGGCCCTCGTCGAAGCCAGCGACGACGTTGAGCGGGGGGCGATGCTGACACCAAGTCCACTCACCCACGACGGGGCCCGCCGGGTCGACGATGGGGGAAGCGTCCGCGGCGTCGGGCGCGGCTGTGCTGGGTGGAGCCTGGGCGTGCGCCAGACTGCTGCGCAACAGCAACGCGACAGCGATGACGCTCAGCACTGCTGCGACGAATCTCAACAGGGGCCTTCGAAGAAGACGCTGGCGACGAGGATCTCGGCGAAGCGGGGGCGCATTCATCGGAGGGCTCCTTCTCGGTTACGCGCGGCCGTGACCACTGCGGTCGTCACGTCGTCGCTGTGCACTGTCGAGGTCGGCTCATCCCAGCCTTGGTTGCGGGGCGCCGCCAGCGGGCCGGCACGTCGGGCTTCGATGGCGGCGATGCCTTCGACGATGCGGCGGTTGGTGCGAACCGCCACCGTCTTGTCGAGATGGCTGACTTGCTCGAAGACCACGGCGACGACATAGGGATCGGGTGAGCTGGTTGGCCAAAACGAAACAAACACCTTGTTGTCGCGGGTCGCGGGTTTCTGAGTGCGGCGATAGACGGCCTTGGGATCGACGGGGACTACGGTCTCTCCAGTGCCCGTCTTGCCCGCTGTCTCCTGCCAGATCTCAGGGGTCGTGCCCTTGCGGAAGCTCTTGCCAGTGCCTCGATGAATGACCTCCTGCATGGCCTCGGTGATGAGCTGCGCGGCCTCGGGCTCGATGATGGCCTTCGGCGGCGGCGGGTCGAAGACCTGCAGCTCGCCGGTGTGCCGGTCGCGCAGTCCGCGCACGATGCGCGGCGTCTCGAGGAGCCCGTCGCGGGCAACGACGCTGACGCCAACGGCGAGATTGAGGGCTGAGTAGTCGGAGGTCCCGGAGAGTGGCAGACGGGCCGTGTAGGACAAGGTCCACCGCTCGTTGTCTGGGATGACGGCGACTGCCGCGGGCATCATGGTCGCAGGGTCATTGGGATAGCGCTCGACGAGGTGGCCGAAGGGCCCGTCGTGGCCCAGCTCTGGCGGCAAGAGATCTTGGGATTGGTCGAGTCCCAGCGCGGCAATGGTCTCGAGGAAGTTGTCTCGCCCCAGGTTCAGGGCCATGTAGGCGGCCGCGGTGTTGACGGAGTGCACCAACATTTCGAACACGGAGACGGCGCCGCTGTAGGTCTCGCCTTGGTAGTTGCGGATCGAGGTGATGGGCCTTCCTTTCCAGCTCGAGAGGACGCCGCCGCGGTCGGCGAACCGGCCTTTTGAGCCGTAGCTCGGGTCGCCCGTGGCGTCGAAGTAGAGCCGGCCCTTTTCGTCGGGGACAAAGACGTTCTCGGGGTGGCGGAAGGCGGCGATCAGGCCGAGGACCTTGATGGCCGAGCCGAGCGTGGTGCGGCGCGTGTAGGCGTCGAGGGCCGGCGCCTTCATGGGAGCGGTGCGTTGCAGGTCTTTGAGCCAGACCGCGTCGACGTAGCGTTGTGGGGCTTCGGCCTCGGGAACCTGGGCGACGGCGATGAGCTCGTTGCCTGGACCGAGGACGACCACAGAGGCGTGGTGCGCGTCGAAGGGGGCCTTGCGAGCGAGCTGAGCGGTCTCGTCACGGAGCACGTCGACGACGAGTTGCTGAATCTCGGCATCGAGCGTCGTTTGGACGTCCCAACCCCAGGCGGCAAGCCACTCTCCGGCCAGCAACTCGCGAAGCTCGTCCGCCACGTCGGGTTTGGGGGGCACACCCTCGAGAAGCGGAGCGAACACCCGAATTAGGCCGTCTCGCGTCGCCCGCGCCTCGAAGCCGTAGCCCAACAACGGCTCGGCGCCGACGAGCGTGCCCCGGATGCGTTGGCTGGCTGGGTCGAGCTTGGTCAGCAGCCGCCCACGTCGGTCGTAGAGCTGGCCGTGGCGCATCAGGTCGAGCGGCTCGCGCCCGGTGGGCAGCGTCCGCCGGAAGCGAGAGGTGTCACTGAGGCCGACGACGCGTTCACCGTCGAGGACGAAGGCGTCGAGCTCGCGGCGCCCGTCGAAGGCACGGCTGGCGTCGTGATAGAAGGGCCGGGACCAATACAATCCTTCGACAGTGCCGCCATCTTCGGTGCGCAGCGAGCGGATGTCGAAGATGCCGTAGAAGAGGCGGCGCGTCTCCTTGCTCCAGTGACGGCGCGCCTCTGCATCCCAGGCGATGACCTGCAGCGGCCCGGAGGGACCGACGGACTTGACGACGCCGGCCTCGGCGGCCTCTTTGAAGCGCATCGAAAACTCGAGGTCGACGGTCGCAGCGCCTGAATGTCCACGTCTGAGCTCTGGTCCGCCAATGACGGTCGGACCCACCATCGAGAGGGCATAGCGATAGAGCGCGCCATGCTCCAGCTCGATGCAGATGGCGTCGTCGGCGCTGTCGCGGCGCAGCGTGAAGCGCAGCGGGTCGGAAGCGCCCAGCGCGAAGTGTCCACCCAGTGTGACGTCGATCGGATTTCGCGCGCTACTCGGAACAGAGCTGGCTCGAAGCGAGCCAGCTTCGTCCCTACGCGCGATGGGCTGGCCTGGCTCGGGCGGCTCTGCAGCACCGGGTTCGGCAGCGACAACATCGGCATCAGGCCCCGGCTCGACGACGGAAGCGCCCTGTCCATCGACGACGTGCTCAGGGCGCAAGGGCGTCACTCGAAAGGTCCCGGCGTCGGTCATTTGAACCAGGGCATGCTGCAGACCGATATTCCCTAGGGGCGCAACGATGTCGTTGCGCTGAGGGGCGCCGGCGAGCGAGGTCAACAACCACTCGGTGCGGTTGTCCAGCCAGGGCAGCCGCGGCGCGTCGAGCTCCCCGGCAAAGCCAATCCGTACTCCCGTGCGCAGACGCGCCTCCGAGAAGCAACCGCCAAGAACCGCCAGCTCGCCGCCATCAAAGCGCATGGATAGGCTCTCGTGACGCAGCCTTTGGCCGTCCGAGAGCTCACCGCGAACCGCCTCGGCCGAACCCTCGACCACACGCCAACGCAAGGGGCCGTCGGTCTCTTGGGTGGTCTCGATCCGCAGCGGCATCTCGAGGCGAGGATGCGCGAAGTAGGTCGCGTCGTCTGTGTAGCGGACGTAGAGTATGCGGCCGAAGCCCGCAGCCACTGCCAATGAGACCAGGACCAGCACCCACAGGCCGCCGTCGACTCGACGGAAACGCGCGTGTCGTCCGAGGCGGTGGCGCCAGAGCGCCCAGCGGTAGCGATCGAAGAGGTTTGCGAAGGTCCAACGCGGCCGCGGCGGCAGAACGACGTCGACGGGGGCTGTCAACGACGGCGCCATGGCCTCGATCGGGAGCGCCCCTCGACCCGGTTGCGCGACGACCCGGTCGGCCTCGCCAAGCGCTTTAGAGGTGGCCCGCACGGCGGCTCGATTGGCCGCCAGCAGGAAATACCCGACCAGGGCGTAGCAGCCGAGGGTGAAGGTCGAGCTGTAGGAGACGAAGGCGACTGGGACCCCCGTAAACGGGCTGGCCTGGGTGACGGCGCCCGCCAGGTTGAGCGTCGTCGACACCACTGGAACGGCCCAGAGCGCCGCCAACAGCGGGGTCTGGGCGCGGGCCCGGCGCATGTCTCGGACGAAATCGAGCCGCCGCACCGAGTCGAGCAACAGAATGGACATCGACGTAAACACAGCGACGAACGCGCCGAGCAGCACCATGCCGCCCGAGAGTCCGAGGAGGGTCAGCGGGAAGTCGGTGTCGAGCGCCACCATCAGCCGCTGCAGATCGAGTCCGGGAGCACGGTGGATGCCGATGCCCCAGAAGCCGCCTAGGTCAAAGGTGATGTGGCTCGCGGCCACCAAGCTGCCACCTCGGTGCATGATCTCCGCGCCGCCGAGCCACAACTGGATGCGCTCGTGGAAGGTGTAGGGCACCAGGTCGGTGACTGGCGCTAGCTGGTAGGCGAGCGCCACGCCGAGCGTGGCGAGCACCGCCCCGCCGATGGTGTGCAGCAGGGTACCCCGCGCCACGAGCAGCACAGCGGCCATGGTCATGGCGATCACGGCGACGTTGCCGACCTCTTTTTGGGCGAGCAGCAGAACGCCGATGGCTCCGGTCACGGCGAGCACCGCAGGGACGCGCCAACGACTCTCTCTACCCGCCAAGTAGCCGATGGCGAGCGCGTAGACGAAGGGGACGACCAGACCCGGCGTCAGGTCGACTCCCAGGAGGGTGACCCGCGACACCTCACGGGCCGTCCCGCCGGCTCCGACCAGCACTGCCAACGAGCCGGCGGCGAAGGGCAGCGCGACGATGAGCACACCGATGGCTGGGTGGTGTTGGAGTCGAGCCAGCCAGCGGCCACGGGGGGCGTCGTCGCGCTGACGCAACGCCACCACCAACCACGTTACCAGCGCGAGCGCGAAGAGCAGCAGCGGCACGGTCACGCCCGACGGCTTGGGGTCAGCGCGCATGGTCAGCGTCAGGGCCACTAGACCCGAGAGGCCGACCAGCACGAATCCCAGGGTGGTGAGCCGCCCGCGGCTTCGCGAGGACACGAAGCCCATCGCCAGCAGGCCGAGGAAGCCAGCGATTTGGTAGAGACCCATGTCGGCGAAGCGATCGACCTCCCAGGTGGCGTCGTCGCCAGTGGGCACCGAGCGGATGAGAACCAGGAAAATGATGGCTCCGAAACAGGCCATGGCGTGCACACTGGCGACGACCAAGCCCGTGCGGGCGCTCGCCAGCTTGGCCGCCAACCACCACGCCGCCACGGTGATAAAGACCGTCGGCCAGGGTCCTGGAACGATCCGCGCCACGTTGGAGAGCGCGATCTCATGGGCGAGCAGTGTGGCGCTCGCGGACAGCGCGACGACCAGCAGGGCCACGCTACGGGTGATGACTCCGCCGTCACGTCGCAGCATCAGACAGGCCAGTGTCGCCAACGCCAACACCCCTGCGGCCGTCCCAAAGAGACCCAGGAAGGCTAAGTGGGCCCGCGGTCCCTCCACACCCAGGAGCGTCTGCAGCGACAGGGTCATGTCTCGCGCTCCCTAGGGTGGCTGCCTAGCGCGGCCTGTAAAGCGGCAGGCTTCGCACGACGGCTCGACAGGGTTGGAACCACCTCCGCAGGGGTCTCGAGCGGGGTCCCCGCTTCGAGGCCGAGGAGCCGATAGACACCAGTATCCAGCTCGATGCGGTGGAGGTAGGAGCCAGGGAGCGTGGTGGGCTCGGTGATGGTGCGCCCGTCGACGCGGAGCGGATGCCGACTGTGTCCGTCAATGGACAGACCGTCCGTGATGGGAGCCAGCCGCCACCCATGTGTTCGCCAGCCATTCTCCGGATCCCGGCTGAGCGTGCCGACCAGACGCGGCTGCTCGAACATGACCCCGACACGACCTGGCTCTGTCGCCTCCAGACGGAGACGCAGGCCAGTAACCGTCAAAGTGGCGACCCCCGTGCACCAGCGCCAGACCTCTCGCCGCAGGGGCTGGCCGTCAAGCTCGAGGCCGCTGCAGAGCGGCATCAACTTGCAGCCCTCGAGCCCGTCGATGGCGATGCGAGCCACCGGACCACGCAGCGAGCGGCTGGCGATCTCGATGGCGCGGACCAATTCGTCGGGGGCGTCCTTCGTGGTGAGCCGCACCCCATCCTGAAAGACCGACGCAAAGGGGGCTTCGAAGCCGAAGATAGGCTCGCTGGGAGTGGTCCTGCCCAGGTGCCCAGTGTGCGGTGCCGCGCGCAGCTCGAAGCAAGCCGGCGCGGTGGGGTGGTTGGAGCGGATTCGAATGGCAGGGGTCTGCCCCTCGAGTCGCACCCCTCGAAGGTGAGCGCCGTGGATGAACACGGAACCTTCGCTGGGCATCTCGAGCGGCTGCCCATCGAAGTAGAGCAATTCCGTAGTGGACCTCGACTCGACCTCTGCCCGCAGAAGGTCGCCCGCGGCCGCCTGCAGAGTGATTTGGGGAGCGGATGCATCGGGGAGCGGCAGCACTGGCCGCTCATTGCGATCCCACACGAGGCGCTCGGCGCTGGGTTGGTAGACCAGCAGAGGGGGCCGTGCCGCGCGAGCGACACCGAGAAGCTCGAAAGAGCCTCCCGTCCGTCGTTGCCAGAAATGCCCTCGCTGCGCAGTGGCGACGAAGTTGCCATTGTGAACCAAGAGGGCCGGCTGATGTGGGGCCACTTCCTGGGAGCGGCCATCCTGCGTCAACAAGGTCAGCCGTCCAGCGGAGAGCAGGTAGGGCGGCCCATCGGCGGGCGCAAAGAGGGTGATTCGAGGTCGCCACGGTCCGCGGGCGAGCGGAAACATCCCGCCGCCAGAATCGACTACGACAGGCTGAGCGGCGTGCTCGACGCGGACCTCGAGGATCGGCAGCGGCGGGGCGCGCGGTGGAGTCTCGGGCTGAGGCTCGAGCAACCCAGGCTGCGCGTCGTCGTCGACCGGGCGGACATGACAGTGACGGTCTCTCGAGTGAGTGATGTAAAGATGCAACTCTGGGTCGCGCACTACCCAGCCGTCGCGATCCTCGACCGTGGCGACGTTGAGAATGGAGCCGACGAGCTGTGCGGCATGCGCGGAGCGTGTGCTCGGGTCGAGCAGGCCGAGATAGCGGTCGCGGTCGGGGAGCTCCAGAGCGACGATCGCGGGCAGATAGTAGGTACGGTACGTGACGAGACGGTCGCGCTCGACTGGGCGCAGCTTGCCGCCGTCAACAAGGAGCCACAAAAACTCACGCGCAAGGTCGAGGCTCGTCCATTGCCGCCTTGACATGACCATACCCTCCGTCACTGACAGGAGAGCCTTTCGTCACCTGGCCGCGTTTTGTACGCAGGCGGTATGGGTCGCGGAACGCCATCGCTGGCGAGCCCAGCGCTCCTCCTTGAGCCTCCGCAAGTCCCTCACCGATCGAGGACTGGCGCAGCAGGCAAGCGCAAGGTCTCGCTCGCCAACTCATAAGGCGCAGCAACGCAAGGCAGCCTGTTGGATATTTCCCCGCCACAGTCTCGACGCCCGAGTCGCCGGAAAGAGCGCGCGCCAAACCCACACCGAACGTACAAAATGATCCCACTTTGCGTGGGGCGAATTCCACCATCCCCCACCAATGGGATCGTCTGAGTTTGCGCAAAACCCAGAGAAATTGAGTGGTTGGTTGTTGGCCTGGAACTTGATCATGGCGAGCGCCGGGCAGTCAAACGACCCAGCCGTCCATTGCTCACCCCTTCACAGTGCGAAGGCAATCCGTTAATTGCCTGCACACCACTCTAAGCTTAGGCGTCGTCAGGAAACAACCTGCCCATTTGAGCATCGCCAGAGGCGTGATGGCAGCGTCGGTCTGCTTCGACGATGCTGGGCATC
>PFUG01000371.1:287-3822 GCA_002789955.1 Deltaproteobacteria bacterium CG_4_9_14_3_um_filter_63_12 | reverse complement strand
CAGCAACGAAGCTCTACTCCCCCCTCTTCCCGCCAGGGAGAGGGGGGCCGGAGGGGTGCGGCCACTGACCGGATTTGGTCAACGCGCCCGAAATCGACCGCGCATTCCACTTAGAAATCGTGGCGGACACTTATGGCCAATCCCCAGATCTGTCCGCCGAAGGTCAACTGGTGAATGGGCGCGTTGGGGTCGGCTTTGGTCACGTCGGCGTTGGGGTGAAACGTGGCGTTGCCGGTCAAATCCAAGATGACCGGGCGGTCGTTCATCTCGAGGGGATCCGGAGCGGTGAAGGCGACGCCGGCGCTCACACAGTGGGCGTCGCTGTCCAAATACGACGAGGCCTGCGTCTGCTCGGCCAATACCGCCTGTTTCCAGGCGTAGCCGGCGCGCAGCGTCAACCAATCCAGCGGCCGATGCTCGACGCCCACTGCCAGGTTGACCGTGTCCCTGAAGCCAGCGGGCGGGTTGGCGCCGGGGAGCATGTTCAAATAATCGTCCAAGCCCAGCCCGTCGACCAGGTCGCCCGTCCCCAACACGGTGACCTGCAGAGAGGGGTCCGGCGCCAGTGACCACAGGCCGACGGTCGCGTCCAAGGCGATGGTCAGAGCTGGCGACCCGAACTCGTACGCAGTCCCAAAGGCCAAGGTATGCGGCGTGTAGAGGTCGATGCCGCTGATGTTCAGCGTCAGATCAAAAGCATCGCCGAAGTCGAAGCGCAGCGGGAAGGTGTAGGCCAGCTCGACCGGACCCCGATAGGTGGCGCCGAGAGTCCAGCCTCGAGCTCGAGGCTCTGAGCCTCGCAGCAGGGTGAACAAGAACCCGACCGTGGGTGAAGCGGTGTTGATGAGCTCGACCTTCGCGTCGCGTCGGTGGATGGCCTCGTTGCTCAGATCGACCTGGAAGCTGAGCTCGCCTTCGAGATCTGCCAGGGACTGGATGCCGATGCCGATGGACACCCAGTCAGTGAGCTCGAAGCCGACGGCGGCGACGATGTGGAGCTTGTCTTCGAGGGTGTTGTAGCGGTACCAGCGGGGCACCGACGGCTCGAGGGCCTCCAGCGCCAGGGCGTGGGCGAACGGAATATAGAGGCCGAGGCCAAGCGCCACGCGGCGCTCGATCTTACCGCCCACGGGGAAGAGGACGCCAAAGGAGATGCCGGCCGGAGAGGACGCCTTGCTGGGCGTAAGGCCAGCGGCGGCGGCGCCGTGGGTGTCGATGCTGAGCTGGCTGAAGTAGGCCGTGAAGCTCATGCCGAGGTGCACGACCTTGCGCCGCGTCAGGGCGGCCGGGTTGTAGAAGGCGGCCGTGTGGTCGTCGGCGCTGGCCGTGCCGGTGCCGCCCATGGCGACGTTGCGGGAGCCGAAGCCGAAGATGTCGAAGACGCCGGCCTGGGCGTCGACGCTGACAAACAGCAGCAGCGCGCAGACGAGGGCGGCGATGACCTCGGCCCCCTCCCCCCGACCCCCTCCCCATCCCCCGAAACGGGAGATGGAGAGCCTGGCCTCTGTGGTTGTCGCTGGGTTTGCTGAGAGAGAGTTCACTGCCCACCCTCGGACAACAGATGCGAGGGGGCACACTCGCCCATGACGTCGACCAGCAGCGTCACGAGCTCGGCCAGGATGCCGGCGTCCACGAGCTGGGCCAGGTCGAGCAGGATGCCGGGCGAGTAGTCGGGGCGCAGCAGGAAACGCACGCCGGGCTTCATGCCCTCGCGCAGCGCGTCGTCCTCGAGGAGCCGGGCGAGGACGGCGCCGAAGACGGCCTGGGTCATAGGGTCTTCGAGGAGCTCGGCAGTGGGACTGAGGTTCTGCACGGGAGAGACGACGTCGAGGCTGGGGTCAGTCAGGGAGCGGTAGACCAGGCGCGCCAGGGTTTCGGTGCCCGTCTGGCCGCTCTGGCCGACCACGACGGTCTCGTCGACGCAGCGCGTCACGGCGCGCACGATCTCGAGGTTCTGTCCGGTGAGCAAAACGACAAACTCGGACACCAAGGTCGACAGCGGCGGCTGGCTGACGTCGAAGAGAGGCTCGACCAGCGCGATGAGGTCGGTGACGAGGAAATTGCGGTTGTTGATGGCCTTCACCGCCGTGCGCACCAAGGCGACGAAGCCCTCTTCGCCGCTCTGTCCGCTGCCGTCCGAGAGGCTGAGCAGCACGGAGCTCACGGCGGGGTCGTTGGCGCTCTCGGAGAGCGCGCGGATGAGGTCGGGGCGCGTCACGACTAGGGCCACGAGGCGCGTCAGCGAGCCCTGCGGGCACTCGCTGATCATGGAACTCAGGGCCTCGCGGGCGTCGAGCTGCGTGGGCTCTTCGACGGCCAAGAAGCGCATGACGCTGGCGATGAGCGCGTCGAAGTCGTGCAGCACGGCGCCGACGGGGAGCAGCACCTCGGGGTGTTCCTTCAGCCCGGCCTGCCACATCTCGGCGATGATGGCGAGGAGCCCTTGCAGCAGGCCCTCGACGGCGTCGCCACGCTCGGCGGCGAGGGCCTCCATGGCGATCTCGATCTGCAGCACCTTGCCCTGCTCGATGGTGGACAGGGTGCTGGCGATGGCGTCGTCGAAGCGGACGCAGCTGGGCGCCTCGCGCTCGACGAAGGGCGCGTCAGTGCCCTCGGCTCCGCAGCCCGCGAGGACCCAGGCGCAGAGCAGCGTCGTTAGGGTCTGTGTTGCGGTTCTTGGGAGCACGTTGATCTCGCTTAGTGTCGAGGGCGGCCGTGCCGCCTCTACCTGAGGCCTGGGCCGATGGCCGCCTTTGATTGAGCCTGGACCCCTACAGACCCCCCTGAAACTTCGCGATCTGCTCGTCGTAGTAGGAGTCCTCATCGAGGCCAGCGGCCTTTTGCTCCGACTCCACGGCGGCCTCAACCTGACCGAGCTTGAACTGCAGCTCGGCGAGGGTGTCCCAAAGGGCGGCGTCGTTGGGGGCGAGGACGAGGCCCTTCTGGGCCATCTCGACGCCCCACTGCAGGCGCACGTCGTTCTTGAAGCTGAACCAGGCGGCGGTGTTGTAGGCGCCGGCCTTGTCGGGCTCGGCGGAGGTCGCGACGTAGTCTTCCAGCATCGCGATGGCCTTGGCCTCTTGGCCGTCGCCGTTGAGGGCACGGGCGTAGGGGTAGAGGGCGCTCTGCGACCAGGAGCTGTCGGGCAGGCGCTGCAGGAGTACTTCGAAATAGGTGCGCGCCAGCGCGTAGTCTTTGCGCCCGCGCAGGTAGAGGTATTTGCCGAGGTCGAACTGCAGCTCGGCCCACAGTTCTTGGTCGTCGGGGGCCTGGGCGCGCAGGATTTCCGCCTGCCTCAAGGCGTCGGTCTCGTCGCCGCGCAGCACGTGCTTGAAGAAGACCTTCTTGCGCAGCTCGAGGTTTGTGGGGTCGGCCTCCAACGCGGCGCGCAGGGCCTCGAGGGTGTCTCTGCCTTCGGCGTAGGCCGAGGCCATGTCGACAAAGGTGTTGGCGTCGACAAAACCGAAGACCCGGTCGACCTCGCGCCCGTCGGGGCCGATGAAGAGGACCGTGGGGTAGCCCACGACGTTGTAGG
>PFUG01000371.1:0-249 GCA_002789955.1 Deltaproteobacteria bacterium CG_4_9_14_3_um_filter_63_12 | reverse complement strand
ATCTTCAGCGCGACCATCTTGGACAGCAGAGCGTCGGCGCGCGGATCGGAAAAGGTCTCGCGATCGAGCTGTTTACAGGGTCCGCACCAAGTGGCGAAGACATCGATGACGACGAGGGTCTGGTCCTTGGTCGCCGTCTCGAGTGCGGTCTCGAGGGTCAGGGCTCGCCAGGGCTCGCTGGCGAAGGCCGGTGAACCGAGCGCCAGGAGGGCGACGATAAACAATAGGGGCGCGGCCTGCTGCGCCCAT
>PFUG01000297.1 GCA_002789955.1 Deltaproteobacteria bacterium CG_4_9_14_3_um_filter_63_12 | reverse complement strand
AAGCTGGTGGAGACCTTCGAGGTCTATGGCGGCGTGGTCGACTACCTGCGCTCCGACGCCTTCAACGACCAGGTCGTGGAGGACTCGCGCATCGGCACCATCGGCTCGTTCGACTCGGTCGTGCCGGCCTCGAGCTGCATCGGGGTGGAGCGGCGTCGCCGTCAGCTCGGGTTGACCGAGGAGGCACGCCTGGCCTTCCGCGAGGGGCTCTTCACGGCGACGGCGGCGGACATCAAGCGACAGATCTTGCCGCTGCTCGAGGAGACGTTGGCGACGGCGCCGCGGGCGGTGTTGGCCTCGGCCGAGGCGCTGGCGGCGGCGCAGGAGCGGTTGCCTGGGATGGTGGTTGAGGCGTTGGAGGAATGACGTCGTGACTGGGTCTTGCGTTTGCGGCTGGTGGGTTCCATTTCAACGCAAGGGCGGGGAGGAGGCAGAGGCGCAAGGGCGAGGGGGTTTGCTGGGGACTTCTTCGTTTTGTTCTGGGTCTTTGTCGTGGGACGCGACGCAAGGCGCTGGGGTTCGGTGGGCCAGGCACACGTGCCTTTCCATGTTGACTGTCGCGTCGGCGAGTGGTTACCTTCGCGCCGAACCGAGATGCTGGGTTCATGCGACAGAGGATGAGCTGGTGCTTCGTCACTGTGCGTACTGGAAGTCGCTGCGGGGGCTGGGGCCAACAGAGAACACGGCGACAATCCGCGTTCGCTTCAGCCGGAGTGACTGCTTCCACGTCCCCCAGGTCAGCGCCATGATGAGCCGCATACAAGACGGTGCGGCGCCATGAGCAAGACCCTTTGGCTCCCTCAACTCGCCCCCGTCCCAACTCCTCTCGAGGTCGCGGGATATCTTCTCCAACGGCATTGGAAGTTGAAGAAGTCAGGTGAGCTGTGGGCTGAGTACGAAGCAGACGAGGGCATTGTCGTCGAGGTCCCGCAGGAGGTGAACGCGGATGATTACCCGCGCGTCGTCGCCATGCTGCTCGAGGACCTGGCACATCTCGAGAAGAGGACCCCAGCTGCGGTGCTCCGCGACATGAAGGCTGAGGCGGTGGACATCGTACGTCTGTCGATCGACAGCGCGCTGACGAAGGACGGACGCATCCCTGTCGAGGCGGGCCGAAGGGTGTACGAGGCTTCGCGCAATCTCTTGCTCGCCGCTGCGTGTTCGGCCATCGACCCTCGTCCAGTATTTGCCAAGCGAAAGCCTGACGCCGCCATGAAGCTGTTGGAGCAGGCTCGATTTGGGCACGCGGAGCTCGGCAGCTTTGTGCTCACGATGGAGTTCAATATCCCGCCTCGTCTTCAACGGTCCTTGCTACCAGACGAGACCGACGCCGAAGCTGTGTTGGAGCGCATGACCTCAACGTTGCTGGCCCTGGCCCTTCGCGAAGTGTCGACGGCGAGCCGCGAGGCCTCGGCTTCGGGGACCCTCAGCCCTTTCACCGAGCGGACCCAATTGGGCGTGAGCTCGAACCTCTGTGATGCCGTTGCGGAGGTGATTGAAGCCACGTCGGCCGAGACCCTGACCGCGTCGTTCTCGTTTGCGGCGAGGCGCCCGCTCGTGACCGAGGTGCCCAGGCGCACCGTTTTCTCGTCGGATACCGCGCCAATCCTCAGGGAGGCCGCCTTCCGAATGCGCGACGAAGCGACCTTGGCCGACACCGACATCATGGGGCCCGTGGTCAAGCTCGACAGCAGCAACCCAACCGACGGCGGAGTCGCCGTCATCAAATCCGCCGTCGACGGCCGCTTCCGCTCCATCAAGGTTTTTCTGGGTGCAGAGATGTATGGCGCCGCCATCGAGGCGCACAGGGAGCGCCAGCTCATCAAGTGCGTCGGCGAGTTGAAGCGAGAGGGCGGCTCCTTAATGCTGCGAAACCCTCGCGACTTCTCCGTCGAGCCCGACGACATTTGATTTCTTTTGCTGCCTGTCGACGACTCGACGAGACCTCTTCCGCGTCAAAAAACGGGCCAGAAGTGTCTAAATCTCCTGTCGAGTGGTCTCGATCTACCGAATTTGGTAGATCGAGACCGATTTTTGGAGTCTTAGACGATCGATCAGTCGAACGAGACTGTTCCGGAAGAGAACGAGACCATCGATCGGTCGAACGAGACTGTTCCGGAAGAGAAGGAGACGATCGATCAGTCGAACGACACTCTCGAAGGGTCGAACGAGACGGACTTGGAGTCTCGATAGACTCCCCGTGCGTCTCGTTCGAAGGAAGGAAGGAAGGGGAGCTCGTCGAACCGAGTTCCCAGTTGCCGGCCTATAGCGTCTCGGTTTTCGGTGTCCGCCGCCCTACCGCAAAAAATTCGGTGGCGGGCTTCAGGGCGCGGGCGAGCTCCGGGTCGCTGTCCGCAACACGGCTCAGCGACGTGTAGAGCGCCGTCGCGGCCCACCACGCCTCGGACAAGGCCTGCAGACGCGTGTCGGACACGGCGTCGAGGAGCACCTGGGCGTTCTCTTCGACGGAGCTCAGGGTCTTGGAGAGCGCCAAATCGCCTTCCATGCCTTCGACTGAGACGCCAGGGAGGGACACCCCCGTTTGGCGAGCCAGTTTGGCCATGAGCGCCACGATGGCCTCGCCGCCGGGCCGGAACCGCAGAGCCCGTCTGCGCTCCTCGACGCTCAGCGAGACGAGAAAAGGCTTCAGTTTCTGGCGCGCCTTGGTCAGCTCTTCGTTTGTGGCGTTGATCGTGTCCTCGCTGGGGACGGTATCACCGACTTTGTTTTCCAAAATGACCTCCCGTTGTGTGGCAAGAATTCGAGTTTCAGGGACGGCTAGGAAGTTAACGAGCCGAGAATGTGCTGTCAATTGCTACGGCCATCGACGTGGTCGCCGCTCCCTCATGGGCGTCCTTTGACTGAGCTCGGGTGCCGTGGACGTGAGAGGGCTTGGGCCTAACGGTCCCGAGCCCAGATGTCCTTGACCGACAGCCTGCTCATTGCGGACCGCCGATCCACCCGGTGCGCCGGTTGTTGGCCCTAAGGGTCGGGTAGGCTGTGTTGGCGAGCCCAGGGCTCGCCGTCTGGATCGCCGTGAGTTCGAGGTGTGGTGGCTGTTGCTCGGCCTTGGTCCGCAACACATAAAGCACGCCGTCGTCTGCCAGGACCGGCGGCTCGTCGAGGCAGGGCTTGCCCAGTTCGACGCTCCACAAGAGTTCGAGTGAGGGTGAGTAGGCCTGCACGCTCATCTCGCCCGCGTCCTTTTCGTAGAGCTCCGTGCAGTAGGTGTAGTAGAGGGTTCCGTCCGCGCCGATGGCTTTGGGGAAATAGTGCAGGTCGAGAGGCGCTGGGCCGACCAGGGGCTCACCATCGGCGGAGTAGATAACCACCTCGTCTCCGTAGTTGGCTACAATGGTATTCTCGAAGCCAACGAGGTTTGCATACACAGGTTTGTCGGTTGGGAATGACCATTTCAGTTCGCCGCAACGGTCAAAAACAGGTATTTGCCACGAACCGGTTTTCGGATCCATCTTGTACCCAAATACACTGAAGTAGGTAGCGAGGTTGACAGTAAAGCCAGTGCCGTTGACAGACGGAGATGCCGAGACCTCGCCAGTGATTGCGCTGTAATGTCCACCCTCGGTGCTAACCATATCGCCGATACCAATAGTTACTGCGAATGGCCTCGGCCCATAGCTGTTTAGCCCGACTTGCCGCTTCCAAACAAGCTCCCCATCGCTCACCCTGACGGCATACAAGTACCCGTCCGTGGCACTGAAATAGAGAACGCCATCGGGGCTGAGGGTGAGCTGAGAGGTGTACGTCGTCTCTGTGCCAGCAATATCGGGACCGAGCTCGAAACGCCAGAGGGGCTCGCCCTCTGAGGTTACTGAGATGAC
>PFUG01000443.1:43030-53720 GCA_002789955.1 Deltaproteobacteria bacterium CG_4_9_14_3_um_filter_63_12 | reverse complement strand
ATACACTTGGCCACCTGCCAGAGCCCGAACACGCCCACAGATTTACCTGAAGAGGCCGAAACCATTCGGGTGAGGCTCCTGAAAGTTGGCGCACTCGTCTCCGTCAGCTGCCGGCGCGTCAAGGTCGCGTTGAGTAGCGTGTTTCCGCTTCAAAGAGTCTTTGTCCAAGCAGTCGCGCAGCTTCGGGCGGCCTACCCGCCGTAGCAACGGGCGCTGGACCGGAAAACCAGAAGCCATCAACGTCCACAGGGACTCGTGCGCCCTCCACCAACAACAGGTGCAACGACGATGCCCATCACATCAACAGCAGCCTCCAATGGGGACATATATTGTCCCATATCTGGGGCGAAAATTAGTTTTGGCAACGAGACTTCCGACTCTGATCGACGGACGACGGACGTCCGTGCAAAATCGGGCACTTCAAGAAACCTGGTGAGAAATACGGGCTAGAGGTGATGCCAACGGGTATTCATCTGGCGAAAGAGATGGCAGGTGGTGAGCCGTGCTGCCGCCGTGATGGCCAACCGTCATCAATTGAAGATAGGGTGTCGCAACCTCAAAGATCGCCCCTACTGAGTTCTGGGGATACTCTGGCGAGGAGCACGCTCGATTTTGGGCGTTCGCCGATCGCGCGCGCGCTGGCTTCGTTGCATGCCGAGAGCCCCAATTCCTTGTGATTGGTCATCGAGTGCCACATCAATGTAGAATGTCGTGAATTGAATCGTGTTCTCCCGCTTTCGAGTTGGAGAACTCGCAGCCAGGAATGGCGGAGAGTCGTGTAAACCCGAAGGGTTGCGCGCAGGACGCGCGCGACAACTTGGAGCGAGAGATGAGAACGGTTGACCTCATTGTTGCCAAACGCGACGGACACGCCATTCCCACCGACGCAATCGAGGCGTTCGTCGCTGGCGTCAGCTCAGGAAGCATTCCAGACTATCAGACCTCCGCGTTCCTGATGGCGGTGTACTTCCGCGGCATGGAGACCGAGGAGCTGGTCGCCTACACCAGGGCGATGCTGAACTCCGGGAATACGATCCACTTGCCGGCGCTGGCCAGCGAAATCAAGGTCGACAAGCACTCGACGGGCGGCGTCGGCGACAAGGTCTCCTTGACCTTGGCGCCAATGGTCGCGGCCTGCGGTCTCTACATCCCCATGATCAGCGGCCGCGGTTTGGGGCACACCGGCGGGACGCTGGACAAACTCGAGTCGATTCCCGGCATGAACGTCGAGCTCAGCGCCGCCGAGTTCGAGCGCTGTGTGGCCGACGTTGGCTTCGCGATTTCCGGGCAGACCTCCGAGTTGGTCCCCGCCGACAAAAAGCTCTACGCGATGCGAGACGTCACTGGAACGGTGCCCTCCATTCCGCTCATCGCCGCGTCGATTATGAGCAAGAAGCTCGCAGAAGGGCTCGACAGCCTCGTCCTCGACGTCAAAGTCGGGAGCGGTGCCTTCATGAAGACCCTCCCCGAGGCGCGGCGGCTCGCCAAGACCATGATCTCCATCGGCGAGGGAATGGGCTGCCGCACCAGCGCGCTGCTCACGGACATGAACCAACCTCTGGGCCGCCGCGTGGGCCACGCCAACGAGGTGTTCGAGGCCATCGAGACCTTGCGCGGTGAGGGACCCGACGACACCACCGCCCTCTGCTTGGCGCTGGGCGAGGAGATGCTGCAGCTCGCCGGGCGCTCGCAGGGTGAGGCCAAGGCCGCGTTGACCGACGCCATCGAGAGCGGTCGCGCCCTCGACGCCTTCCGCCGCTTCGTCAGGGCGCAAGGCGGTGACCCGCGAGTGGCCGACGACCCGCTCGGTATCCTGCCCTCCGCACCCCACAAGCTGAAGGTCCGCGCCGGTCGCGATGGGACGGTGTCCGCGTTTGACTGCGCGGCCGTAGGGCACGCCTGCGGTGTCCTCGGTGGTGGGCGAGCGACGGCCTCGGACACCATCGACTTTGGCGTTGGCATCGAGGTCCTCGTGAAGATTGGCGACCGCGTCAAGCAGGGCCACCCACTGTTCAAAGTCACCTATCGAGACGAGGCCAAGGCCGCCTCCGCGACCGCGCTGCTCTCCGACTCCGTCGTGCTCTCCGACGAGCCTGTTGCATCTCGGCCTTTGGTATACGAACGTCTGGATAAGAACTCGTAGCCAGGGATGGCGGAGAGTCGTGCAAACCCGCAGGGTTGCGCGCACGATGCGCGCAACAACTCATAGCCAGGGCGGCGGAGAGTCGTGCAAACCCGCAGGGTTGCGCGCACGATGCGCGCAACAACTCGTAGCCAGGGAGGGTGCGTCCCGCACCAGGTCTGGCCCAAGCCACATAGGTGATGGCGTGTTTAGGGCGATCACGACGACGTATCGAATCTTGGGTTGGTTCTTGGTGGCCACCTGCGTGCTGCTGATGGTCTTGGGAGCACTGGCCGCGCCTGGCCGTTCGTCTGCCGCGGACGGCGTGAGCGAGGGACCGAGCCAGCATTCTGCCAACTACTTGCCTGGGGACGACGTGCGTCTCGAGCGGGCCTCTTTGATGGCCAAGAAGCGCGCCGAGGACTCGAGCGACTGGCTCAGCCGTGGCGTCAGCATCTTCGGAATCTTCGGCCTCGTGGGCATCGCCTGGCTCTTCTCCACCGACCGAAAAGCCATAAAGTGGCGCATCGTCGTCGTGGGGACCGGGCTGCAGCTGACTTTCGCCATCTTCATTCTGTGGACTCCGCTGGGGCGCGCCCTCTTCGAGGGCTTGAACGACGCAGTGATGAAGCTGCTGGAGTTCACCAGAGCGGGTTCGGACTTCCTCTTTCGCTCGTTCGTGACGGGCTCGGTGGAACCGTCCTTGGTGAACTTCACGTTCGGCATCCTGCCGACCATCATCTTCTTCAGCTCCTTGATGACGGTCCTCTACCACCTCGGTGTGATGCAGATTCTCGTACGTTGGATGAGCGCGGTGATGGTTCGGCTCATGGGCACCTCGGGCAGCGAGACCCTCTCGGCCTCGGCCAACATCTTCGTCGGTCAAACCGAAGCTCCCCTCGTCGTCAAGCCCTACGTGGCGACCATGACCCGTTCGGAGCTCATGGCGGTGATGACCGGAGGCTTTGCGACCGTCGCCGGCGGCGTGCTGGCGGCCTACGTCGCGATGCTCTCGCCCTCCTTCCCAGACATCGCCGGACATCTCATCGCGGCGAGCGTGATGAGCGCGCCGGCGGCCCTGGTGATCTCGAAGGTCATGATGCCAGAGACCGAGGAGTCGGTGACCATGGGGGTCGTGAAGCTCCCCGACGAGCGTCCCGACGCCAACGCCATCGACGCCGCGGCGCGCGGTGCAAGTGAGGGCATGAAGCTGGCGCTCAACGTGGGAGCCATGCTCCTGGCGTTCATCGCCTTGGTTGCCCTGTTGAATGCCGTGATCGGGCTGCCCTCGAACCTCCACAACAGTGACGCCCTGCAGAACATCAACAACGTCCTCGTCAGCGGCGCGGGCTCGGCTCCCGAGGGCTGCAGCGACCCCGCGGACAGCAAAGCGACGGTGCGCTGCGCCTATGAGGCGCTCGTCACCATCGCCAATCAGCGCGGCATCGTGATTCCCGAGGACCTGCGAACGCTCGAGGGCGAGGAGGATCAACAGCTCACGACGGTCGAGGCGTTGGGCGCCGAGGTCGCGGCCCAACTCGAGGTGGCTCACCCACTGGTCGGCTCCAGCGCGCTGGAGGACTGCCGCGGGGGCCGCGTCGCGGCCTGTGGTGCGGTCTTGACGCTCACCCAATCCGACACTTGGACCACCAAGCTCGAGGCGCCAGATTTCTGGCCATTCATCACGCTGGAGCTGCTTTTGGGTTGGCTCTTCTTTCCGATGGCGTGGCTCATGGGCGTGCCCTGGGAAGACTGTCACGCGGTGGGGCAGCTGTTGGGCGAGAAGATGGTGCTCAACGAGCTCATCGCCTACCTGCACCTGACCGAGATCATCGACACATTGCGCTTCCGCTCCATCGTCATCTGCACCTACGCGCTGTGTGGCTTCGCCAACTTCAGCTCGATCGCCATCCAAATTGGTGGCATCGGCAGCATCGCTCCGTCACGACGCCATGACCTCTCTCGATTGGGCATGCGCGCGATGATCGCCGGGACCATCGCGGCGTTCATGACCGCGACCATCGCAGGGGCGCTGGTCTACTAGTCGTCCTCGTCTTCAACGCCTTCGGGTGGGGCCGCGTTGCGGTTGCCGAAGAGGTAGGCGATGCCGATAGAGAGGAGATAGAGCAGCATGATGGGCCCGGCCAACATGAGCTGCGTCATGACGTCAGGCGGCGTTAGGATGGCGCCGACAACGAAGGCGCCAACGACAAAGCCGCGCCAGTGTCGCAGCAGTGTCTTGTGGTTGATCATGCCGACCCAGCTCAGGAACAGCACGACGACGGGCAGCTCGAAGACAACGCCAAAGGCGAGCATCAGCTTGGTAGCCACACCGAAGTACTCGTCCATGGTGATCTGTGACTGCACGTCGAAGAGTTCGGTCTGGAAGCCCACTCCCATCAAGGCCTCGAGGCCCGTGGGCAGAACGACGTAGCGGCAGAAGAGCGCGCCACCGACGAAGAAGAGGGAGCCGAAGAGCACGAAGGGCAGGACGGCCTTTTTCTCTCGGGGATAGAGACCCGGGGCGACGAACTTCCAGATTTGGTAGAGGACCGCTGGGCTCGCGACGAACAGCCCAGCCAGGAACGAGACCTTCAGGTAGACTAGGAAAGGCTCGACGGGGTTGAGAAAGTAGACCGACTTCTTGTTTTCGGGCAGCGCATCCATGAGGGGCATCAAGAGCCAAGCGTAGAGGGTCTCGGCGAAAAAGAAACAGATGAGGACACCGACGACGAGCGCCACCGCGGCGCGGATGAGCCGCGTCCTCAGCTCGTTGAGGTGCTCCAAGAACCCCATCCGCGCTTCGTCGTTGAGGGTCTCGTTCTCGGCACGCAGTCGGTCAAACATTGGAACGCCCCTTCGCCCTGGAGATTGGGACCACCTCGAGGTGCGCCTCGGTGTGGGCGGACTGGGGAGCGAGCAGGAGCACGTTCAGCGCACTGCTGCGAGGAGTCTGCGCCACACCCAGCGCCACGTCCCGCGTGCCGATGGGGAGCGCCTTGCCTTGGTTGCGAGCCTTGAGCGTCGCAGCGATGTCGGCGTTGGACCTGGGGACAGTCGCCGCCGGGAGATGTCGGGGGGGGCTCGCTGCAGCTCCCGCTGGCAAGCTGGCGCTGGCGCCCTTCTGAGTGGGGCGAGTCTCCTTGCGCGCGATGTTGCGGATGCGCAGGTCGGCACGGACATCTTCGATGTCGATGGTGCGACGGACCTCGGCCGCGGCCTTGCGCATCTCGCTGACGAAGCCGCCAAGGGTTCGGGCGATTTTGGGGATCCTCTTCGGGCCGAAGACGATCAAGGCCAACATCATCACGACCGCGATCTCCGGCAGGGACATTCCAAACATCGAAACGCTCCAGGCTCGTCAATCGTAACGAATGCCCTCGAGTGGCGGGAGCTGTGCCGCCCACCACGACGGATAGAGGGTGGCGAAGAAGCTGATCGCGAGCGCACACAGGCCAACCAGGCCAAACTCCAAAGGAACCATCTTCACCGGCAGCCGATCGATCAGGTACACCTGCGGGTCTAGGCCGAAATCATAGACCTGAATCAGGGTACACATGCCGTATCCACCGAGCAGGCCCAAGATTGTCCCCACCCCGCCGATGAACAACCCCTGGAAGATGAAGACCCGCATCACGCCGCCGTCCGTGGCCCCCATGGACTTCAAGATCGCGATCTCTTTCTGCTTGTCGAGAACGAGCATGATCAGGGTGCCCACGATGTTGAAGCTGGCGACGATGACGATGAACGTCATGATGATCGTCAATACGATTTTTTGCAGCTCGAGGCTGGTGAAGAGGTTGTGGTTGAGGTCCTTCCAGTCGATGATCCGGAAGCGCTCCAGGCCTGGCCCTTGGTTGAGCATGCCGTTGAGTTTGTCTCGGATCGCGCCGGTCTTCGTGATGTCTTCGACCTTGATCTCGATCCCCGTGACCACGTCAGGGTGGTTGAAGAACTCCTGCAGCGCCCGGTAATCGGTGATGATCAGCCGATTGTCGTAATCCAGAAAACCCGAGTC
Source organism: Deltaproteobacteria bacterium CG_4_9_14_3_um_filter_63_12 (assembly GCA_002789955.1). GTDB lineage: Bacteria > Myxococcota_A > Bradymonadia > UBA4248 > UM-FILTER-63-12 > UM-FILTER-63-12. The sequence goes on along the minus strand of PFUG01000443.1, from coordinate 47,580 downwards.
GTAGAGCCCAATGAGCTTGAAGACTCGGTCGGTCGGTGCCATCTGTCTGGGCCCATATCGGCTCTCGCCGGGGATCCCTCGACGCGGGCTGACGACCCGCACCAGATCGCCAGGGTGGACGTCGAGCTTCTCCGCCAGGACTCGCCCCATCAAGATGTTCGGCGGGGTCTCCTTCTTCTGGGCTTCGGTCCGATTGCGGTCGTATTTCAGACCCTCGATGAGCGCCTCTCGCTCCTCCTCGCTGTCGGCCAGGATGTAGCCTGGCAAGTCGCTGACCTCGTCGAGCTGGTCGGGCTCGACGCCTTTGATGAGGATGCCCGAGAGGTTGGTCTCGCTGGCGATCATCATCTCGTAGAAGATAAATGGCGCCGCGGCGATGACCCCGTCGATCTCTTTCTCGACGAGCGCCTGCACGTCTCGGTACTCGCTAAAATCCTCTTGGGCGTAGGTCATGATCAACACATGACTGTTGATCCCCAGCACTTTGTCCCTGAATGTCTCTTGGAAGCCGCCGGTGACGCTGACCACAGAGACCAACGCCGTGACCCCGAGGAACACCCCAACGATGGAGATCAGAGAGATGATGGACAGGCTCGCTCTCGACCGGCTGGCCAAATAGCGAAACCCAACGAAATACTCGTACATCGGTGTGCTTCGAACTCTGGAAAGGGCGTCCAGTGCGCTGGCCCTGGCGAACAGGGCCTCAGGGGCGCGGAGAGTAGTACCGATGCCGCGGACCCGCAAGCACCCTGCTCTCTAGCACCGCGACCTGCCGCCAGAGCTCAGCCAGCGGCCAAGACTTGCTCTATGTCGGCGAGGCTAATGGCGCCCACGCGAAGGAGCTTTGGAGGGTCTTGAGAGAGGTCGACCACTGTCGAAGAGAACCCCAGAGAGCAGGGACCGGCGTCGATGAGGACCGCGATCGAGTCCTCGGAGAGGGAGGCGAGAGCTTGCTCGGCGTCGATGGGTGGGGCTTCGCCGCTGAGGTTCGCCGAGGGGGTCGCGAGGGCCCTCCCAAAGCGCCTGAGCAGCTCCAGGGTGACCGGGTGAGCGGGCATCCTCAGCCCGATGGTGGTCCCGCCGGCACGGATCGTCTCGGAGACAAAGGCGGCCGACGGCAACACGATCGTCAGCGGTCCAGGCCAGTAGGTCTCGCAGAGCCTTTCGATTTGCGGTGACCAGTGCGTCACCAACGACTTCGCCGTGGCGATGTCCGGCAACAAGAGGGGCAGTGGGTTCCCCTTCGGTCTCCCCTTCGCCTCGAACACCGCGCTCACAGCCTGTGGATTGCTCATGTCGGCAGCAAGTCCATAGACCGTCTCGGTTGGCACGACCACCAGCTCACCCCGATGCAGGGCGGCAGTGGCAGCCTCGAAGAGGCCCTCGCCCAAGTGCTGTGTCGAATAGCGAATCATGCCTGCGCTTGGTGGCCGGTCGTTGGATGCAACAAACCCGTAGGGGCGGCCGGCGGTCGCCCTTGGAGCTCAGTGGATGCCTTTCTCCTCGAGCAGGAGCATCAAGTAATCTTGTGGAGTCGAATACAGCGTGGTCGTCTCACAGCTGTACGTCCCCGTCGCCTGTCCGGTCGAATTGGAAAATGAGTAGGACTGGTCACCGTGGAGTGAGATGGAATCGAGCGCGTAGGTCGTCGCGGACGCGGCATCGAGCGTCAGGTCGAGGGACCACAGCCCGCCTTGTGCCAACTCGGGATGGGCTGAGTCGAAATAGAGGTGGGTCAGCACGACCCGATCGCCCGCCGCCTTGCCCAGCTCGGGCATGGCCGCGGTCAGCTCGAGGCTGAAGAACGAGTTGAGGGGCTCGACGGAGTATCCCATGTCGGGACTGAGCAGCGGCTCGGTGTAGAGCTCAGTCGTCACGAAACGGAAACGGTCCCCCGCACATTGTTTGCGATCGACTCGCCGGGCTCGCACCAACACGTCGCGCGGGAACGGCAGCGTACGGACCGAGTCCGGAATGCTGCGGGCACCGGGCTCCAAGCTGCGCGCCTGCTTGATGACGATGCGTCGAGGAAAAGGCGTGCCGGTCTCCAGTGCGGGCCAATTGGTGTCCATCTCGCGGTACTCGAAGTCGAGAGTGAGCGTCTGCGCGGCCTGTTCGGCGGCCCGGTGACGGTTCTCTTCTATGAGATAGGCCTGGGTCACGAGCTGCGCTTGGCGATAAATTTCGAACAGCTCGGCGTCGCTGAGGATCTGCTCGCCCGCTGGCAGCTGATTCGATGCGGCGAGGCGTTCGATCTGAAGGGTCCCACCAAGGTCGACCACTCGGTCGACCTCCGGCAAGGCGTTGAGTCCTGGGGTCGGATTGGTCACGCTCTCGAAGCCGTCTTGGGCGTTGAGGTCCATGACGTTGGCGGGCTCCTGACCTTTGGGCATGATCGTGAAGGTGAACACGCCGTTGCTCCGCTCGAGCGCGTCGTCGAAGCGCGCGTGGATCAGGGCGGCCATGTTGCCGCTCAGATGGTCCACCTTCTCGAGTCGGCGCTCCTCGAAGGCCTCGGCCCCCCAGTAGGACGCCCAGGTTTTCTTGATCGCCCACTCTACGGAGTGGTTCTGGTCGGCTGGGTCGGGTTGCACCTCAGGATGCAGGAAGCCCGTGTTGGAGTCGTACACGCCAGCCCCATTGAAGCCCTCGATGTCCTCGATGGAGCTCGAGGAGCGGAAGCGCAGCCCCTGCAGGGCGGAATAGCTGGCGTAGCGTTGAGACAGCGTCGAGCTGATGGAGGCGATGGTGGCCGGCTCGATAGGACGCGTGCGGATCATATTCATGAGCCCGCCGGCCGCCAAAATGTCGCCGACGGGATCGCCAAAGGGATGGTCGGCGTAGAAAGACTGCTTGAAGGCGAGGTCTTCGGCGGTGGGGTAGCGCAAGTCGTAGTTGGCTCCGCCCTCGAGCACGAGGAGGCGGGTGCGCGCCGAGCTGACGAAGCTCTGGTTGGCGAGCATGGCTTCGATATTGGGCTTGATGGGCGCGATGTGCTCGATATAGGCGCGGACGGTGAGGATGCTCGGCTGGTCTGGCATGATCACCTCGCCGGACTCCTGCAGGGCGAGGAAACCGGCGGCCTTGCCTCCGATGACCAAGCGCAGGGCGTTGATGTCGGCCAGAGAGAGGTCTTCGAGGTTGTAGACGTAGGGCAGTGTCGAGGGGTCGACTGGGTCGACCGCGATGCTGGGCTTGGTCCCCAGCGAGTTCCAGGTCGCGAACTCGGACTCGAGGATCGGGACGATGTCGAGATGATCGGGGCGGACCGTGTGCACGATGACCGGAGCTCGAACCCGGCCGAGCTGGGTGATGGAGGGATCGTCGAGCAGCGCGCCTCGGTAGGCGTTGGGGATGCCACGGTTGCGGGCAAGGACGTTGATGTGGGCGAGGGGCGTCTGCGGCAAAGAGGTGAGCAGCCCGCCGGCCGGCGGCAGGTAGTCAGGGATCGCGTCCAGCATGAGGATCTCGTAGGGCGTCGTGTTATCGAGGCCCCCATCGGCAGCCCAGATGGTGTGGACGCGTCCTGCGGTCAGGCCCTCGGAGTACACCTCGACTTCGCCAGGAATGGCGAGCTCGGAGTAGTCCATGATTCGGTCATAGTACTTGAGCTGATTGGCGATCATGGACGCGGCCAAGGTCTCCTGGTTAGGGGAACGTACGAGCCACTTGATCTTGCCGGACACCTCGGGAGGCAGGGTGCGGTCGAGGTTCTCGAAAAAGATCGAGAGCCGTGCATGATCGACGTTGTCGACGTATTCGAGCTCGAAGGCCCAGAGCTCCTCACGGACGATTGGGGTGGTGATGGCTGGGAGGTGCAGGATGCTTCCAACCCCGTACACTCGCGGGTCCGTGAGGCTCATGGTGTAGAACTCCGGCGAGTAGAGCCGGTGGTCTTGGACGAAGGTGAGATCGAGGGGCAGCTGGGCTTGGAGCGTGGCCCAATCGACGATCTCCTGAATGGAGGCAAACTGCATCCCAACCACAGGAATCGTGCGGCTCCCAGGAGGCTGGTAGCCGTTCATCAGGTAGAACCAGTACCACTCGTCGTGCAGCGCGTAGAAATGATTGTCGAGGTAGGCGATGCGCCCTTGGCTGACGAACGACGTGATGATGAACTTCCCGATTTGGCGGCCGAACTCTTCCTCGGCGAGCTGTCCGAACTCCTCGACGGATTTCAGTTCAGGGACAAAGTGGCCGTCGAATCCTATCGTCCCCTCGTCAGCCTCGTCGACGACGTCGTCTGGGGTCTGCCCTCCTGGGCTATCGTCGCAGCCAGTCCAAAGCGAGACCAGGCCAAGAACCCACAAGGCAACAACGCCCGAGCGCGCAAAACGTTTGGTGGCACCCATCTCCCTAACCTCCTGTCCTAAACCGTGCTTCGTCGTACACCGCTCGAAGGGCAATTCATAGAGCTTGCCACTTATACGGACGTGCGCGGTCTCTCAGCCAAGGCCTCCCAAGCTCTCGATGAGCGGCGTGTCTTACTCGTACCTGGGTCCGGTGTGGCTCAGTGGGTGTCAAGTCGCATTTACACGTCGAGCCACTCC
>PFUG01000443.1:0-43001 GCA_002789955.1 Deltaproteobacteria bacterium CG_4_9_14_3_um_filter_63_12 | reverse complement strand
CTTCGGGTCACTCCACAATGTGGAGTGCAGACCTTCGTATGCACTTGGGGCACCTCCACGGTGTGGAGTGGCGTGTTTCGCGTGCACTTGGGGCACCTCCACGACGTGGAGTGATGTGTTTCGCGTGCACATGGGTTTACTCCACGATGTGGAGAGGTGTTTCGTGTGCACTTGGGGCACCTCCACGTACGCGTGGCCTTGTTCTTTCGAATCCAGTCGGTCTCGAACAGAGCAGTGGTGTGTACCAGGCTCCAGCTTGGTGTTGATCCCATGGATTCTCTTTGGGTGCGAACCGGACACAACCGCGAGGCTCTGCTAGAGTCTGGCGAGCAAACGCGATGAACTTCGTTGCTAGGAAGCGAGGCAATGGAATCCCAATGGCGGCAGCCGCCTTGGCGCTCCACTCGGATGGATGGCGAGGGGGAAGTATGAGCGATGGGACTGATGAGGCGAAGCCTTCGGACGAGCTGACCGAAGCCCTCCTGGAGAGCTTGGGATCGGACGAGAAAAGCAACCAACAAGAGGGCTGGGAAGAGATTCTCGAGGGCCTTCCCGAGCTGGAGGCGGCCGCAGCAAACGGCTCGAGCGGGGAGAGCTCCATCGTCTCCTTCTTCAAGCGGGAGTCCAACTCCCTGCACCGCAGCGACCCGTCTCGCGCGGCGTTGATGAACCTCGAGTCGGCGTTGGCCGCGGAGCGAGAAGGGCTAGGCAAGGACGTCATCGAGCGTTTCGTCGAGTCCGCGCTGGTGCTTTGTGCGGACGGCCTATGGCTGTTGCCCGCCGCGCGTAAGCTCATGATGAGACTCGGGCGACGCAACCGCGCTCTCGAGCTCTGCCTGGAGGAAGTGAAGCTGCGCGACGGCGCCGCCGAGAAGGTTTCGATTCTCCTGGAGGCGGCGACCCTGGAGCGTTATGTCCGACACGAACCAAGACGCGCCTTGGAGCTGGTCAATGAGGCGTTGACGCTCGAAGGCGACCACGTCAGGGCGCTGTGTGAAGCTCTGGCGCTGCAGACCGAGCTCGGTCTGCACCGGGAGGCCGCTCGCAGCCTCGACAAGCTCGCCGGTGCGCTCAGCTCCCCTAACGAGCGGGCCATTCTCCACCACTGGGAGGGGACACTTCGAGAGACCTACCTCAACGAGCTCGACGCCGCGGAACACGCCTATGAAGCCGCGACGCAGGAGGATCCCAGTCATCTGCCTGCGCTGGTTGCGCTCTGCGACCTGATGGATCGGCGAGCACAATGGCGCCCACTGATCCGCCATCTCTCCCATCTGGTCGAGTTGGTCCCGGACGCCGAGAGCAAATCGCGCTTGCTGCTCAGGGTCGCCGGTCTGCTCAGCACTCAGGAGACGAACGCCACTGCTGCCGATCATTGTCTGAGCCAGGCCATCGAAGTGGTCCCCCCCTATCTCGATGCGGTGCTCGCCTTGGTCCAGACCCGCGAGCTCAAGAAGGAGTCGGGCCCCCTCATCGAGGCCATCTTCGAGCTCCTCGAGCTCGTCGACGACCCTACGACCCGCGCCTGGTTGCTGACCAAGATCGCCGACCTTGACCAAGACCGCCTGGGGGATCTGGATTCGGCCGAGGAAGCCTTCCGCAACGCGTTGGAGGAGCACCCAAGGCACCCCCTCGCCTTCCCGCGGCTCGTCGAGCTCCTCGACTCTCGGGAGTCCTACGACGACCTTGTCCGCCTGTTGGAGGAAGATGCCCGCTTCAACGACCCCAACGATCCGCCTGAGGAACGTGCGGTCCGATACATCGTGTTGGCGGAGCTCTTGACCGAATTGGGCCGCTCAGGGGCTGCCATCGACGCCCTGAACTCGGCCCGCTCCTCGAAGCTCGAGTTCCACACCTCCTTTTGGGAGCTCAATCGCCTCTTGGCCGCATCGGGACTACACACAGAGCGGGCCGAGCTGCTGCGACGACAACTCGAGATCGCGCAGGACCAGAAGACCTCGAACCACCTGCGTGGTGAGCTCGGACGGCTGCTGATCGGCTCCCTACGCCGTGACGATGAGGCCCTCGAAGTGCTGTCCAGGGGCCGTGACGGCGATCCCAATCGAGGCTTGGCCCTCGATCGGCTCGAGCTCTACAAACGCACCGAGGCCAACGCCCCCCTCGCCGAATTGCTCAGCAGAGAGGCCAAAGACACCTCTGACGAGGCGGAACGCGAAGCCTGGTCCATTCAAGCCGCGACGCTCCTCGCCTACGACCTCGAGCGTGTGGACGAGGCGTTCGAGGTGCTCGACGGCGTGCTCGAGGCTCACCCAGCGCACGCGTTGGCGGTTCGAGTCTACCGCCAGATCGCCCTCTCCGAGAGCCGCTGGGATGCGCTGATCAAGCTCTCGCGCCACATCCTCGAGGCTCAACGCCTCGAGGTCGCTCCCGAACACGTGTCGGCCGGTGACCTGTGGGCTGAGATCGCCACTGCGCACGCCCAACTCGGCGACGCTCCTAAGGTCGTCGAGGCTTTTGAACACGTGCTCGAGCTCGAGCCCGCCCGACGCTCCGCGGCCTGGGATCTCGAGAGCGTCCTGAGAAGCGAGACTCGTTGGAGTGATTTGGTGCTGATGCTCGAGCGCTACGCCCAGCACGCCGACGCTGAGGAGGCCACCCGCGCCTTGTGCAGGGCGGCCGAGATCAGCGACTGGGTGCTCAATGATCTGGAGCGTGCCGAGCGGCTGTTCCGGGAAGTCGATGGTCTGGTCGAACACTCGCGCGAAGCGTCCTATGGGCTGCTCCGCGTCTTGCGCAGGGCAAAGAAGTGGAAGGCGGTCGCGAAACTCTTGGAGAAGCTGCGAGCGGTGACCAAACCCGGTGAAGAGCTCAGCCGCCTCGAGCTCGAGCTGGCCTCGGTCCAGGAGTTCAGACTCGGCGAATCCCCCGACCTTCCGCTCTATCAGGCCGCCTCCGGCGAAGTGACCCAGTACGAACCGCACTTGCGGGGAGTCTTGACCCGGGTACGTCGGCAACTCAAGAGCGAAGACTTGGCGCAGTGGCTGCGAACAATGGGGGAGCACAGCGAGGACGCCCTGCTCTCCTCGAGCTACTTCTTGGAGAGCGCCAATCGCTTCGAGCTCGAGCAGGATGAGGTCAGGCTCGCCCTGGCGCCCTCTCATGACGCTCACGCAAGACAGCCTGATTCGCTCAACGTGCTGTGGACCCTGGAGCGGCTCCTCAACACCGCTCAGGACTGGGGAACGCTCGCCGTCGTACGTGAGCGCATGGCCCTACAAGCCAGTGACCCGGATTCCCGTGTGCAGATTCTTTCGGGGGCCATTTTGTCTTACGTCGACGCCAAGAAACCGCAGGAGGCCAAGCGCGTCGCCAGAGAATGCTTGAACTTCGACGCCCACTGCCTGCCCGCGTTGCTGGCGCTCGCCCACTTGTCCGAGCTCGAGGAAGACTGGCGCGAGCTCGCGACCCTTTGCGACCGTTTGGCGGAGGCCTGCGCCGACCCCGAGAATCGTTTCTCTTATTGTTTGAAGGCAGCGGATCTGTGGTCCGACGAGGTACAGGACAGCTCTCGCGGACTGGCCTCGTTGGCGGTGGCGCTGTCGCACGATCCGACGCATCAGGAGGCTTTCGGGATGGCTGAGAAGCTGCTCCGCGACCGGGGTGAGCTGGACGTATTGTCCCGGCTCTACACGCGCTGCATCGAGGCCTCCCCCAAAGCCGCAAGGGTCGAGCTGTTGCGCCGACACGCGGTCCTTTTGCGCGACGAAATCCGTGACCTCGCGGCGGCATCGGCGGAGCTGACCAAGCTGTTGGCCATCACCCCGGATGCCGAGGGGGCGTTGGTCGCCCAAGCCGAGCTGCTCGGCGAACAGGGACGGTGGGCCGAGGGGGCCCAGATCCTCGGCCGCCTGGTCGATGTCACGAGCTCGCCGGAAGTCCGACACAGCGCGCTGATGCAGCAAGCGCGCATCCAGCTCGAACGGCTGAGACAAACCCAGCGCGCGCGCGCCTCTCTGACGCGCATCCTGTCAGAGTTCCCGGACGACCTCGAGGCCTCCAAGCTGGCGATCGGGCTCGCCATCGAAGATCGAGAGTGGGAGCGAGCGCGGGAGCTGCTCGAGATCGTGGTCGAGCGCGGCAATACCGCAGAGCGCGTTTGGGCCATGGTGCGTCTCGCCGATGTCGCTCGACGCGCGCTGTGGGCGGAAGACGAGAGACGAGGGTTCGAGTCCGAGGCGCTTGTCGAGGCCATGAACGACAATGACGTCATGACCGACCTCGTCGAGGAATACAGGACTCAACACGAGCTGCCGAGGCTCATCGAGGTCGGCAAAGCCCTGCTCGCCGATGGCAGCGATCCCGACGAAGACGGCGCGCTCAAGGCGACGCTGGCTGGACTGCTCCTGGACGCGGGTCACCTCGGTCAGGCCATCACGTACCTCAACGATGTGTTGGGAGGTATGAGCAACGAGAAAACCAACCTCATTCGTGCCCGCACCTATGAGGCCGACAACCAACTGAAGAAAGCCGAGGCCCACTACCGCGAGGTCGTAGAAGCGAACTTGGAGTCGAAAGAAGGATTCACCGGGCTCATTCGCATTCTGGACAAGCAGGGTGAGGTCCACTGCGCCAACGCGGTAGCCGCTGTGCTCAGTGTCTTGGAAGGCGAGGAGCTCGAGGTCGACGAACCGGAACCCGGCGGGCACTTGGAGTTGCCTGGACGTGCGCTCGACCTCTCGAAATTCCCTCTCCCGGCGCTACGTTGCGATGAGATCGCGCTGCTGACCGAGCTGGCACCTCACCTCGGCGAGCTCTTTCCCGCGGACACCGGACGCCCCCTCGAGCGCAGTCATCCCGCCTATGTGGCTGCCACACGCGTCTTCGAAGCGCTCGGGCTCGGGAGCCCACGGATCGTCATCGGACCTAGCGGCTCAGAGCCCTGGAAATGCACGCCGCGAATCGCAGCTTCGCCCGAACTGTGGCTTGACGAGAGCCTGCTGCGGAAACCTTTGGCGCTGAACTTCTGGGTCAGCTTCGCTGCGGTCCTCAATGCGAGCGCTGGCGCGCTGCTCTGTCAGCTCTCGGATGCGCAGATCAGTCAACTGCTGGAGGCGGTGTATCAGAGGAAGCCGGCCGATCCAGACGCGCGAACGTTGAGGAAGAGCATCCTCAAACACCTCCCGAGGGTCGTGAAGAAAACCATCAAGAACCTGCCTGACAAGGACACTTCGAGCTGCACTCCAAGCGAGCTGCGACTTGCCGAAGTAGAGCGAGCCATTCGGCTGGCGTGTGTGGTTTCGAGGTCCCCCGCTGTGGCACTCACCGAGCTGAATACGCCCTCGGAGGGCTTGTTGCGCTTCTTGATTGGCGAGGAATACCGTGATTCGCTGCAACAACTTTGGAAAGACACTCAGGTGACGAAATCAGGACGCTGAGTCTCCTTGATACTCGAAGAGGGCTTTTGTCCAAGTGTTCAGCCGCTCTACCATTCGCAAGATGCTCGAGCTCTCTCTGAACCAAGGAGAGGCTCAGAGGTTGCTCAGCCAAGTGGCGCGCCACAAGCGCGATGAGCTGTCTGGTGCCGAGGTGCAGCAGTTGCTCGTCGCGTTGAAGGCTCGGCAGGACGCCGAGCGCGCTCGCGAAAGGGTGCAACGTCTTTGGGAGAAGGCCGGCCTCGACGCCCAAGAGAGTGCTGCCGCGCCCCGAGCCCAGCGCGTAACAAACGGCCGCACCAAGGCCGACCCACACAGGTCAGGGCGAACAAGACGCAGCAAAGAAGGCGGGGGGCCGGCAAATCCACGGGCAACACCCAGCCTGGCAGAGCTGCCGACGACTTCGGAGGGTGGAGAAGCGACCAGCGAGCAATCCTCGGCCGCGGTCGCTGCCCTCGAGGTGGAGGTGCGTGCCGCTCGTGAAGCTGCGACCTCTGCGCCAGGAGCTGACCTCGGTGAGGGCGACCTTCTCGAGGGGAAAAGCAGGAAGAGGAAGCGGCGCGCTGGGGCTGGCGAGGTTCTCGTCATGCGCGATCGGCGCGAGCTGGAGCTTTTGGGGCGGCGGCCCTCGACCTCGTGGACGAAGTGGCTCGGAGCGGGCTTGGGACTTTCCGCGCTCGTCGTGGCGCTGGTGCTGCTCACGCGCCCAACTCCTCCGCCTGCGACGGATGAGCGACCGGACGAGGACGTTTCGCCGGAGGAGGTTGCGGCGCTGCCCGAGGTTCCGGTCGTGAGGAAGGCGGTGCTCGTCGCCTCGAATCCGGGACAATACGAGACCGCCCGCCTCGCGCTGCTGGAGTGGAGTCGCCATGGCGGCGAACCGCCTGAGCCGGACGCCATCGTCACACTACCCAGTGCTGAATTCGATGCCCGGCGAGCCGCCTTCGTGGACCGACACGCTCCGTTGGAGAGGCTCGTGGCCGAAGGGCGTGCGCTGACGACGATGGGACTGTTGCCACCAAAGTTGTTCGACTATGCCCAAATGATGCGAAAGATCATGCTCGACGGGGTCGAGCAGTATTTCGATGAGGTCGAGCGTGTCGTCGTGCGCCGCGCCGAGGCCGTCGATCCGCCGTTGCGAGAGCTGGCCTATTGGCTGCAGTACCAGCACCTCGAGGTGGACAAGGTCTTTGACGGCGAGACGCTGGGGCCGCAGAGCGATGATCGGGGGATCGCGGCGATGGCTCTGCTGCAAGGCGAGGCGTTCTCTACGTACCTGGACAGTCAGTTTGGGGATGGCTTCTTCGTCGATTCTCCAGAGGCGCTTCGTTTGCTCTCCGAGTTGGAGCTTCGAGTCCGGAGCTCAGAGAGCCTGCAGGGGCTACCAGCCTTCATCCAAGCCATCGCGCTCTTTCCCGAATTCGAGGGCGCTCGGTACGTACGAGCACGCCTGACGAAGACACCTGACCGTGCCGCTCTCTTCATGACCCCGCCGCATTCGAGCCAGGAGATTCTCCACCCACAGAAGGACTTCACGCTCGACCCTGTGTTGCGCATCTCCGTTGAGCTGCCCATGAGCAGCCTGAAAGCGGATGGGGCACCCGAGTACGAGAACGTGATGGGCGAGCTGGGGCTTCGCTCTTGGCTCGAGCTGGTGGGCAACAATCCGGCCGCCGCCGAGCTGGCGAGCGCCTGGGACGGCGACAAGCTGTGGTCGTTCGGGTTCGGCCACAAGGCGTTGGTGCTCCACGTCTCCGTTTGGGACGACGAGGAGAGCGCCGCGGCGTTCGAGGCCGCAGTTCTCGACCTCTTCACCAAACGCTACGGCCCTCAGAGGAACTATTTCAGCGCCTACGCACGCAGTGGCACGAAGGTGGGGTGGATGGAGGGGATTCTGCCCTCCGGCGGACGCGGTGTAGCCGTCCTCGAGGGGATTCTGGCTGGCGTCGAACTCAGCCCGCTCGAAACCGAGGCCGCCGTCACTCCCTGACGGGGCAGTAGGGCTTGATCAAGTCGATGAACTTCCCGATCGCACGGATCTTGCGAAGGTTGCCATAGTGGCCCCCAATCACGCGGTCGACGAAGACCACTTCGACCGCTGGCTGAAAGGACCCTAGCCTCTTCATTATGCCAGGGATCAGCTTGACGACCTCCTCATGGATCGTCGCACTGCCGTAGTCGAACGGGCCCTCACACAGGAACGGCTCGAGCAGAATGTCTCGCCAAATCTTGTAGTACTCGGGCTCCACAGGAGGACCTCCAGGAACCCTGGCGCCGAGGTCGACAAGGCACTTGTCGATCGCATCGTAGTCCTCGTCGATGCTGTCCCGAATGATTCGGCTGATGGCGTCAACGATGTCGTGCTTGAGGTGTTTGACGCAGCCGAAGTCGTAGATAACGACGCTTCCGTCGGGCCGAAAAGCGAAATTGGCAGGATTCGGATCGGCGTGAATGGCCTTCAGATCGAAGATCTGACTGGCTGTGATCTTGTAGAGGTTCTCGCCAATCCGGTTGCGGGTTTCTTGTGAGTACCCCTTTTCATCCAAGGAGTTGATGTCGTCCCCCGGCAAATAAGTCAGGGTCAAGACCCGCTTGGCGCTTCGCTCGCCGACAACTTCCGGGATGTGGGCGAACTCTTGGGAGGCATGGTGCAACCCGAAAAGGCGGACGTTGTCCGCTTCGTTGCAGTAGTCCAGCTCTTCGTGGAGGTGTGTTCTGAGCTCGTCGAAGAGCTCGTTCACGGTGCGCTTGTTGATCTTGAGTAGCCCGGAGGCCTTGAGGGCAAGCTTCAAATGAGCGAGGTCGGAGTCGACCGAGGTGTCCACACCAGGGTACTGCACCTTGACGACCACCTCGCGCCCGTCGTCCGTAACTGCTCGGTGGACCTGTCCAATGGAGGCCGAGGCAAACGGTTCCTTGTCGAAGGAACGATACAGGAGTTGTGGCGAGAGGCTGAACTCGGCCTCGATCATCTCCTCGATCACCCGAAACGGGACGGGCGGCGCCTTCTTCTGCAGGACCTTGAGGGCGTCGGCGATCTCTTGGGGCAGAATGTCGCTGCCGATCGACGCCATCTGGCCGATCTTCATCGCGGCTCCCTTGAGCTCTCCGAGAGTCTGCGCGATGCGATGGCCAATGTCCTGGTTGGTCGTCTTGCGGTCCTCATCCTGTCTTTCTTTGGACAGGAATACCGATTTGAGACGCGACGAAGCATAGCGGCTGGCGACCGAAGCGGTCATTCCCGCCAGCTTGAAGAAGCGTCGCCCCTTTGTCGCGGGTCCTTTGTCGTCGAAGGCGGTCATTGGCCTGCTACTCTCCGGGCGGTAAAGCCTCCCGAGCTGTGAGGAACGGAGGCAAGATGGGCGGGCCGAACGGGTCGCGGCTGAACAAGAGTTCCTTCTGGGTGGTCGCGAGAACACCCTCACGCCTGGGGACGTCTTTGAGCAAGATGCCCCATGGATGAATTGGTTTTGCCCCCGCGACACGAGCATAGATTGATTGGGGGGAGAGCAGCAACCTTCGATTCGCTTCACGGCACAAACCCAGATCTCTGGCTTGACACGACGTGCATGCTGTGCCACTTTAGCGCGCCTTCGCACCGGGCATTCCAGAGGGAACCGCCAAGAGAAAGGCGCTCGGGAAGACACAGTTCTTCTAGAATGCCGTAATGGAGCCTAAGGACCATGAAACGCACATACCAGCCCAGCAATGTAAAACGCCGTCGCAAGCACGGTTACCGCAAACGCATGTCTACCGCACAGGGACGTCGGGTCATCGCCGATCGCCGCCGTAAAGGCCGCAAGCGCCTGGCTCCTACTGTCGCGACGAAGGGCTGAGATCGAACCTTCTAACGCACACTTCCCCCTTCTGCGCTGCGGTGAAAGCTTCGGCCGTGCCGAGCGAATTCGGAAGGGCAAGGAGTTCCGGCAGCTCCAGAGGTCGGGAACTCGGCGTGCAGGCCGCTTCGTCGTGGTTATTGCACGCCAAGGACAGCAGCCGTGGACGCGAATCGGATTGACCGTCAGCCGGAAAGTTGGGAAGGCGGTTGTGCGCAATTTGGTGAAGCGTCGGCTCCGAGAGATCTTCCGCAAGAACAAAGCTCGGATTCCTGCGGGGATGGACCTCATCTTTATTGCGCGAAGGGAGGCCGCGACGGCGAGCTTTGCGGTGCTGACCGAGGAGATCCTCAACCTCGGCGCCGCTCTCCAACGACGGGTGAAGCCCACTCAGCAGGGGCGCTAACCGCCAAGAGGTGGGGCATCCTTAAGACACCGTCGTTGTGGTTTATCGGTCTCTATCAGAGATACCTTTCAGGCGCCCTGCCTCCAAGTTGCCGTTTTCAACCCAGCTGCTCCGAATATACCCGTCAGGCGCTGCAGAAATATGGTGGCCTGAGGGGTTGGATGCTGGGAATTCGGCGGCTGGCGAAATGCCACCCCTTCCACCCCGGTGGATACGATCCGCTGACTTGATTTCTTCGTCAGCTTTTGTGAGGGCAGGGTCTAATGTTCAGTTCCGACAACAAGCGGCTGTTCCTAGCAGTCGGCGTTTCGATGGCGATCCTCCTCGCCTGGCAGCTCTTCTTCTTCGAGCCCCCCGCTCCACCTGAGGAAGAATCCGACGCAGCCACAGTTGCCGAAGAGGTCACCAAACCCGAGGGCGGCGACCCCAAAACCGACGGGACCAAGGCAGCTGAGACCGCCCCGCTGACTACCACACCCCGCGAAATCCCGCACGAAAGTGCTTTTCTCAAGACCGACTACTTCCTCATGGAACTCACCAACGTCGGCGCTAGGGTCGCGAATTTCAACGTCATGCAGCCCGCCCGCTACATCGAACACCCTAGCCTCACCGCTTCACTGTACGATGGACTCGTGGATGGCGAGCTCCCTGAGTTGCTCCCCCTCGAGAGCAATTTCTCTGCGCTTCCAGTTGATGGACAGACCCCTTTCGAGGTCGTCACGGCTTCCGACGAACGAGTCCACTACAAGTGGGTCAGTGAGGACGGACTCAGCTCCGTCGAGAAGACCTTCTTTATTGGAGACACCCCTTACGCCGTCAACCTCGAGGTCAAAGTCACGAACCTCGGCACCACAATCCACACCGACACGCATAGCCTGTCACTCTTCAACAAACAGCTCGAGGCCGAAAAACCTGGCTTCTTTTCCCAGGGCCGCATTGTCGATGCGGTGTGCTTCACCGACGGGGACGTCGAGCGCGTTGACACCGGCGATGACGCCGAGGTCTACGAAAACTCTGTCGAGTGGATCGCGGTCAACGAGTCGTATTTCGCCTCCGTTGCGTATGCCTCGGATGGAGCGAACGGTTGTCGTATCGCGGGAGACGGCGACGACGTCGAAGCCGTTCTTGAGAACGAAGTCACTATCCCCAAGGGGGAGAGCCGTACCCTGTCGTTCGAGCTCTACTTCGGTCCAAAGGAGATTGGCTCACTCAGCGAATTCGGCCATGAGATCGACCGAGCGGTCGACTATGGCTGGGTGGAGATCCTTGCTCGCCCCATCGCTTGGCTGCTGAGAAAGCTGTTCTCGGTCTTCGGTAACTGGGGACTCGCGATCATCTTCCTGACCATCCTGATTCGCGGAGCGGTTTGGCCCATCACCCAGAAGAGCCAGGAATCGATGATGCGAATGCGGGACATCAGCCCGCTGATCAAGGAGCTCCAAGAAAAATACAAGAACGACCCGACGCTCCTCCAGCAGAAGCAAATGGAGCTGTTCAGAGAGAACAACGTCAGCCCCTTCGGCTGCCTTCCTCTGCTCCTTCAAATCCCTATCTGGTTTGCGCTCTACCGCACCATCTACGTCACCGCAGAGCTCTATCGAGCGGACTTCGGGCTCTGGATCCACGACCTCTCGGCCGCCGACCCCTACTACATTCTCCCTGTAATCGCAGGGGCCCTCTTCTTCCTGCAGCAGAAACTCAGTCCGACGCCGACCACCGACGTCCGGCAGAAAGTCATGATGACCGTCTTCCCGCTGGTCTTCATCGTGGTCATGCTCTTCCTCCCCTCGGGCCTGAATCTCTACATCCTCGTCAGCAGCACAATCGGTGTGCTCCAAGTGGTCTACACCAAGAAGAAGAAGGCGAAGGCAACCCCTACTAGTTCTCCGGCAGACATCACGGTCGACCCCACGACGGCGAAAGAGAAACGGGCCGCGAAGAGACGACAGAGTCCCTCGTGATTGTGCGGTCCTCGCACTCGGTTTGACACAGTGGCATACTGACCGCTCCCAATGTGTACCCCCCCTCGTCCACAGAACTCGGGACCTCCCAATGAGCGAAATCACAAACGAAGACCAAAACCTTCCTCTCGATGAAGCCTCTGATCTTCTCCAAAAGATCCTCACGCTCGCCGGCTACTCCGTAGCGGTGACGGCGAAGGAGGAGGACGGCAATTTGGTCCTCGATGTCACTGGCACCGACGCCCGCGCACTCATCAACCGACCAGGGGGGGGCGACGGTCCGGTCTTCTTGGATGCGCTCTCGCAGATCATTCGGCGTGCGGCCTTCAAAGACAACCCCAAAGCCCCTTCAGTCATCGTCGACGCCGCGGGCTACCGAGAGGCGCGGGTCGACAAGATGAAGCATGTCGCACAACGCCTATCGGGGAAGATCATCGGCGGCCTCTCGGCCGATGTGTACGGAATGAACTCGGTGGATCGGCGCACGGTTCACAGGCAGCTCTCTGAAGGGTCTGGAATCACCACCAGCAGCGAAGGGATGGGCATCTTCAGGAGACTCAAGGTCCGAGCCGATCGCGCGTAGGAACGTGAGGTGCCTTCGAGCCACCGCTGCTCGGAGGTGCGCGTGAAATCCGCTCGTTGAGACGCCGTAATTTCCTTCCGTCATCCACGAAGTTCGAGAGCAAGCAGGAGTCTGCTGAATGCGTCCGAGCGAACGCAGGAAAGAGGGGAAAAGGGCATGGACCCTTTTTATCGTGCTCTGTGTTGGCTCGATCATCCTCGTTCTTGGTTCCACGATGCTCGCCGGAAAGCTCGTCGAACCGCGGTTTCACGAGGACACCGAGGAGCAAGAGGAAGAGGCTGGGGACGTCAAGTCCACGACCCCCCTCATCGGCGTGTTCGCTTCAGAGCAGATCAAGCAGGCCGCTCACGTCAGCGCTGACACACTGAAGACCGAGCGACGCGTCGAGTTGAGCGGCGCGGTCGTATTCTTGAAAGGCGCGCTCGTGCTCGACCACGCGGTTGTTGCTGGTGACCGGACCACCGGCGACCATCTCCTGCTGGTCACCTTCGAGCCCGAACAGTCCAGCGTCGCGGAAGAACATCGAGGGCAGCTCGTCATTCGCGTCCTCAACCGCTCCGGGGGGACGTGGAACCCCATGCCAAGGGAGCTCTTCCAGCGTACCTACGCGAACATAAACGACCCGGGGGGCGAGTTCCCAAGCAAAGACAACGTCTCCATCCAAGACGCGGGAAGTGGGGTCTTGGCAGTCAGGATCCCTGATGCTGCCCCGTGCCTGCCCAGCACAAAGAGCGATTTGGGCCTGACTCGAGCGGTCTACGTCGTTCTCGATCCAGCTCCCCAGGTTCTTCTTTCCCACATCGCTGCAGGTCGGAGGGGAAATCTCCCAGGACAAACAGCTGAGATCGGGTTGAGTTGGGCTTCGCGAAGCGGAGTCAGTGGCGCTGGTCTAATGAGGGTTAGGACCTTCACCGAAGACACCCTTACCAACGAATACGAGCTCGCCTTCAGCAACCAAGACAAGAGCTTTTCGCTGGCTGAGTCCCCCTCATTGGCGTTCGCCAAACAGGAACGTGAGGCCATCGCAGCCTACCTCGAAGGCAAGGACGATGCGGAGGAGCGACTCTTGTGGATCGAGAATGGCCTCCAGCTCATTCTCCCGTTGCAGGGTCCCTTAGACTACTGCTTGGGCTTCCCCCATCGAGTCTCCGTCGCCACACAAGTCGATCCACGAAAGTGGGCCGATGCACTGCAGGATAGGATTTTCTCGCTGCGGCTCCCGCGCGCCGACCTGATGGCGCGCAGAGGGCAAGGACGAAGGGCGATCGAGCTGCTCAACCTCGATGACCCCGCATTGGTGTTGACCAGCAGCGCGGCTGGCAGACGCCTATTGGCGCAGTTGCGTGGGCCACGAGTCGCCGAGTCCCAGTACCAACCCTTCCTCTCCAAATTTGAACGACGGCCGGCGTTCGCAACACATGCGACACGTCCCTACCTCCCCATGCGCTTCACCGAGCAGTTCGACCTCGTCTTGCCGGTCTTTGACGCCAGGAGTCTCTCCCTTGGCCTCGGCAAATGGACCCTTGGCAGCACGACCACCGGGCTTGGTGCCGCTCTCTCAGGGTTGTTGCTGCCACCGTGGCCGCAGAATCCGGTTGCGGCGGCGTTGTGGTCGAGCACCATTCACGGGGCCGACAAGCTCCTCGTTTGGGAGTCTCCCTCGTTCCTAGCCAATCGCCTGGCGATGGCGACTCGAAAATCTGCCAACGAACGCGCCAACCGCATTGCAGCGCTCACTCAACGATACCTCGGCCCCAAGTTTGTCCAGCTCGCGACCAAAACTGGCGCCCTATCGCCAGCACGGTGGGAAGACCTGCAGTTCTACGCCCCGTTGATGAGCGCGGTCGACCTCTCTCCATCGAGCTCGAAGCTCATCATCGACTATGGAGTCACCTGCCAATCTGCCTTTGTCCAACTCTGCATCGGCTATCCCGAGCAGTGCCGTGACATTGGCCCTTCCGAAGACCCGTTTCGGCCAAGCTCGCGGATCGTGACGGTTTCCTCCTTCGATTTCCCCGATTGGGCACCGGCGCCGTGTTTCGACAGGGAGACCCCTACGCGCCTGCAGGAGGCCGTCCATTTCCACGGTTGGCTCAGCGACAGCGAGTTGGTCTTCGAGCATAGGGATGCCTTGTACCTCGTCACGATTGACCTCGCTGGTGAGGCAACCTGTCAGCCTCTCGCCGATGATGCCCAGTCCCCACTCGTGGAAACGGATCGCCAAGGCCATTGGCGGATCAGCCTCGACGCAAATGCGATTTGGCTCATCGACCAACAGACCCAGAGAGAATGGTTGCTCGAGTGGTGGTCTTCACTTCCGCTGGGCCCCCCTCGACAGGAGTGGAGCGCGCTGATCTCCGCAGATGGCGCTCATTTCGGGCTGTGGCTCGAAAACGAAGGGCTCTGGACCGCAGACCTTTCCAGGCTCCCCGAGTAAGCGTCAGACCAACTCGGTCAACGCCTCCAACAGAATCGCGTACATCCTCTCGATTTGCTCTTCTTCGACGACGAGCGGGGGAGTAAAGGTCACGACTTGGCCCCAGACGCCGCTCGGCAAGATGAGGACGCCTTTCTCGAGCATCCTCCGCATCAACTCGAGGCTTAGCTTGCCGTTGGGCCTGCCCTCCGTATCCACGAGCTCAACGCCTCTCATGAGCCCGAGACCACGCACCTCACCGATCAATGCGGGATAGCGCTCTTTGAGGTCCAGGAGCTTGCGCTCGAGGATCTCCCCCATCGCCGTACTTCGTGCGGCGAGGTCGTCACGCCGAAATATCTCGATTGCTTTGAGACCAACCGCACACCCCATCGGATTTCCGAGGAAAGTGCTCGTATGAATCGCCTCACCGGCGCTGGTCCCCCACGACGACATCACCTCTGCGGTCCCCACCGCCGCCGACATCGGGAAACCACCGGTCATCCCTTTCCCGAGGCAAACCAGGTCGGGCACGACGCCAAAATGCTCCATCGCGAAGCGCCGCCCAGTCCTTCCAAACCCGGTGTAGATCTCGTCGAAAATCAGGACCAGACCTCGCTCCTCGCAGATCTTGCGCACGCCGACCAGCCACTCCACTGGCGGAACAATCACCCCTCCTCGGCCCTGTATCGGTTCCAGAATGACCGCGCCCGCTTCCTCCGACCCTGCCGCGGGGTGGCTAACGAGATGCTCGAAATACTCGAGGCATGCAAGCCCACAACCCGGATACGTGGACTTGAACGGACATCGATAGCAATAGGGATAGGGCGCATGCGTCACTTGCTGAGCGATCAGACCGGAAAATGGCGCCTTGAACGACCCTTTGTAGGCCGAGACCGAGAGCGCACCTAGGCTCATCCCGTGGTAGGACGCCTCGAACGCCACGACCCGTTGCCGCCCAGAATGCATCACAGCCGACTTCAACGCGGCCTCGACCGCATCGGCCCCAGACTGGCCGAAAATCGACTGGCTGAGCCCACCTGGAAGGAAGTCTGAAAGCGCCTCGGTATAACGGATCTTCACGTCCGTGGGGTAGACATCGCCCATCCCATGCATGAGCTGGCGACTCTGCTCGTGCAGGGCTTCTTGGAGCTCCGGGTGCGCGTGCCCGTACGAGCTGACGGCGAAGGCCGCGGTAAAATCGAGATAGAGATTCCCATCCACATCCTCGATGGTCGAGCCGCTACCGCTCTTCCAGACGATGGGATCTTGTGAGACTCCACTCTCCCCCCGCCGTCGCGCTCGTCGGGCGGTGATCGCCGGGCATTCGTGGCGAGCGAGGACCTCGAGAAGCTCGACGGAGCGGGGACCAGGGATCGCTGTCTTGAGGTTTGGAGCCACCTCACCAACACAATGTTTCGAGTCCGCGTTTCTTTGCATAGCGTCTCAACCTTGGGTCTGGATTCACAATCCGCGGGTGCCCAACGGCTTCCAGCATGGGCAGATCAGTAAAACTGTCGGTGTAGAAAAAGGCATTCTCGAGGGTGGCCCCGCATTGGTCGGCCCACTGCCGTGCCCAGTGAATCTTCCCCTCCCCAAAGCATATGGGTTCCACCACACGACCGGTGAGCCTCTGCTTTGAGTCGCTCTCCAAGTAGGTCGAGACCGCACCATCGAGCTTCAAATGGTGGCTCACGGGGCGTGCGATGTACTCCGTCGCGGCGGTCAACAACACCACCTGGTGACCGCTGCGGCGGTGGTCCTCAATCACGGCGACCGCATCCTCCGAGATGAATTGGATGATGTCAGTGTCGAACCACTCTTGGCATAAGTCCGTGAGATGCTGAGCAGGTTGTCCCTCGACGCTCGAGATGACTCGCCGTGTGACCGCCTGCGCGTCGATCACGGCAAAACGATACTCCACGAGCCATCGCGCCGTGCGCAGCACATCTCGCAGGCTCAGCTCACCTCGTCGATAAAGGAACTTCGCGTAGCGACTGGCAGAGTTGCAGCGAAGAATGGTCTGGTCCATGTCAAAGAACGCGACGACTGGTGAGTCCCCTGCGCCCTGTGTTGCCCCTTCAGGGTTCATCAGTCTCCTCGTCGCTGGATGGGGTCATCAGCGCTTCTTCGGCTTCGCGTTTGCGCTCCAAGGTCTCCTTGACTTGATCCAAAGGAATGGCGGGCACCTCGATGCGGGCCTCTACTCCTTTGGTTCCATCTGTGCGATCGAGGAGGCGAATGTCACCCCCATGATCGATCACAATCTTTCGAACGATCGCCAGGCCAAGTCCTGTCCCTTCCGCCTTGGTCGTGAAGTAGGGGTCGAAGACTCGGTCCGCTCCTTCCGCGGGGAGACCCGTTCCATTGTCGACGACTCGAATGCGAGCATTCTCGCCGACGACTTCGAGACTGACTTCGATAATGGGAGCGTTGCCAGCCTCCACAGCGGCCTCGATGGCGTTTTGGACGATGTTCACGAGGACTCGCCTCATCAACAAAGGGTCGAGCCGCGCCGTCACGACGGGCCCTTCAATCTCGTTGATCTTGGCCATCTCGTAGAACTGCGGATTGGACCTCAATGTCTGGGTCACGAACTCCCAAACCTCGCGTGGTTCGGGAGACGCGGACGGCAAGCGGGCAAACTCACTGAATTCCCTCACTAACTTCCGCAGCGTGTCGACTTCCTCCGTGACGATCTCCACAACCTCGGTCACGATCTGGCGGTATCGCTCGGGCCGGTCGTAGTATTTGTCAAAAGTCTTGTCGAGCTGTTGTACGGCCAGGAG
Source organism: Deltaproteobacteria bacterium CG_4_9_14_3_um_filter_63_12 (assembly GCA_002789955.1). Classification (GTDB taxonomy): domain Bacteria; phylum Myxococcota_A; class Bradymonadia; order UBA4248; family UM-FILTER-63-12; genus UM-FILTER-63-12. The sequence continues at coordinate 25,617 of PFUG01000443.1, read as the reverse complement.
TAACGGCGTGAGCGGGTTCTTTATCTCATGCGCCAATCGACGAGCGACCTCTTGCCAAGCGCTCATCCGCTCCAAGTAAGTCACTGCCTTTCGAGCCTCGCCCAATTCTTCGACCATCTCGTTGAATTGTTTCGTGAGCTGCGAGAGCTCGTCCTTCCCCTGCACCGGTATCGAAAAGCCGAGCTCTCCTTTCGCAACACGCTCCGTTGCGGCGGTTAAGCGGCCGAGCCGACGACTCAAGGGCGTGGTGATGAGGAGCGCAAAGCCAACCGTCAAGACCACCACCAGGACGAGCATGATGTAGTAGAACTTCGTGTAGACCTCCGACAGCGAGCCGTCTTTCTCCCCCTCCAACGCCGACAGGCCGCGATGCAGCTGCCGCCTCTGACCGAGGTCCTCGTATCGGTCTGAGAGGCTCATGTCGATGCCAAAGGTCAGCTCCAACACGCGACCAGAGCTGTCTGGCGGGTTGGGTTGGACCGTCTGGCCGACCCTCCAACGACGGGTCCTCAGCTTCAAGCCCTCGAGCCCCCGTTCGCCTTGGTCGCCGACCGCCATCAATTCGGCTCCCTCGTCGTAGAGCACAGCCCGTACGAGAACACCGTAGCGGCCTAGCTCCCTCTCGAGGGCTTGCTGGATTCGCTCCTCATTGGTTGCGATAGGCAGGCGCAGCTCAGGCGAGAGCGACAGGTTGGCACCGATCAGCGAGACACGGTCAGCTTCCGACGTCGCCCAGGCCCGATGAAAATGACTCACGTCATCGAGGGTCTCGACCGCCTCATCTTGGAGATTCTTGTTGAAAGTCAGGACCTCGCTCAGCAACACCGCCGAGGCGATGAGTGGCGCAGCCCCCATGATCAACAAGACCGCATAGATCTTTACCGCAAACCGGCTCATCCGCATGACTGTGGGCCCACCTCTGAATCCAAACCTGCAGACCGTCAGGGATCGACTTGGAGCGCATCACAGCCCTTGGTGTCAACCGGTCAAACTCGCGGCTCTCGCGCCAGAGCAAGGTGTACACGGTGCCCCCGACGAAGCACACCACGCCGCCGGCGAGGCACACCACGCCACCCGACGAAGCGCACCACGCCACCCGACGAAGCACACCACGCCACCCGACGAAGGACACCACGGTGCCCGACGAAGCAAGTTCCGTTGCCCGACGCCGCACGCCCCGAGGTGTGGCGAGCGCCAAGACCCACGCGCACCGCCGCGTCAGAGAACGAACAAGAAAAAAGAAGGAAGAAGCTCTGTATCAAGAGCTCACTTCACACAAACCTCGATGTCGCCAGAGGCCCCAACCATGGGAAGCGGCGTGCAGGTGTACCCTTCGCCTGCGCGACAATCGGTCGACGCCAGACAGAATTGCAAGCACATCGGAATCCCGTCGACTTCGACGCATGTGGTATCCAGATCGCAATCGAGGTCGTCGAAACACCCCACCATCGCGCAATAGCCGTTGGGGAAGCGGGAGCCAACAAGACAAGCCGAGTCCGCCCGACAGGTCGCCATGGAGCTGCATGCACTGCCCGATGCACCCGAGCCTGATGGAGCGCAAAAGGCGACCGCATCTGTCGCAGTCAACGTTCTGCAGCCGTAGCCCAGATTGGTTCGACAGGTGCTGTCTGCGACGCATGGATCCACGCAGTGCCCTTGTCTGCACCGATAGGCGTTGGGGCAGTCCGCATCGGTGACACAAGACTCAGCGACACAGCCCCCCGCATTCCCGCACACCATCGCCGCGGCGCAAGACATTGCGTCGCAGGGCGGCCCTCCCGAAGTGGCGATGTCCAGCAAGTAGGCCGCCGAAGCATTCTGGTATCCAAACACCTTCAGCCGAAAATCCCCTGACGTGGCAAAGGTGTGCGTGATCGTCTCCTCGTCGGTCGTTAGACGGCTCCATGCCACGAGCGTGTTCGCAGCATCGTACAGCTCCAGGTCAAGGTCCCCGACAGAGTTGTCAAAGACCAACATCGCGCTGAGCGAATTGCCAGCGACGCCACCAAACGCGTACCAATCCACGTCGGCAGGGCAGATCATCCCATCATCGACAAAATGACTGGCTCCCGGGCCCAAGCTAGAGGCCGACGAGAAGCTCTCGTTGGGCTCGTGAGAGTCGTTGGTGCAACTCGGAAGGGACTCGGTCACGGTGATGGTCATCTCGTAGGTATGGTCCCCATCGGAAAACTCGAACGCCCGTATGGTGTAGGTGCCAGCCGCCAGATTTGAAGCCGTCACGCTCTCATTGTTCGTCGCGCTGTCCCCTACGACCAGGGCTTCCACGAGGTCTGGTCCATAGACGTAGACATCGATATCTTGGTTTGGTCCGTGCACGAACCGCAGGTCCACCTGCAGCGCGCCTCCATCTGCTACCACGACGCGGTACCAGTCCTCGTCGCCGCAGACGGTGAGGCCAGTGTAGACGCCTGCCACCATGAGAGTGGCCTCGCCAGAGAAATCGTTTGGCTCGAACCCATCCGCCGTACACTGCGGTTGAACCGTGTCGCCAATCACGAACACGGTCGCCGAGCCGATGAGGTTGTAGTCGACCCCACCGCCTGTGCTGGTCACTCGAAAGTCGAACTGCTTGCTTGTTCCCACCAACGAGGGGTCTGTGGGGGTGTAAGTCAGAGTACATCGGGGGACGTCGAAGGTGGCTCCGGTAGGCAACGTCCCGATGGCTTCGCATTGAATCTTGAAGCCCATGGGGTTGGTGATGGGCAATGGTAGCGTCAGCGTCTCGTTGAGCTTGACCTCTTGAAGGGGAATGGGTTCGAAAGTCAATTGTGCACTCTGTACCAAGAACCTCGCATCGCTGGTGGCCTCGAACTCACCGTCGCTGACCATGAACACGACAGAAAATGTCATCCCATCCTGGTCAGGCGTGGGCGTCCATTTCATGACCCCGGTTTTGCCATCGAGCACCGCCCCTGTCGGCAACGCGCTTCCCGTCGAGAACGTGAGGGCATCACCGTCCTCATCGGTCGCTTGCAGTCGTAACTCATAGGCTTCGCCAACCCCGACAAACACGTCTCCGACCTCTTGGATGACTGGCTTGGTGGATTCGTCACTGGTTGTCACGGTGATCTGGATCGTCTCCCTATCCTCTTGCGCTCCATCACTGACCGCGAAGGTCAGGATAACGAGCTTTCCATCGTCCGCAGCTTGTGGGGTCCATTCGAAGGTATGGGTCTCCTTCGCGAACTTGCTGCCAACGGGCAGATCACCGAACACAGAGTAGGTCAGTGCATCGCCATCGGGATCCGTCGCACTCACCACAATGTCCAACGGTTTCCCTATCGGGGCCCTTCGATTGCCAATCCTGTCAAGCTCCGGGGCGTGATTTCCGACGCTCGTCCCATCGGGTTCGTCGACGTCCGAAACGACGTCCGACGAGGCGGTCTGATCGGGGGTTCCTGAACCTCCATTGTCCGCGCAACTCCAAACCGCGGCTGCTACCACGACTACGCCTAGGAGGCGCTTCCCCGCTTCGACAACGAGACTGCTGTAGCCACAATGCTCTCGGTGCTGCATCTTTGCCCTTTTGCTCTTGGGATTCCCGCATGGAGGCTAGCAGGAGCGCCTAGAGCGTTCAAGTGCGGCCTCACGCAACGCGTCAGGAGAATCGATAGCCCGCGCTTCGATAGAGAGTTTGCTCTCGGCTGCTCCCCCAAATCGCCCAGCGAAACTCGGATTGATCGATGAGGCGTGCCGCCGGAGAGAGCTCCGTCACGAGTCGGAGGAGCGCCTCTTCACTGGTCGAGGTCCCAACAAACGTGGGCAACTGATTGGCCATTGGCGTGATCTCCGCTTTCCACGCGAATGGCGTCGTCAATGTCAAGTTTGCCCCTTCTGCGCGAAGCGCAAACGATTGCCCAAGGACGAGGTAAGGACTCGTGACCGAGTCGATCACGTTGGGCAGAAGAACCTCAGGCAGGCAGCCGGCCAGCAACGGCGGATCGGCCAAATCACAACAAAGGAGTCGTAGCGGCGCTGTCTGCTGACCCTCTGGAACGCTTAGCGAAACTGGCTGCCAGCGTCCGGGCTCCGCTTGTAGAACGAATTCGAGCTGCCGCTGCTCAGACAACCGCTTGGCTGTCAACAGACTGGCGAGGTGGGCATCCACGAGCAACACCGGCCGCGTGCCGACCTCATAGGCCTCACGACCCACCGCCGAACCGAGCACCGCAAGTAGGTCAGAGCGGTCCGTCGCGCCAATCCATCTGCAGACTTCCTTGGCGTGGATCGGGAGGTCGATGGCCGCTTCGTCGGCAGGCAGCCAATCGTTGAAGCCTGCCCACAAATACCGTCCCAACCGTCCACACAGCTCTGCGAGTGCCGAGTCTCCGAAGGCAGAAAGCATCGCGGCGAGGCGTTCGGCTCCCAAATCCAACGGCAACCAAGGTGGGTTGTGGGCATGGGTCAGCTCGCCGGGGTGAGGAAACACCACGGGGATGCCCTCCACGACGGGGTACCTCGCCACACAACCGCTACACCTCAACTCCGAGCAGTCGCCGACCTCCCCGAGTGTGGCCTCAGTGTTGGAAGCCGTCACCAGGGAGGCCGTGTATAGCGAACCATTGCCTTCGAGCCTGCGGCAACGTGGACAGACCAACTTGAGCGCCGCTCCCTCGTTGCCTTTCATCTCGATTATGGGTTGAGATCGATCTTGGAGCCCTTGATGGTCATCACGCTGCTGGCTTCGTAGTCGCTAGTGCTGCTGGACTTCCAATTGATCGTACTACCAGCCTTCCACTCGCTGGAGGTGCCACTCTCGACCTTGATGGTCTTCGAGGCCTTCACGACCAAATCCTTGCAGTCCAACGTGATCGTCTTCTTCGCTTTGATCAAGATGTCGCCGGTGTCGGTCTCCAACGTGATCAACTTCGCAGGGACGTCGATCTCCAACCACTGCTTTTGGTCCTTGTCGTACAGACGGATCTTCTCGGCACCGTCGGTGTCGTCAAGGTAGAGCTCGTGGGTCTTCTTGGTACGCAGGGAGATCGAGCCTTCACCAGGCCGATCCTTGAACATCAGGTGGTGCCACATCCGGCTTCGGAAGAAGCGGAAGTCGTTCTTTCCACCCTGCTGCTGGTTCGGGATCGGATCGACGATGTGGTCCGGTGAGTACGTGATGTCTCGGGGCGACTTATCCTCGCCGTTCCACAGGGAACCAACAAGAACGGGCCGCTCGAAATCACCCTCCTGGAAGGTGACCAATACCTCGTCATCAACCTCTGGCAGGAAGAACTGCCCAATCTCTTTTCCCGCGAGGCCGGTCCCAATTCTCGCCCAGAAGCTCTCTTCGGTGTCATGGAGCCAAGGATATTTGACCTTGACCCTATATCGATCCTCAGGATCGACGTTGTTGGTCACGATGGCGATCATATTCCCCATCATCCGCGACTGACCAACGCGGCCTTGATGGTTCTGGTTGAGCATCTCGGATATGACTCGGGCGAACGACATGACTTACCCTTCTATGTCCTGATGACCAGTGAATGATGGCTTCCCAGGCAGAGATGACCAAGCAATAATTATGCCTCATTGGGCATCGTTGTTTTCCGCTCGCAGGCCAATGGTGACTTGACTCCACTCACCTGACTCTCCACATCCAGGCTGTCAGTGTGCCAGCCATGGGTAGGTCTGACGACCCCAATTCCTAGAACGTGGTCCCAAACATCAGTGAAGCGTTCTCCGGAGTTGCGCAGAATCCCACTTCGATGCCACCAGAAGGAGTCTCCTCCTCCTGCATCCCGTCCAATATCAACAAGACCGCTCCAGTCCCCGCCGCGGCGATCCCTAGACCCAACGTAATCCCAGTGAGCATCTGATTCGAGGACACATCGTCTTCGGCGGAGAGTCTGCCCGAGGCATCGCCACGATCAGCCGCTTTTTGCACGTCGACCAACGCCGAATAGCCCGCAGCATTGAACAAGCCCGACGCCGTCAGTGAGAGCGCACTGCCTCCGATCAACCCCCATGCAAGCCAGTTGGTCTGCGTTGAACCGACGGCCGGTCCAGGTACCTCAACGATCTTTTCGACGACCTTCTCTTCAATCTTCAAGGAGACGGTCTTCTCCTGTGACGCGGAGACACGAACGGACTCCTCCGAAGTTTCCCCGTTTGCGTCGAGGCGCAGGATGTAGGTTCCCTCTGGGAACCGATATGGGCGCGATAGACATTGCCCAACCGGCTCACCATTGATGGACAGATTCGCTGTAGCTGGCTGGCATTCGACGGTCACCCGCGCGTAGGTGTCACAGTTCAAGATGGAGCCGTAGTGGTTCGCGGCTTTGGCGAAGAAGTCGTGATCCTCGGGCAGATCGTACAAGTTCATCACAAAAAGGTAGAACGTCTGGGCGTCCTCGCACTGGTATAGCTTGTGGTAGACGCGGGCCAAGGAATAGTCGACCTCTGGCCCACTAAACTTCGCGCGGACCTCCAGATACGCGACCAGCGCACGATCAAGGGTCTCTGTGTTGTAAACCTGCATCGCACGCTCGAGTCGTGTCTTGTATTCCTCTGGGTCTGAATCCTGCGCGTTCGCTCGAAGCACCGGCAAGAGGACCGCAAATACCACACCCCAAAAGGCCATTCGGGTGGCGACATGTTCTCGCATGGGAAACCCCGCGTTAATGATTCGAGTCAATTGGGCCGTTTCGTTTGACCGACCCCAAGCACCGGCAGTTTACGGGTTCGCCTAACGATTGCGCAAGTGCAGCCGCGTGAGTGTGAAAACGGAGAACGCCCGAACCAACGGTTCGGGCGCCTTCGAATTGAGCCACCGATTGCGTGCCGCACACGACTCGCCAAGCTGGCGAGAAACGAGCCAACTCCATCCCTTCGCGTGATCAGTCGGCGAGCGCTTCCTCGGCAAACTCGCTGTCGGAAACGGTCATCTTGAGCTGACGGTAGTGAGGGAGACCCGTGCCCGCGGGGATCAAACGCCCCATGATGACGTTCTCCTTGAGCCCGCGGAGGTGGTCGACCTTTCCAGAAATCGCCGCTTCCGTAAGGACCTTTGTCGTCTCCTGGAACGAACTCGCAGAAATGAAGGACTCGGTAGAAAGTGAGGCCTTCGTGATCCCAAGGAGTAGATCTTCCGCGACTGCGGGTTGACCGCCGTTCTCGAGAATGTGCTGGTTCGCGGACTCGAAGCTGTATCGCTCAACCTGCTCATCGATGAGGAATGCGGAATCCCCAACGTCCTTGATCCGGACACGTCGAAGCATCTGGCGCACGATGATCTCGATGTGCTTGTCGTTGATCCTTACACCCTGCAGGCGATAGACCTCTTGGGTCTCGTCGACGAGGTATTTTGCGAGCTCTTTGCGACCCATGACGCGCAGGATGTCGTGAGGATTGCTCGATCCTTCCATCAGCTGCTCGCCAGCTTGCACACGGTCGCCCGCGTGAACGTTGATGTGCTTTCCTTTCGGGATCAAATACTCCTTCGGCTCCCCGACATCGGGAGTAATCACGATGCGGCGCTTGCCCTTGGTGTCCTTGCCGAACGCCACGAGTCCCTCGATTTCGGAGATGACCGCGTGTTCTTTCGGCTTGCGCGCCTCGAAGAGCTCGGCAACGCGCGGCAGGCCCCCCGTGATGTCCCTGGTCTTCATCGTCTCGCGCGGAATCTTGGCCAGCGTATGGCCTGCTGCTACATCCTCGCCCTCAGTGACGAAAATATTCGCGCCGACGGGCAACGGGTAGGTTCCAAGCGTCTTGCGACCAGTCTTGTCCTTGATGGTGATCGAAGGCCGTGCGTCGATGTCTTTGAAGTCGACGATGACCTTTCGGGCGAGACCCGTCACCTTGTCGAACTCCTCCTTCATCGTCTTCCCTTCGATGATGTCGGTGAACTTGATGACACCGCCCATCTCAGTGATGACGAGGTTGGCGAAGGGATCCCACTCAGCGAGCGTCGTTCCTTTCTCCACTTTCTGGCCGTCGCGTACCCTGAGGCGTGCACCATAAACGAGGTTGTAACGCTCCCGCTCACGGCCATCGAGCGCATGGATGCTCAGTTCGCCGTTGCGCTTCATCACCACCAGCGTTCCATCCGAGCCCTCAACCACATTCACATTATGGAACCTCGCGATACCTTCATCGCGCGCTTCGTGGCTGTTGTCGGAACCCTGCAGAGTCGAAATACCCCCCGTGTGGAAGGTACGCATCGTGAGCTGCGTGCCAGGCTCACCAATCGATTGCGCTGCGATGACCCCGACCGCTTCACCGATATTGACCAGACGTCCGCGTGCCAGATCACGGCCGTAACAGCGAGCACACACACCACGAACAGACTGACAAGTCAGCGTCGAGCGGATGTGAACGCTGCGCAGTGCCGCAACGCGTACGCGTTCGACCGCTTCCTCGTTGATGTCGGCATTGGCCTCGAGGAGCAGCTCGCCGCTCGGATCGTATACATCGTAGAGCGCAACACGCCCCAAAATGCGGTCTCCGAGGTCCTCGATAACCTTTCCCGAATCGACCAACGATGTCATCTCGATGCCATCGAGCGTCCCGCAATCTTCCTCACTGATAATGTTGTCCTGGGCGACGTCGACGAGACGTCGGGTCAGATACCCGGAGTTCGCGGTCTTGAGCGCCGTGTCGGCGAGACCTTTACGAGCACCGTGAGTGGAGATGAAGTACTGCAGAACCGACAGTCCCTCCCGGAAGTTCGCTTTGATCGGCGTCTCGATGATCTCGCCTGACGGCTTGGCCATCAATCCACGCATGCCGGCCAGCTGGCGAATCTGCTGCTGGCTTCCACGTGCTCCCGAGTCAGCCATGATGAAGATCGAGTTGAAAGACTCGTTCTGCACTTCGGCTGTCGATTGGCTATCCTTGATCGTCGCATAGCGGATTCCGCTCATCATCTGCTCGGAAACACGCTCCGTCGCTTGTGCCCAGATGTCCACGACCTTGTTGTACCGCTCACCGTCGGTGATGAGACCCTCGTTGTACTGGTCCCAGATCTCTTGCACGTCAGCTTGCGCCTTCTCAAGAATCACCGCCTTCTCGGGCGGAATTCTCATATCATCCATGCAGATCGAGATGCCGGCGCGCGTCGCCTCTTTGTACCCCAGCGAACGAATGCGATCGGCGAGCAGGACGGTCGCCTTGTCGCCAGCGGTGCGGTAAGCCTGATCGACGAGGAGACCCAGCGCCTTCTTGTCCATGGTGCGATTCACCAAAGCATAGGGCAGCTCCATAGGTAGAACGTCGAAGAGGAGAATACGCCCAACCGTCGTCTTGATCGGCTCGCCGTTGTAGCGAACCTTCACTTCGGCCTGTAGGTCGGTTTCGCCTGCGTCATAGGCCATGCGAACTTCCTCGAAGCTCGCATAGTAGCCTGCAACAGGATTCCCGTTGGCGTCTTCGCGATAGCACCCCTTTGCAAAGGGACGCACACGGGTCATGTAGTAACATCCCAGAACGATGTCCTGTGTGGGGCCAATAATGGGTCCACCATGAGCCGGTGAAAGGATGTTGTTCGTGCTCAGGAGCAGGACTCGCGCCTCCATCTGTGCCTCGAGAGAGAGAGGAACGTGCACCGCCATTTGGTCACCGTCGAAGTCCGCGTTGAACGCGGCACAGACCAACGGGTGCATCTGGATGGCCTTTCCCTCGATGAGGACGGGCTCGAAGGCCTGGATACCCAAGCGGTGAAGCGTCGGGGCGCGGTTTAGGAGCACAGGGTGCTCTTTGATTACCTCGTCCAGGATGTCCCAAACCTCGGGACGTTCCTTTTCCACCATCTTCTTCGCGCTCTTGATGGTGTTGACGTACCCGCGCTCTTCCAGCTTGTTGTAGATAAACGGCTTGAAGAGCTCGAGCGCCATCTTCTTCGGCAGTCCACATTGGTGGAGCCGTAGGTCGGGACCGACCACGATGACCGAACGTCCCGAGTAATCCACTCGCTTGCCAAGGAGGTTCTGGCGGAACCGGCCTTGCTTGCCTTTCAGCATATCCGAGAGGGACTTCAAGGGCCGCTTGTTGGGTCCGTGGATCGTCTTACCACGCCGCCCATTGTCGAAGAGCGCGTCAACCGCTTCTTGAAGCATTCGCTTCTCGTTGCGGATGATGATCTCGGGCGCGTTGAGCTCGAGAAGACGCTTCAATCGGTTATTGCGATTGATGACCCGACGATACAGGTCATTGAGATCGCTGGTCGCGAATCGGCCACCGTCCAAGGGGACGAGAGGCCGCAGGTCCGGCGGGATGACGGGGATGACTTCCAAAATCATCCACTCAGGAAGATTCTTGCTGCCTCGGAACGCCTCAACGACCTTCAGACGCTTGGCAATCTTCTTGCGCTTGGCCTCGCTGGTCGCCTCCTTCATCTCGTGTCGAAGTTCTTGGGCGAGAAGCTCGATGTCCAATGACTCGAGAAGATCGCAGATCGCCTCGGCGCCCATCTTCGCTTCGAACACGTCCCAGCCATACTCTTCGACGTACTGAGAATACTTCGACTCGCTGAGGATCTCGGACTTGCTCAGCGGTGTGAGCCCTGGATCCGTGACGATGTAGCTCACGCAGTAGAGAACCTTCTCGAGATCCTTGAGCGTGATGTCCAGTAGGTTCCCAATGCGAGACGGCAGGCTTTTCAGGAACCAAATGTGTGCGACCGGAGTGGCTAGGTTGATGTGCCCAAGCCGTTCACGACGCACTTTGGACTGAATGACCTCGACCCCACACTTCTCGCAGACTACACCTCGGTGCTTCATGCGCTTGTATTTGCCGCAGTTGCACTCGTAGTCCTTCACGGGCCCAAAGATCTTCGCGCAAAAGAGCCCATCCCGCTCCGGCTTGAACGTTCGGTAGTTGATCGTCTCGGGCTTTTTCACCTCGCCGAAACTCCAATCCCGAATCTTCGCCGGGCTGGCGAGGCTGATTTGGATGGCTGAAAAGCTGAGCGGGTCCTTCGGCCTCTCAAAGAAACTGAAGATGTCCTTCACGTTCGACTCCTCGACGGACGCCTCTTCTCGGAGGCCTCGTCCAGATTGATGCGGATTTCTTGGATCTACCTGCAGCCGCTTCTGTGGCTGCCGTTGAAGACTGAGCGAGTGGCCTGAGGTTTCCACTCGACAACGATTCGGGATTGAACTCAGGCCGTCTCTTCGAGCAGCTCAATATTCAGGCAGAGCGACTGAAGCTCTTTGATCAAAACATTGAATGACTCTGGTAGACCCGCCTCCAAGGCGAAGTCCCCCTTGACGATGGACTCGTACATTCGAGTTCGTCCGGCGACGTCGTCCGACTTCACCGTCAGGAATTCCTGGAGTGAATAGGCCGCGCCGTAAGCCTCCATCGCCCACACCTCCATCTCGCCCAGTCGCTGTCCACCGAACTGGGTTTTGCCGCCCAGAGGTTGTTGCGTAACGAGACTGTATGGCCCTATCGAGCGGCTATGGATCTTGTCATCGACCAAGTGATGCAGCTTCAACATGTACATCACGCCGACTGTGACGTCGGAAGCAAATGACTCACCGGTGCGCCCGTCAAAGAGGACCGTTTGGCCACTGGCCTCGAGACCTGCCTCGACGAGAAGCTGCTTCACAGCCTGCTCTTTGGCCCCATCGAATACAGGGGAAGCGACGTGAACACCGTTTGCGCCCTTCTTCGCGAAGCGCATGAGATCCTCACTGTCGAGGTCATCCAAAAGCGCGGTGTAATGTTTCTGCTTGTAATACTGCTTCAGGAGCGCCCGTAGATTCTTCTCCGAGGTCGCCGCCTCGATAGCCTCCCGAATTCTCTTACCCATACCCAGTGCGGCCCATCCGAGATGGACTTCGAGAATCTGCCCAACGTTCATACGTGACGGCACGCCGAGCGGGTTGAGCACCATGTCGACAGGGGTACCATCAGAGAGGAACGGCATGTCCTCGACGGGAAGAATCTGGCTGACGACACCCTTGTTTCCGTGACGTCCGGCCATCTTGTCGCCGACCTGGATTTTGCGCTTGATGGCGACCGAGACCTTCACGATCTTGATTACCCCAGGTGGCAGCTCATCACCCTTTCGGAGCTTGTTGATCTTCTCCGTGAAGTGCTCGCGAGTTTGGCGGATCTGGTCCTCCACGTGCTCGAGAATCTTCTGGATGGACCATTCGGCCTGATCATCCTCGAGTTGCACCTGTGGCCAGAACCTGCGGGGAACTTCGTCGAGGATCTCGGCGTCGAGAATCGCGCCTTTCTTTATCAGCTGCTTCTTGGACTCGTCGATTAGCTTCGAGGCCGTCGTCTTGCCCGTCAGCTCCTCTTTGATGCGCTGGTAGGCCGAGTCGCGGATGATTTTGATCTCGTCGTTCTGGTCCTTGAGAAGCCTGGCCTCCTCGGTGTCCTCGATCTCCTTGGTCCGCTCGTCCTTCTCGGTCCCTTTGCGGCTGAACACCTTCGCATCGATGACGCAACCCACGACACCAGGCGGCACCCGCAGGGAGCTGTCTCTGACATCGCCGGCCTTCTCGCCGAAAATGGCCCGCAACAACTTCTCTTCAGGAGAGAGCTGCGTCTCTCCCTTGGGGGTCACCTTCCCGACGAGAATGTCACCCTGCTTGATTTCGGCGCCGATACGGATGATGCCCGAATCGTCGAGGTTGCGCAGGGCCATCTCGCCAACATTGGGAATGTCGCGAGTGATCTCTTCTCGTCCCAGCTTGGTGTCTCGTGCGACGCACTCGAACTCCTCGATGTGAATCGAAGTGTACACGTCGTCACGCACCAACCGCTCACTCAAGAGAATGGAATCCTCGAAGTTGTACCCTCCCCAAGGCATGAACGCGACGACCACGTTCTTGCCAAGTGACAGCTCGCCGCAGTCCGTTGACGGACCATCTGCGATAATGTCCCCAGCCTTGACGGTGTCACCCACGTCGACGATCGGCCGCTGACTGAAACAGGTGCCCTGGTTCGATCGTTGATATTTCGTGAGGTTGTAGATGTCCGGCTTGACAGTGAGGTCTTCTTTGACCCGCTCACGCTTGATGACGATACGGCCAGCGTCGACGCTCTCGACGACACCATCGCATTTGGACGCCAGGGTGACCCCAGAGTCGCGTGCGACGAGGTATTCCATGCCCGTTCCCACGAGTGGGGCCTCCGCCTTGAGCAACGGCACGGCCTGCCGCTGCATGTTCGAACCCATGAGGGCCCGGTTGGCGTCGTCATGCTCGAGGAATGGGATCAATGCTGCTGCGACCGACACGAGCTGGTTCGGCGAGACGTCAATGAAATCGACCTCCTCCGAACCCACTACAACGAACTCTCCATTCTCGTGGCACTCGATCAACGGATCGGTGAGCCTACCCTCTTCATCGACCGTGGCGTTTGCCTGGGCGATCACCAACTGCTCTTCCGCGAGAGCCGAGTGGAAGATCACCTCATCGGTAACCTTGCCATCCGTCACCTTGCGATACGGCGTCTCGATAAACCCGTACTCGTTGACCCGTGCGAACGTCGAAAGTGAGGCGATCAGTCCAATGTTCGGCCCTTCAGGCGTCTCGATTGGGCAGATCCTGCCATAGTGAGTGACGTGGACGTCGCGAACCTCAAAACCAGCACGCTCGCGGGTCAAGCCACCAGGCCCGAGGGCGGAGAGTCGACGCTTGTGCGTCAGCTCGCTCAACGGGTTGGTCTGGTCCATGAACTGTGACAACTGGCTTGAACCGAAGTACTCACGCACCACGGCGCTGACGGGCTTTGCGTTGATCAAGTCGTGCGGCATCAGCGTGTCCGTATCTTGGGACATGCTCATGCGCTCTTTGATCGCTCGCTCCATGCGAACAAGGCCGATGCGGTACTGATTCTCGAGAAGCTCTCCGACCGCGCGAACACGACGATTCCCCAAGTGGTCGATATCGTCGATGGCGCCCTTCCCACTCTTCAGATCGAGCAGGTAGCGAACAGTCTCGAGAATGTCCGTCTTGGTCAGGACCGTGAGGCTCGTCTCTGTATCCAATCGGAACTTGTAGTTCAACTTGAGCCGCCCGACCCGTGAGAGGTCGTAACGTTCGGGGTTGAAAAACAAGTTATTGAACAACGAGTCGGCCATGTCCTGGGTGGGCGGGTCGCCAGGTCGCAAGCGTGCATAGATCTCGATGCGCGCCTGTTCTGGGTTCGCACACTTGTCGATGACCAACGTGTTACGGAAGAACGGTCCGACGTTGAGACCATCGATGAAGAGCAAATCAAGCTGACGAATCCCTCTCTCCCGGAACTCCTCAATCAACTCCTCGGTGATTTCCTGATTGCACTCAAGGATGATCTCGCCGGTCTCTTCGTCGAACGCATGCTCCGCCGCGGCTCGCCCGATGAGGTCCGCCTCGGTAATTGGGATACGCTCGATCCCTGCGCTGATGAGGCGCTTGATGCTTCCGCGGTTGAACTTTCGGCCCTCTTTGACAATCACGCTACCGTCGGAATCCAAGACATCACAGGCGGCACGCTGCCCAAGCAGAAGGTCCTTTCGAACCTCCTTGAACACGCCCTCTGCCTCGATGAAAACTCGCTCGGTCTGGTAGTAGATCTTCAGGAGCTCTTCAGCCGAGTACCCGAGAGCCCGCAGCAAAATGGTCGCTGGCATCTTGCGACGCCGGTCAATGCGAACATGCAAGATGTCTTTCGAGTCGAACTCGAAGTCGATCCAAGACCCGCGGTATGGGATGATGCGCGCCGAGTAGAGCAGCTTTCCGCTCGCGTGGCTCTTGCCGCGGTCGTGGTCGAAGAAGGCGCCAGGGGACCGGTGCAACTGACTGACGACGACGCGCTCGGTACCGTTAATAATAAACGTTCCCTGTTCGGTCATCAGCGGAATGGCACCAAAGTAGACCTGCTGCTCTTTGATATCCCGAATGCTCTTGACGCCTTGCTCGTCTTTATCCCAGACGATGAGGCGAATCTCGACCTTGATCGGCGCCTCGAAGGTCATGCCGCGAGCATGGCACTCCTGCACGTCGTACTTGGGCTTCTCCAGCGCATAGCTAACAAATTGGAGCGAGCTGGTCTCGTTGAAATCCGAAATGGGAAAGACGCTTCGGAAGACCCCTTGCAGTCCCCGATCCTCTCTCTCGTCCGGCGGCGTGTCCGCCTGCAAGAACTCCTCGTACGACCTACACTGGATATCAATCAGATTTGGAGTATCCACCACGGGATTGATCGCCGCGAAGCTCCGTCGAGCTCTGTAATTCGACTGAATCACCGATGCCATCTGCTCTCCTCAATGGAGGACTGTGACTCGAGCCCTGTCGGCACGTCCTCGATACGCTCCGCGACCCACCCTGGGCCGCCCATGATTGATAGTGCTGAGTATCCGCTCCGCTCGTCCCACGACCCACTCGATCACCGTCTAACGAGGCGACGCAACTAGGCCGCACAATGCCCTAACAGCGACAATCTCGAGTCACTCCTGAACACAAGAAAGAACTCCGCAATGCGTGCTCTTTCGTGTCAGCTCGTCCCGATTCTCCTCCCAAATGGGGCATTGGTTCTGAATTGGACAGAATTGACGCGCCGTCTCGACCGCAAACAAAACAAGCCCACGTCACGGACGGCGCAGTCTAGGGAGCCCTCACCTGGCTGTCAATAAATATTCAGCCTTGGCCACGATCGTGCATATCCCGCCAACATCGTCTTGCGCTCTACTCGTCATTCGTTTCTGTGAGGTTCACCAGAAAAGAGCGGGTGTTCTTCCGAAACCCCAAACGGCCAGCAAGCTCTTCAGCGCTGCTGACCCCTTCTGGAACCGTAGCTTCCACCCAATGGATCCCTCGTCCCGCAAAGGCATCTAGAACCATCTGGGTGAGTTGCCGTGCAATTCCCTGACGGCGCCACGAAGCCTCTACGTACACCTCGGCCAAAAGACCTGTCGTCTCGACCGCGAAAACAGAACCTCGTGTAACCACTACGCCCGCCGCGTACCCGATGATCACCTGCTCGCTCTCCGCTACGGCACAAATGTAGCGCTCTTCCGCAAGCAGGTCCTGCCGAAGACGCTTGAGCTTCCAGTCGACGAGCGCGTCATTTGGCTGAAGTGATGACAGCGGATCGCCAGACTCGACTGTCATCTTTCGATACAGCGACTGTATTTCGCCGAGGTCTTTCAGTCCTGACGCTCGGAGGGTTGGGCGGAGATTTCCCGAATCGATAGCTGTCATGCCCACTCCACCTGCCGTTCTTCCCCAGCCTTTAGGGCGCGGGGAGACTGCCCACACTTGGCAACTGTGCGTCCGCGATCCAGAACTTGCAGCCAGGGATGGCGGAGAGTCGGGTAAAACCCTGAGGGTTGCGCGCAGACTGCGCGCAAAAGCTTTGAGATTCGTCTCCACGAAACCGACGCGCTCGAGGCCAGAACGGATGCCCCCGCTTCCAACCCCGAGCGCGCCAATTCAGCAGGAACTAGTTAGCTGCCTTGATGTCCACATTCCCGCCGGCCTCTTCAACCTTGGCCTTGATGGCTTCCGCCTCATCCTTGGACACGTTCTCTTTGATGGTCGAGGGCGCGCCATCGACGAGATCCTTTGCTTCCTTCAGACCGAGGCCAGTGATCGCCCGGATTTCCTTGATCACTTGGATCTTCTTGGGGCCGACGCCAACGAGAAGGGCGTTGAACTCGGTGGGTTCGTTTGCTGAGGCGACTGCGGCCGCTGGCCCTGCCATCATGACGGCACCTCCGGAGGAGGCCTTGACGTCCCACTTGCCCTCGAGCTTCTTCACGAGGTCGTTGAGCTGAACGATATTGAGGCCTTCCAGGAACTCGATGACTTGATCTTCAGATACGGACATGATTTTCCTCTCTTGGGTTACATCCCAGCGCATCTAGTGCGTTGCGAATCTGTGAGTCTTGTTTTCAGGTGCGAAGGTGAAGGGATTAGCCCTCCAGATCTTCGGCTCTTGCATTGAGGAGGCTGACGAACTGGGTGACCATCGTGTTGCAAACACCCACGAAGCGAGACTGAGGCGCCTTGAGGAGACTCAGGAACTCGGAACGCAGTTCGTTCCGGTTCTTCATCTTGGAGAGCTGATCGACGCCAGCGGCGTTGAGCAGCGAACCCGAAATGAAGCCCCCTTTGATCTCGAAGGCTTTGCTGTCTTTGGCGAACTCGACCACGATCTTTGCTGGTGTAACTGGGTCACCAGGCTTCGTGGCGATGGCGGTTGGCCCGACAAAGCTCGCGGCGAGGGCCGCCATGCTCGATCCCGCCAGAGCGCGCTTCGCGAGGGTGTTCTTCACCACTTTGAAGGTGATCCCTTCTGCGCGGAATTTGCTCCTCAAGATGTTGATCGAATTGACATCGACGCCGCTGGTGTCGGCGAGGATGACGGCCTCGGTTTGCGCGAATAGCGCCTTGAGGCTCGCAATACTAAGTTCTTTCTCTTCTCTCTTCATTGGTCCCCTCGGTGGGTGCCGAAATCAAAAATGCCCCAGTCGAATAATCGCCAGGGGCACAAGCACACGGGTTCCCGTGTACTTGAGGCCGGCCATTGCTTCGACTCCATCGGCACCTGCGCACAGGTATTAGGTCTTTCGACACCGATTTCACGGACGATTGGGGCTGCCGTATTTTGATTTGAGTTTAGACTCTACAGTTTCTTTCCAACCTTAGCGCAATTCGACCGCAGATGGGTCGATCTTCACTCCGGGAGACATCGTCGAGCTGATCACGACGCTTCTCACGTATTGTCCCTTGGCCGCCGCAGGCTTCGCGCGATGGAGTGTGTCCATCAGCGAGAGGATGTTCTCGGCGAGCTTCGTCTCATCGAAGGAGAGGCGTCCCACTGGAGCGTGGACGATTCCTGCCTTTTCGACACGGAACTCGACGCGGCCAGCCTTCATGTCTCTTACAGCACGTCCGACGTCCATCGTGACGGTGCCAACCTTCGGGTTGGGCATCATACCACGTGGGCCGAGGATTCGCCCCAGACGTCCAACTTTGCCCATCATGTCGGGCGTGGCGATCGCCTTGTCGAACTCGAGCCAATTCTCTTTCTGGATCTTGTCGACCAACTCGTCAGAGCCAACAAAGTCGGCACCCGCGTCGATGGCCTCCTTTTCCTTCTCGCCTTTTGCAAAGACGAGAACTCGAATGGTCTTCCCTGTTCCGTGAGGCAGAACCACCGCACCGCGGACCATTTGGTCAGCGTGACGGGGATCTACGCCCAACCTGACAGCGATGTCCACGGAGGCATCGAATTTCGCATAGCTGATCGACTTGACCAGCCGAATGGCTTCTTCCAGGTTATCGAATCGCCGGGTGCGATCCACTTGGGCGATCACCGCTTGATATTTCTTTCCGCGATTTGGCATCGTTCGCTCCTTAAGCGCCGACTACGTCGACGCCCATGCTGCGGCAGGTTCCACGAACGATGCGTTCGGCTGCCTCGATATCATCGGTGTTGAGATCTGGAAGCTTGATCTCCGCGATTGCGCGGACCTGGGCAGCGGTGAGCTTGCCAACCTTCTCGCGATTGGGCACGCCGCTTCCCTTGGTGATCCCTGCTTCTTTCTTGACCAACACCGCAGCGGGCGGCGTCTTCGTGATAAAGTCGAAGGACCGATCCGCATACACGTTGATCACAACGGGAATAATGAGTCCGACCTGATCCTGTGTTCTGCTGTTGAACTGCTTGCAGAACTCCATGATGTTCACGCCGTGCTGACCCAGCGCGGGGCCTACAGGAGGTGAGGGGTTCGCATGCCCAGCAGGACATTGGAGCTTGATGAGACCGATAACCTTCTTAGCCATAACGTTACTCTCGAAACTATGTGGTGACCTTTTCGACCTGCGTGAACTCGAGCTCGACAGGTACGACACGGCCAAAGATGCTGACGAGAACTCTTACGCGACCCTTGTCCCGATCGACTTGCTCGACCAAACCCGTGAAGTTCGAGAACGGACCGTCGTTGACTCGAACGTTATCGCCCTCTTCGATGCTCTGAAGGAGGTCTGGCTTCTCTTCCGAATCTCGCATCTGACTCAAGATGCGATGGACTTCCACCTCGGGCATGGCAGGAGGCTTCAAACCACCGCCCACAAAGCCGGTGACCTTCGGAGTCGACTTTACGATATGCCAAGTCTCGTCCGTAAGGTTCATCTGAACCAACATGTACCCAGGGAAGAACTTCCGAGTTGATGTACGCTTCTCCCCCTTCTTTGTCTCCATGACGGTTTCGACGGGGATGAGAATTTCACCAAAGTGATCCGTTAGACCGGCGGACTGAATTCGCTCTTCGAGCGCGATCTTCGCCTTGTTCTCATACCCTGAGTGGGCGTTTACGACGTACCACTTCATTTCGCCCATGACGTTCTCTCAGTAGTTACCCAAAGGGGCCGAGCGTGCTCTGGTCCGATTGGCTCAGCTATCAACACCCAAAATCAGCGCCGTGAGCTTTTGGAAAGCGAGATCAAAGATCGCGAGGATGCACGCAATGATCAGAGTGGTGACAATCACCACTCGCGTGGCGGATTTCGTTTCTTCGAGATTGGGCCAGGTGACCTTCTTGACTTCGCGAGCGATGTTGAGGCCTGACTCGTAGAGTTTCTTGTTCCTCCAGAGCAGCACGGTGACCACAAGCGCAGTAACCAACCCGACAATCGATGCCTGAGAGAGATTCTCGCCCAGGAAAGGATCGTTGGATCGATCAAGAAGCTCAAAACCCCACTCGACAACATGCGCGAAGAACCACCACGACAGCAGGCCCGCAAAAACAAATGTCAAGTTGACCCAACGGGAGACGTCATCCATCGCGCACTCACCATGTCGTCAATCGTGGCGTGCCTTACGACACGAAGGCCGACGCACTATGCGTCGACCAAGCAGGGGCGGGAGGACTCGAACCTCCGGCCAACGGCTTTGGAGGCCGTTGCTCTGCCAACTGAGCTACGCCCCTAAAGGGAGGCGGCAAGCCGCCTCCCTCTTAGAATCGATCACTTAGCAGTAACCGGGGCATCAATGATCGTAGCCACAACACCGGCGCCAACCGTGCGTCCACCCTCGCGGATAGCGAAGCGAAGACCTAGCTCCATGGCGATGGGGGTAATCAGCTCGACCGTGATCGAGACGTTGTCCCCAGGCATGACCATCTCAACATCCTTGAGCGTGATGATGCCCGTCACATCCGTGGTGCGGAAGTAGAACTGGGGCCGATATCCGTTGAAGAATGGGGTGTGACGTCCGCCCTCTTCCTTGGAGAGAATGTAGACCTCAGCAGTGAAGTTTCTATGAGGGGTGATGCTCTTGGGCTTTGCCAACACTTGGCCGCGCTCAACCGCATCTTTCTTGGTTCCTCGCAA
Source organism: Deltaproteobacteria bacterium CG_4_9_14_3_um_filter_63_12 (assembly GCA_002789955.1). Lineage (GTDB taxonomy): Bacteria > Myxococcota_A > Bradymonadia > UBA4248 > UM-FILTER-63-12 > UM-FILTER-63-12. The sequence continues at coordinate 5,314 of PFUG01000443.1, read as the reverse complement.
GAGACAACCACAGTTGTCACCCGCGCGGCCCTCATCAAGGATCTTACGGAACATCTCGACGCCTGTAACAACCGTCTTGGCGGTGTCGCGGATGCCGACGATCTCGACCTCGTCACCAGTCTTGACGATGCCTCGCTCGATACGGCCGGTGACCACCGTGCCGCGACCGCTGATGCTGAAGACGTCCTCAACAGGCATCAGGAAGGGCTTGTCGACCTCGCGCTCAGGGGTCGGAATGTATGCGTCAACCGCCTCCATGAGACGATGGATGCTGGCCACACCAAGGTCGCCTGTGCCACCCTCGAGACCTTCGAGTGCGCTCCCCGTCACGATGGGAATGTCGTCTCCGGGGAACTCATAGCTCGTCAACAACTCGCGAACCTCGAGCTCTACCAACTCGAGAAGCTCAGGATCGTCGACCATGTCTGCCTTGTTGAGGTAGACGACCATGTAAGGCACACCAACCTGACGCGCGAGCAGAATGTGCTCACGGGTCTGGGGCATCGGGCCGTCAGCAGCACTAACGACCAAAATGGCGCCGTCCATCTGGGCAGCACCCGTGATCATGTTCTTGACGTAGTCAGCATGACCAGGGCAGTCGACGTGCGCGTAGTGACGTGTATTCGTCTCGTATTCGACGTGAGCTGTCGAGATCGTAATCCCGCGCTCTTTCTCCTCAGGCGCCTTGTCAATCTCATCAAAGGCAACGAACGCGATGTCTGGGTTGCCTTCGTGGAGCACCTTGGTGATCGCGGCCGTGAGCGTCGTCTTGCCATGATCGACGTGGCCGATTGTTCCGATGTTTACGTGCGGCTTTGTGCGCGCGAACTTAGCCTTGGCCATGCCGGCTTCTCCTACGCAGAATCTAGATGTTGTGAATAAAAGATACTGAAATTACTCATGGACCTGAGTCGGTCCTGGGCCGCAAACTTGTCCTAGGAAGAGAGCACTGAAGCCCACTGACGACATTGCCCACAAGCCTGCAATCGGATTTGAACCGATGACCTCTTCCTTACCAAGGAAGTGCTCTACCGACTGAGCTATGCAGGCGTGTTCCCGTTCGTCGCCGAACGCTCGAAACGTGGCCACTGCGCAGTGACCAAGCGGGAGACGGGGTTCGAACCCGCGACCCTCAGCTTGGAAGGCTGATGCTCTACCAACTGAGCTACTCCCGCACTTAGATTGTCTCACTCAAGAACCAAACAGACTCCAAACCACTTCATCATTCAAGAACCGGAACCGATGGAGGAGGAAGGATTCGAACCTTCGTAGGCGTAGCCAATGGATTTACAGTCCACCCCCTTTAGCCGCTCGGGCACCCCTCCAATCTGCGCTGTGACTCAGCCAGCACCGACTGATGCTGGTGGAGGGACTCGAACCCCCAACCTGCTGATTACAAATCAGCTGCTCTGCCAGTTGAGCCACACCAGCGAACCGCGAAGCGGCCGCCAAACTACTCGTGGGAATCATCTTGTCAAGGAACCGACCCCAAACTTGGGATTCTACGCCGGCAAAAAATTGCGCGATGAGCAGGCTTCTATAGCCACAGGGGTAAAGAGTGTCAAGTAAAAACTCCGCTCGCCTCCAGCCTTTCCGGCCTAGGAAATGCCCTTGCTCGTCCACCTCAACGACCAACCCCGAACCTTGTGACGGCCTATGCTGGTCCTCGTCTATACCTGGTCGGTAGACGATTCTGATCGTAACTTCGAGAATTCGAAGCCGTGACCACTAAGAACTTCGGTCCCGATGACACGCGTTGGTTGCACGAAAACGGCGCGCGACTTTCGAGGAGGACTATGCGCTCAAATGCGAATGATGCCCCTGCGCTGGTGCGTAGGCTCGAGGAACGAGATGTCGAGGGCGTTGCTGTGCTTTTCGAGGAGGACATGAAGGCTTTGGGGGTCAACACACCCCGGCGAAGGCTCATAAAGTTGATGCAGAAGGTCTTCGAGGACGACGGCCAGAGCTGCCTCTGCTGGATTGCAGAGAGCGAAGCGCCCACGTTTCCGTTCGGGGCGATCCTCGTAAATCTCTACAACTCCATAACGTTTGGCGGACCGTCACTGTGGATCGAGGGTCTCTACGTCAACCCGTTGCACCGCAGAAAAGGCATCGGGCGACTGCTCGTCGAACATGTGATCGACTGGGCCGCTCCCCGCGACTTCTATGGAGTCGATCTCGAGGCCTATCACGGGAACACTCCCGCTGCGATCCTCTATCGGTCCTTGGGATTTCGCCGGCTCGGCAGAGAGCGATTCTCACTCTCCGCCGAGGACATGAAAGACTGACCTGTCGGGGTCCCATCCACATCCCAGAACTCGAAAAGCTCTCCCTGCCAGTTCCTGAAAAGCAGAGGCTGCTCCTTGCCCGTCCCAGGCTCGAGATAGTCGGGCGAGATGGGGATCTTGCCGCCGCCATCGGGAAGATCAATCACGAATTGAGGCACTCCAAGACCACTCAATCGGCCCCGAAGATGCCTCATGATCTCGAGTCCCGTGGCGAGCGGGGTGCGGTAGTGAGTGATGCCAGCGGCCATGTCCGCTTGGAAGATGTAATAGGGACGAACACCGTTGCGGAGCAACCACCTATTCAGCGTTTCGACCTTGTGAGGGGTATCGTTAATGCCAGCGAGCAGGACCATTTGGTTGGAGAGGATGCAGCCCGCCTCTCGAAGCATCTTTAAGGCCTGCTCTGACTCGCTGGTCGCCTCGTCAAGGTGATTGAACTGCGTGTTGACGTAGACTGGGGCAACGGAGGCGAGCACCTCGCAGAGCTCCGCGTCGATGCGTTGAGGCAAGGTCACCGGGTTGCGCGTCCCGACGCGGATGACATCAACGTGGTCGATTCGTCGAATTGCCGCGAGAGCGCCGGCCAGCCTGCGGGTCGAGAGACTGAGCGGGTCGCCACCTGAGAGCAGCACGTCCCTCACCTCCGGGTGCCCTGCAATGTAGGCGATCGCGGCGGTCAACTCCTGGGCTCTCGGAGCGCTTTGGGGATCCGAGACCTTTCGTTTGCGTGTGCAGTGCCGACAGTACACCGGACAGTTGTGCGTCATGTAGACCAGCACCCTGTCCGGGTATCGATGGGTCAGCCCAGGCACTGGCATGTGCTTTTCCTCCGCGAGCGGGTCGTCGAGCTCGTAGGGGAATCGGACTTGTTCACCCCGTTGCGGGATTGCTTGGAGCCGGATGGGGCACTCGAGGGAGCTCCCATCGATCAGCGTCAAGTAGTGCGGCGTGATCGCCATTCGGAAGCGATCGGCGCTCCAGTTGATCGTCTCGATCTCGTCGCTGCTGAGTGGGATGATCTGGCACAGCGTTTCAACGTCGCGCACACGGTTCTGCTGTTGCCAAATCCAGCTGGACCACTCTTCCTGGCGAACGGAGCGCCAAAATCGGGGTCGCGACGCATAGGACGACCGGCTTGCCTCACGCAATCTCTTGCCTCTGACTTGAGCTCTTTTACCCCTCAGGGCGGAAGTCCGCGGACATTGTGCGGACACTGCGCAACGCGTGGACCTACATCAGATGTTCGCTCAATGCCACCAGTAGTGCGACGAGCAAGCACAGGATTGTGATGGCGATGAGCAAACGTCCGCGACGGATAGAGCGTTGGGTCTCTTGCTCGGCGAGCAGGTCAGAGATTCGAGCGAGACCGCTCTCCGATGGGCCGTCAACGACTCGAGAGGTGCCGACTTGCACGACCTGAACCGTGATGTTGTCGTAGCCTCCCCGTGCGTTAGCGAGGGAGATGAGCTCGGGGCCAACACTCGCCCAAGGATACTCGCGAAGGTATCGGCAGATGTCCTCGTCATCGACCATAGTGGTCAATCCATCGGAGCAGAGGAGATAGGTGTCTCCCTCTCTCAGGTTGACGATTGCGGTTTCCACCTCGACGTCAGGGTCGATTCCCAGTGTTCGATTCACTACACCTGACGCTGGATGTGTTGGCGCCTGGGCCTGGCTGATCAGGCCATCGTCAACCATCTTCTGGACTGCGGAATGGTCCTTGGTGAGACGGAGGATGTTGTGGTCGCGAACGCGGTATCCTCGACTGTCGCCCACATGACCGATCACCGCCTGGTCGCAGCTGGGGGAGACGAGAAGGGCGACGCAGGTCGTGCCCATTCCCTGGAGCTCGACCTGTTCGATGCCCATCTGAATAATGGCTTGGTTGGCTGCGGACACGGTGTTGGCCAGGACATCCGTTGGGCTCTGACCTTCCGCGACCGACTCGAAGAACTGCCCAGCGGCCGCGACCGCGGTAGTGCTCGCCGTGCGCCCACCGACGTGGCCGCCCATCCCGTCGCAAACGACGAACAACCGGCCACATGGACCGGTGAAATAGCCCATGGAGTCTTGATTCTCCACGCGTTGCATCCCAACGTGAGTGTGTTGTGCGAACTGGATCTCCATCGAGTTGTCGTACCCGCCAGTTGATGTCGTGCTGGTTCCCCGTGAAAGCGACCAGTGGTTGAGCCGGGGAGGAGGCCCGGCGGTTCGTGAGAGTCAGGGGATCATGCCATTGCGGCCTCATGGTCGAGGTCGGCATCATGGGGCACACTGGGACGACGGGCCAATTCTTGACGGCTGAGCCGACGTTGTTCGCGAGCAACCTCAAGGCGGCGGTCACGCTCTTTGATGATGGCGTCGTGTTTGCCAGAGAGCATATCGTTTGGGGCGATGTAGTCGATGGCGCTGTGGAGCCGCACACCGTTGTAGTGCTCGACAAAGCGGGTAACGAGGGAACGCGCCTCCTCGAGTGTTGAGGGCTGCGGGACGCGAATGCTCTTGGGATTCATGGTCTTGTGGAAGCGCTCAATCTTTCCGTTCGACTGCGGGTAGTGCGGGCTGATATGGACATGGGTTGTCCCTGCGATGCGGGTGAACTCCTTGAAATCCTTGGCGATGAACTGGGGTCCGTTGTCCGAGATGATGCGTGGCTTCGCGTTTGGGAAGCGCTCACGGGCGCGCTGCGGGATGAGCTCAGAAATCTCGGTCTTTTGGGCCAAATGACGAACGAAGTCAACGACTTCGTCCCTGACGTCGTGAGGAACCCAGCGGCCAGTTAGAGGCCCCCACGTGCTTTTTTTAGCGCGACAACCTCGCCCGAGATCTCCGCGATCACCCCGTCCTTGCGGGTGATGGTGGTGCTCCATAAGGAGGGCCGCCTTCTGCTCGGGGGTTCGATAGATCTTCTGCTTCGTCATACTTCCACTCCTGCCATGAAAATCGCCGGGCTCGTCAGGTTGGCTACGCGCCATTTCTTGTGGAATCAAGGTGCGATTCAAAGGTTCAGGCTCACCACAGAGAAC
>PFUG01000230.1 GCA_002789955.1 Deltaproteobacteria bacterium CG_4_9_14_3_um_filter_63_12 | reverse complement strand
CGGTGAAGGTCGCGGCCTCCCTCAAGAATATTGCGTTGTCCGACGGGGAGACGCTGGAGCTGCGCGCGTTCACCTTCGAGGCGCTCGGCGCGTTGGGGTCACCCGACGTGGTCAAGGTGCTGGTCGAAGGGGTCAAACACTCCTCACACCTCGTGAGCCACGCGGCCTTGGAGGCGATGGTCTCCCTCGGGCTCTCCGAGCCGGCGCCGCTCTTCCTCGCCGCTGAAGAAGCGCTCAACCGACTGCGCGGCCACGACGACAAAGATCGGGCGACCATCTTCAAGACCATCGCGCGGTTGGGGATGCAGGAGACCGTGCTCGACCTCATCGACAACGACTGGGAGCGCTCCGCCGAGGTCGCCTCTGGCTTGGCGGAGGCCTGTGCGACGTCGAAGCCTCCAAAGTTCGACCTGCTGCGCGAGATGCTCAAGCAGGAGCGGGGCGAGATTCGCAGAGTCGCCTACGAGGCCATCGACGAGCATGGGCTCGACCCCATGGCCGACGACCTCGCCGAGGCCCTCATCGAGGAACGGGACGAAGCCCTGAAGCCAACCCTGATCCACGCGCTCGGCAAGCTCGGACAGTTCTCCCGCAAGGTCGCTGACTCTCTGCAGAGCATTTCGAGAGACTCTCGGCTGCGAATTGTGGCCATGGATACGCTGCACCAGCTGCGGGTAGCGCAGATGCGCTCGCTCAAAGCGCCGAAGCCCTGAGGCTGCCGGGTTTCTTGGGAGCAAAAGGAGCGGCGTTGGGCTACGCCCGCCAGCTCCCTTCGCGCCAGCCGCGTGCCCGAGGTGCTCGCCAGGAAGTCGGCTGGCATCGTCGTCACGCTCCCTTTGAGCGAGGTGGGCAGGTAGCCTTTGGACATGGCCATGAGCAGCGAGGGCTTTGGCCTGGTCGCGATCTTCGACTCGCCGCTGGGCAACTTACAGCGCCACACCGCACGCCATGCGGCCCCCTTCCCCATCCTCGCCGACGAGCACGGGGAGTCCTATCTCGCTGGTCTTTTTGCCTCACCCCCCGCCCCCCTCTCCCTGGCGGGCCCTGGCGGGAGAGGGGGAGTTCGAGGATCCATTATGACGCAGAAAGGTCCCGCACGTCGAAGCTTGGTTTGCCTCGTCACCCAGAACGGGACCACTCCCTCTCCCGCTAGGGAGACGGGGTGAAGCCGAAACCGGTCTGGTGGCATCACCCCTGACGGGTCCGGTGGCGTGTTCACAGGAGGGCGGCTATCAGCCGCAGGAGTTTGCTCCGCAGGAGCTCTCGGCGCCGGTCTTTGCGGCGTCTTTCGGCGCCTCGTCCTTTTTTGCGCCGCAGTTCGAGGCTCCGCAGGAGGCTTCGGCTCCCTTCGCAGCGTCCTCGGTGGCGGCCTTGGGGGCCTGCGCTGCGGTGGCACCTCCGCAAGCGGCGGCGGCGAGGCCAAGACCGGTGATGGAGAGGCCGAGAACGAGGGCTTTGATGCTGAGCTTGTTGGTGTTCATGTTCGATTCCTTTTCGGTGTTTTGTGGAGCTGGTGGGTACGAGAAGGTGGTGCTCGTGACGGCACGAGCAGGGCTTCGAAGGACAGCGTGTCGTCGAATCGGACCGTGTGTGTCCGTTTCGTGGTCGCTGAAGAAGAGTCGCGGGAAGGAGGGGATTGTTACGCGCTCGCTGTCGATTTTTTTTGTGACCGCCGAAGCTTGTTCCTGACGAGCCACAGCGCGGCCAGCCCGAGGCCCACAGCCGCCACAGCCGCCAAGGTCAACCGTTGCGCGAAGAAGAAGACCGTCTTGACCTGGAGAAAGTGTTCGCCCTCGGCCGCGGGCAGCAGCGCCAGGCTCGTGTCCTCGGACGGCCGGAGCAATTGACTCTCGTCGACGAAGAGCACCGCGACGGGGTCTCCCTTGGCAGCACCATAGATGGAGACGATGTCGCCGTCCCAATCCCCTTCGCTGTGCTCCCACTTGTTGAGTTCGATGAGCGGCGGGTCGTAGCTTTGAATCTGTTGCACCTCGGTGGCCTGGGAGGCGAGGAGCCACGCCGCGGGATAGCTCGAAGCTGCGACGAGGATGGCCAGGGCGATGCAAACTTTGAGAACTTTTACGGTCATTTTCATGAGCTTTTCCATAGGTTGCGAGTGCTGGCGGCGTGACTCGAGTGGCCGGCTGTGAATGCCGCTCTGAGCTGTGCCCACCCACCGGGAAGGAAGACGTGCAGCAGCGCGCGCGGGTCGTCGTCGACGAGCGCGGTCCGAAAGAAGCCAAGGAGCACTTGGTTGAAGTTGGCGCGAGGAAACCTAGAAAACACCTCTGCACGCGCCTCAGCAGGTAACCCGAACGAGATGAAACCTAAGCTGTGCTCAACTTGCACCGCTCTGCGAAGCATCTCGGCCTGTGGCGAGAGCCCACGCAGAGGCAGCAGAGAGTGGTTGGTCCGCATCAGCTCGACGAGCGACTCTTCTTGTTGAGCGGTCAGCCCCAGTCCCGAGTCCGCGAGACGTGCCTCGACGAAATCTAACCCTCGCTCGATGTAGTCGCGGGAAGACGAGTCCCGCACGCAGAGTCCAATGTCATGTAGGAAGCAAGCCGCCAACAGTAGGTCGTCATCGAGCACAACGCCGTCCTGAGCCGCGAGGTTGGTCGCGAAACCATGGAGGCGCCGACAGTGGTCCTCTAAGGCCTGGCCGTATGGGCTGTTTGAACGCAGCAGCGCCAGAGCCCATGCTGAAGTCGAGGTTTGTGTGGTCACGATGCTGCTCCTACAACTGTGCAAGTGGTGGCACACAGTCGTCGGAATGCCCTCGGTGTTACACGGACTTTGAGAATCCTCTCTTGGCAGCACAGAGCTTCCTGAGAAGGACGCGCCCCCCCTATAGACAAACCAGCCACGATCGCGCAGGTTTCGCTCCCAAGAATAGGAGACCGAATGAACGACGAGCCAAACTCATCAGCTCTGGCAACGACCGAGTCGAACCTAGAGGGCGACATCGCCCTCGGTCGGCCAGCCTCGCCTGAGGACCTCGCACTCGTTCGCAAGCTGCTCGCAGGGGACGAGACCGCCTTCACCAGCCTCATCGAGGCGTACCACGGCCGCTTGACCCGCTTGGCGCTGTCCTTCGTCAAGACGCAGGCCAGTGCCCAAGAGGTGGTTCAGGAGACCTGGGTTGGCGTATTGAGTGGCCTGAAGCGATTCGAGGGCCGCTCCTCGCTCAAGACCTGGATCTTTCGCATCCTCATCAATCGGGCCAAGACCCGCGGAGTACGCGAAGCGAGGACGGTTCCGTTCTCGGCCCTCGGGGATGGTGATGAGGCAGAGCCCGCAGTCGAGCCCGAGCGTTTCCGCGCCAATGGCGGTTGGGCGGAGCCCCCACACCGTTGGGAAGACGACACACCAGAGGCGCTGTTGCTCAGAGGCGAGGCGCGCCAACGGCTCGAGCAGGCCATTACGGAGCTGCCGCCACGGCAGCGCACGGTTTTGGTGCTGCGCGACCTCGAAGGTGTGTCAGCAGAGGAGGTCTGTAACATCATGGGCATCGCCGAGACCAATCAACGCGTCATGCTTCACCGCGCACGCTCAGTGTTGCATCGTGCCCTCGAGTCGTATCTGGACGAGGAGTAAGTCATCATGCTGACATGCAAAGAGCTAACAGAGCTGGTGACCGATTACCTCGAAGGCCGCATGGGGTTCGCCGACCGGTTGCGTTTTCAGCTCCACATCGGGATGTGCAAACACTGCCGCGAGTTCCTTCGTGAACGGAAGCTGACGATCGGCGCCGTCGGAGCTTTGTCGCCAGAGCCTATCCCCACTGAAGTACGCGATGAGTTGATGGAGAAGTTCCGGAATTGGAATCGGGGCTGAGCGACCAGGCGCCGAAAGAAACATAAGAGATTCTGCGACGAGCTATTCACCACAGAGAGCACAGAGAGCTTCTCCTCACTCCTCTGT
>PFUG01000406.1 GCA_002789955.1 Deltaproteobacteria bacterium CG_4_9_14_3_um_filter_63_12 | reverse complement strand
AGCCCCCGAACCGCTCCCCCGCGCACGCCAGCCCCGAACCGCACCCCGCCCAATTGGATCCGCCTTCGGGGGGCGCTTGTTCGGCAACGGGTTCTGTGCTACCAAGCCGGGGTTACGGTGGAATTGACTTTGCGTGTTTGAGTTTCGCCCGGCGGCGGTCGGGTTGACCTGGCTGTCACGGGTGAGCCAGCGAACCGAGCATTGTCGCCTGCGAAGACCTGAAACGAACCGACACGAGTCTGAAGGGAAGTCACGGACATGGACCCATCCTATCGTTGGACCAACATGGCCGAGGGACCTGAACGCCGAGAGGCGGTCATCGCCGCCTTGGTTGCAGGTGAGCCGGAGTGGTGGACGGTCTTGGAAGGCTTTCATCGGGTCGACGAGGTGACCAATGGTCGAGACCTCAGAGGCATCGATCTCTCCGGACTGGACCTGCGAAAAGCCAATCTCGATCGTGCCAATCTCGCTCAGTGCTGTCTCGGTGGCGCCAACCTGAGCGGCACTTCTTTGCGGCACACGACCCTTCGCGAGGTCGATCTGCGTGGGGCGAACCTCGACAAGGCGATCCTCTCTGCGGCAGACCTGCAACACGCCTCTCTGCGCAACGCCACCGCCAAGAACGCCAGCTTCGCTGGCGCCAGGCTCCACCACTGTGACCTGACTCAGTGCAACTTCGACGACTGTGATCTGACTGGCGCCGACTTGCGCAACGCCAACGTCACCGGCCTCTCGATGCGCAACACCCGTGGCGACTTCGCGGGCTTCTCGTACGCCCAAGGAACCCAGGTCGACGCCACTGGGGCCTCGCTGAAGAAGACCAGCTGGTACAAAGCGCAGGTGCCCGGCATCGCGCTCACAGGCGCCGATCTCACCGAGGCCAACCTGACCAACTCAGACCTCTGCGAGGCCGACTTGAGCGGCGCCAAGCTGCCGCTCTCCTCCTTCCGAGAGGCCCTGCTCGAAGGCGCCAACTTCTCGAACACCGACTGCAACAGCGTCAACTTCGAGATGGCTCGCATCTCCCGCGCTTCGTTCGCGGGCGCCAGCCTCGACACCGCATATTTGAAGGCGGTCCTTGGCTTCACGACGGTCGACTTCACCAACGCCAGCCTCAAGGGCGCCAAGCTCATCGTCGCCAAGCTGCAGAAGGCGATCATCAAGGGCGCCAACTTCACCGGGGCCGACCTCGAATCCGCCGATCTCTCAGGCGCTGACGGCCCCGGGACCGTCTTCGGCGACGCCAGCCTCAACGACACCAACCTTGTCGACGCTGACCTCACCGGCGCCAAGTTTGGCGCAGCCAAACTCTTCGAGGCGAACTTCCGCCGCGCCAACTTGACCGGCGCCGATTTTAGCACCGCCGACACTTCCGAGGCCTTCTTCGGCGCCGCGAACCTCGACAAGGCCCAGTTCGCAGCGATGTACGCCGAGTTCCTCGAGGAGGTCCCCTTCACCGGAGAGCCCATCTTCGTCAGCGCCGAAGGCGGCGCTGCGGACGAAGGGGATGACGAAGCGAAGGCGGCCAAGAGCAAGGCGAAGAGCAAGAAGAGGGGCTAGATGAGCCGCTGCTCCGCGATGGGATTTCGCTCGCTTCCCAGAACTGAAGTGGCTCGAAGCGAGCCGCCTCGCGTCCTTGCGCTCGCGATCGCACTATGAGCAGGACCCAAGAAGTTCTGGTCCTGGGCTGCGGCGTGGCTCTGCTCGTCGGCGCCTTGCACCTCGCCCTCTACTTCCGCTTGATTCGACTCCTCGCCCCCCGCTACCGCCGCGCCGCCCTGGGCGTCCTCGTGGTCCTCGGAGCGGGCTTGTGCGCCACGCTCCTCATCGGTCGACTCTACCCCGTCGCGGCGCTCCGGGCGCCCCTCTTTCCCTTCGCCGTCTGGCTAGGCGCCGTCTTGCTCTTCGCGCCTGCATTGGCCGCGCTCGAGGTCGTGCGCGGTGGACTCTGGGCAGCCCAAAGGCTGGCGCGCGGGAAGCGAGCGAACCCCGACCACCTCGACCCCGAACGCAGGGATTTCCTGATTCGCAGCGCCACCGGCTTGGCGATCGGGGGAGTGACCGGCGCGACCACCCTCGGGGTCGCCGCAACAATGGGGGAGTGGGCAGTCCGTGAGGTCGAGGTCCCACTCGCTAGGCTTCCCCTAGCCCTAGACGGCTTCACCATTGTGCAAATCACCGATCTTCATCTCGGCCCAGTTCGCGGCGGAGAGTGGCTGGCCAAGGTCGTCGCCGCCGTCAACGCTTTGCAGCCCGACCTCATCGCCATCACCGGCGATTTGGTCGATGGGTCCGTCGCCCAGCTCGGCGAAGAATTGGATTGCCTCCGGACGCTCTCAGCCCCCTGCGGCGTCTTCTTCGTCACTGGCAACCACGAGTACTACGGCGACGCCGACGGGTGGCTCGAAACGCTGGCCGGCCTTGGCGTCTGGACCCTGCGCAACGAGCGCGTCTCCATTGGCCTGGCCGACGGTCCGAGCTTCGATCTGGCCGGCGTCGACGATTTTGACGCCAAAGGGATGCTCGAAGGGCACGCCCCCGACCTCCCCAAAGCCTGCCTGGGCCGAGACCCCAACCGTGAGCTCGTGCTGCTCGCCCACCAACCTCGCGCCATTGAGGAGGCCGCCAAGCACGGGGTCGGGTTGCAGCTCAGCGGGCACACCCATGGCGGACAGTTCTGGCCTCTTGGCTTCTTCTTTTCGCTGCAATGTCCGTATGTGCGAGGCCTCTACAAGCACGACCAGACCTGGGTCTACGTCAGTTCTGGGACCGGCTTCTGGGGCTACCCGATCCGGCTGGGAAGCCGGCCGGAGATCGGAAGGATCACGCTGAGGTCTCTAGACGATACGAATTGAACTGAGTGGGGCGAATTTGCCGAGGTCTAGCGTCCTCAACTCTGTGTCAAATTGGCCAGAATGGGAACAGCTGAACGCACTGCTGACAATGAAACTCGAGCCTGTGCAAAGGTTTGTTAAGCCGGGGCGAATGTAGGTGCGTTTCTTGCGCGCAACATTCGGGACATTTGCACGAACCATCGACATCCTGTGCCTTGCCGAGCGGACGACTGATTTTTCGCACCGTAGCCCCTGCTAAATGAAGCGAAGGGCGGTCGTAGGAAGTGAGGCAATCCAAGCTAGTCGATGTCACGCTCATCACTGAGGCAGCTCCTATGATCGCCAGCGCACAACAATCTCTGCAGCCCCAAGAACAAACGCAAGGCGACGACGAGGTCGTGCAGCGCTCAGAGGGTTCGAGCCCGCAGGGTGGGGATCGCCCTCAGGCCGACGCGCAACCGCAAACTCAGGACGGGGCCGATGCCGGGCAAAAGGATACAGCGGACCCCAAGAATCAGGTTGCGGCCGAGCCGGCGTCTTTGAAGGGCGACGAGAAGGCTGGCGGGGACAAGACCCCCGGCAAAGAAGACAAAAACAAGCCCAAAGCCGACGTGAAGCCCACGAGCGGAGACGAAAAGAACACCGACGAAAAGGACAAGGACAAGGCGGACACGAAGGGCAAGGCCCCAGAGGAGACCACCGCGGCGGACGCGTCCAAAAAAGAGGATAAGAAGGGCCCCACAGGCAAAGACGAGGCGGTGACGACCGACCCAAAGGGCAAGGGCGGAGCGGACAAGAAGACCGACCTGACTGCCAAGGGTGGACCGGACGAGAAGGCCAACCTCGACGACAAAAACGGCAAGGCCAAACTTGACGCCGTGAAAGACGCGAAGGACACCAAAGAGCCGATTGCCAAGGAGAAATCCAAGCCAGGCGGCGCAGGCGCAGGCGCAGGGGCAGGCGCTGGTGCGGGTGGCGGCGCAGCAGGCGCCGGCGCGACGGCGGCAGCAACTCCCGCGGTCGCAACTGCGGGCACTGAT
>PFUG01000546.1 GCA_002789955.1 Deltaproteobacteria bacterium CG_4_9_14_3_um_filter_63_12 | reverse complement strand
GGCTCTCGAAGGGGTGGCAGGCGGTCAGCGCCAGGGTCAGAACACCTACGAGCAATGAGACTTTGCGCACGAGAACCTCTCTTTCATTCGACGAATCCGAGAACTGAAACCTAGCCTCTCTCCACGTCGGCGCAAAGTAGAACTCGCGTCGTGTCGTGTCTGCGCGGCTCAGCCATTGGGCTGCCCCATGCGCAGTGGCCCGCCTCTGGCCGTCGACCATAGCAGGCAATTCGTCGCTGAGCCGGGCACCGTGAAGACGTCCATGCCGTGCTCGAAGGTCTGCACGAAGATCTCGAGCTGCTCGTCACCGTCTAGGTCGCCGACGGCTGGCGCGGCGGGAGCGCCATTGCCATTGCCGTTCTCGCCGGGGTTGGGCAACGCGAGGTCGTGCAACAGGGTCCCATCGGCGGCCAAAATGACCAAGTTCCCGGAGTCGAGCACGTCAGGGGCACCCCAAGTGGCGAACAGGAGCTCGGGGCTGCCGTCCTGGTTGAGATCCGCGACGACGACCTCCGTGGCGTACAGGATGGCCTTGCCATGACGGAAGTTGAAGCGCCAGAGCCGCTGGGCGTTGGCGTCGAAGGCGTAGACGAAGCCGTCGTTGAGCGGCACGACGATCTCCGGCTTTGCATCCCCTTGGATGTCGACGGTGGTCGCTGCGGGCACCCCGGCGGGCGGATACCAGCCGTCCACCAAGATGGGCTTCTCGCCACGCGGCAGCACTTCCCAGCCTGGCTTGCGCATGGCAGAGCGGGGACCATCGCCGTACGCCCCCTCGAGGACGAAGACGCCGTAGGCTTGGGTCTCGTAGGGGTCGTGCAGCTCGATGTTGGGCACACCGAGTACCTCGTTTTTGCCGTCGCCGTCGAGATCCACGACGTTGGGTGGGGAGGCCGTCCACTGAAGCCACTCCGTCCAGCTCGGGTTGGGCCACTCCCCAGTGTGCGCGTTGTAGTGGTCCGCCTCCACCGCCGGGTCTGCCCAGCGGATGAACTGTCCCCAGGTCATTCGCTCGCCTTGGAATTCGTCGGCCGGGTTGGTGAACCAGGGCGCAGCATCGAGAGCGACGCCGTCGTAGTCGAAGGCCTGGATGTGGTGGTTGTCGTAGGTGGCCAGCACCTCGAGCTGCGGGTCGTCGTCGATGTTTCCGATGCCGACGTTGAGGCCGTAGCAACCGTAGCCATTGTGTCCCTGGCCGTTGCGGTCGGCGTCGTTGCCCGCTCCGGCGAGGGCGTTGTAGCGAGGCCAAGCGGGTTGGTGGCCTCCCGCGGGCTGGTAGCTGCGTCCGTTATAGGAAAAGACGAAGACCTGAGCGCCACCATCGGCCGATTTTTCAGTTTGGGTCGTGCTCGCGACCACCTCGACGAGCCCATCGCCATCGAGGTCTGCGGCGGCGAGGCCGCGGACCTCGGGCTCGCTGCCTGCGGTGGTCGTGTTGGCGGGCCAACCGGTCTTGACCGCCAGGGCGCCGTCGACCCACTCATAGGCGATGACGTCGGAGCCCCGACCGACGACGACCTCGGTCACGCCGTCTCCTTCGAGGTCCACGACGACATGGGGCGAATAGACGCGGCCCTCCCCGGCGGTGCCTGTCGAGAGCAGATTCAGCTCGCTGTCGAAGACGGTGGTCTCGTAGTAGGCGGCGATGAGCTCGTTGCGGCCGTCGCCGTCGAGGTCGTAGACGACGGGTGAGGCGAACCAACTGGTCTGCCCTTGCAGATTGGCGACGAACTGTGGGGCTTGCACCTCTCCAGCGCTCTGTCCCGCATTGCAGGTCGGATTGCGCTCACCGCCGGTGCTGCTGCCCCCGGTCAACATGGGATCTGTGGGCGTGTCGCCGCAGCCCAGGGCGCACCAGGCGAGCGACAGGAAGAGGACGGCGAAAGGGGCGCAGGTGCGGCAAGAAAACATGGTGACCTCCAGGTGTCCGAGTCATTTGAGGAGAAAGAGGACACCTGGGTCAAGCTCGCTTGGGCTCGATATTGTTGCAGCGCGCCGGGGTTCAGCTCGGTTTCTTGGCCTTGAGCTTGAAGACTTGGTCGTGAACCTTGACCTGGATCTCCTCTTTGTTGGCGCCCACCAGCGTCATCACGCTCAGATCCTCGGCTTTGAGCTTGATGGCCTCACCGCCGATGAAGATCACCAGGACGTTCTCGGCGTCCTCGATGCGGACCTCGGACAGATACGGATGGATGTTCTCGGCGATTCGGTGCAGGAGGCCGTCAGGGTCCTTGGGGCCGCTCTGTTTCTCGACTGGAGGAGCAACGGTGACGCGGATGGGCTCCTTCTTCTTTTGGAAGTCGTTCTGGTCGAAGTTCGAGCCGTCCCCAGCGGAGTCTTGCAGGTTTGCGCCGCAGGCCGGCAGCACGAGCGCGAACGCGCAGAAGAGAAGGATGGGGAGGAGCGGTGTTCTCTGCATGGTTTTCTCTCGGCTGTCAGCGGCGAATGCGGCGCCCTGGCGTCAGCAGAACAATAAGGTCGGCGGTGAAGGCCGCTCAGTGGGTCGTTGCCCTCGGGCGACGGTGGAACAACGGCACCAAAGGACGTCGCTTACGATCCCCATTAAGGTTCGGCCGGCGTCTCCTCCGGCGCGTCGTCGAACGCCCCCGCGGGAACCGTCGGGAGCTCGTCGTCAGAGACGTCGTCGCCAGCATTCTCTTCAACTCTGTCGACTTTGTCACCCTCGGTGTTCTCTATGGTGGTCTTCGGGCTGGAGAGCACTTTGCCTTCGGGGAGAGGTTTCCAGTCGATGCCGTACTCGTCGCCAGCGGGTCCGAGCTTGCGCGTCGGGCCCAGACGCAGCTCTACGGCCTCTCCTTGGAGGACGCTGCGGGCGGCGACCGCGGTCAGCTCTGGCTCATCGGTGGGGTAATCGTCGCGCCGAGAGAGCAGCGCGAAGCCCAGCATCACGGAGCTGGCGGTGGTGTTCTGGCGCAGCAGCAGGAGTCGGCCGCGTTGGCGCGCGCGAGAGGTCGGATGGACGCGTTGAAAGTCGACCTGCAGGGCTTTGCGACCGGCGAGCTCCACGACCTCGAAGGACAGGGACTCCAGGTCGGCGCGGCTGGCGGAGGCGTCGGCCGCGGCGAACTGGGCGGCCTTCAAGCTGTCGCTGGCCACGATTTTGGCGATCCAGTCGTCGGCGATGAGGTCGACGAAGCGCTCGGCCTCGACCTCGTCCTCGGGTGTGCCCCAGACCAGGATCTCGGCGTCATGGTTGCGGTGCTTCATGGCGATGACGACGTCCTGACTGAGCAGCTCGTTGGCCACGATCTGCAGGTCGGCGCCTACGTACTCGAAGTTCTCGAGGAACCAATCGCCCGACACGACCTTGGAGGTCTGGACGGCGCGTTGTCCAACAATGCGAGCATGTCGCGCCATGGGGATGGCCATCTCGAGTCCGACCTCGTCGACCGCGAAGCGAACGTCCTCCGCGCCAATGGCCGTCTCGTCGCCGGTGACAGGCTGGGTGGCCTCGACGGGTTGCGCCGTCGGCAGCTCCTCGATGGGCACTTCGTCGACGGGGCTCTCATCCTGTCCGACCGGCGGCTCATTTGGCGGCGGGTTCATGCCGCCGCACGCGATGCTCAGGATCCCGTACACCGTGACCCCGAAGGCCAGCAGGAGTGTGAGTGTCGAGCGAGCGGCGATGAAGGCTTTGTTCACAGGGGCTGTGCGTTTCTGCTTGTTCATGAGCAGCTCCTCGGTCGATTCGGCGTGTGAAGACATAGAGTTAGCGGGATTGAACAGCGTCGGCTCACGTCGGCTCTGTCAAGAGGTTAGGAGCACCAAAGCAACGTCCATTCCAACGCGGGCTCGCCCTCACCGTCTGCAGTCTTGGGCGCAGCACGCTGCGCCCCTACGAATACTGGGACACGGTTCTTGGGCGCAGCACGCTGCGCCCCTACGAATACTGGGACACGGTTCTTGGG
>PFUG01000285.1:15481-17801 GCA_002789955.1 Deltaproteobacteria bacterium CG_4_9_14_3_um_filter_63_12 | reverse complement strand
TTCTCGGCGGGCCCGCGGGCGTAGCCCGAGGCCGCCACGTCCTGAATCTCCGTGGAGGTCAGACCGAGCAGGTTCGCTCTCAGGCGGCGAATCGCTCGGCCGCAGCGTGTCTCGACCAGCTGGATGGTGAGCGCGACGCGCGGGACGTCGCTGCGACGCTCGACGTCGAGATTGAGCGGGATGAGGCCAGCGACGACCTGTCCGAGCATATTGTAGGCGAGGCTGTCGCCCCCGAAACCGGGCAGCATGCCCTCCTTGAGTGCGCTATCGGGTTGTGTGATGGCAATGATCTCGGGGCGATCGGCGTAGAGCAGGTCGACGCGGTCGACGGCGTGCTCGAGACACAAGTTCGTAAAGGTCGTCCAGGTCGGGCGCCCTGTAGGCGTATAGCCGGCGAAGGTCTCGTCGCGCTGCGTGGGCTGTGTGTGAGAGCAGTCTGGTCGGTCGCAAAAGAAGCAGTAGACGTGGCCTCGACGGAAAGCCACGGCGGCCTTGAGCATCTCGTCGACGCGAGAGCGAAGGTCGGTGGCGAGCTTCTCGACGTTCTCTCGCGGGAGCGAGTCGCCGCCCAGCTCGACGGTGACGGGCAGAGTGAGCTCACCGAGGGCATCGTCGAGCTCGCGCGGGTCGATGTCCTGCCCCGCCCCAATCTCGCGCGCGATGGTTCTCAGCTCGCGCAGCGCCCGCTCAGCGCGCTCGTTGATGGTTTGCGGCCTTGGCTGTGGCTTGCGTCGTGGCGCACGCCGTGGGGCGGGTGTCTGGGTGTCAGCCATGCTCGGGACTTTCCTCTCGGACGTCAGAGACGTGAAGGGCCGAGTGTCGCACCATGTGTGCCCGGGGCTCAAGGCTCGAAGCGAGTCAGCTCGAGCCAGCGCAGTCACGGGCTGACGTTCTACGGCATCGTCCGGGAACAAAATGCGCATTTGGGCGAAGTCAGAGGTGGGAGGGCAAGGAGGTCGATGCAGGCGATGCCCAGCATCGTCGAAGCAGACCGACGCTGCCATCGCGCCTCTGGCGATGCTCAAATGGGCAGGTTGTTTCCTGACGACGCCTAAGGCTGAGACAGCACCTGCAGGTTGATTAATTCGCCGACAGAAATTAGCCTGACGCCTTCCCGTCGAATTCGTTTACCGACGTGTTGCAGGAGGCGCGGGTGTACTGTCCAAATTGTGGAACCTTCAACGATGACAACAACTTTCGCTGCGTACAGTGCGGCAACATCCTGCAACAGGCTGGCCCTCCTATGGCTGGTGGATATGGTGGTGGGGATCAAGAGCCCGCCTTCATCCCCAACTATCTGGTCCAAGCCATCCTGACGACCCTGTTCTGCTGTTTGCCTTTGGGCATCGTGGGAATCGTCTACGCAGCACAAGTCAACGGGAAGAACGGTGCAGGGGATGTGGAGGGCGCCATGGCCGCCTCGCAGAATGCCAAGTTATGGTCCTCTATATCGTTCGGCTTGGGGCTCGCCTTCCTGGTCTTCAACGTGATCTTACAAGTCGCGACGTGACCGATACCAGCTTTGGCTACTACTAAGGACAACCACCGACCATCCTCCCGTTCGCTGCGCGCCCTCTATGTCGCTGCGTTGGTCTTCTCAGGGCTGGCGGTGGCAGTGGTCTATTGGCGAGATCCAAACCAAGCAGGGAACTACCCCACTTGCCCGTTCTACGCCGTCACCGGCCTCTACTGTGCCGGTTGCGGCAGCATGCGTGCGACCCACGCGCTGTCACACGGCCAACTCTGGATGGCGCTGCACCGGAACCCTCTGTTGGTGCTCTCCCTTCCGTTCTTGGCGGTCTCCTTCGTAGCATGGACACGCCGGGTCTGGTTCGGAGTGGTGCCCTCGCGGCGGCTCGCGCAGGGGTGGATCTACGGGATCTTCGCCTTGTTCGTCGCCTACTGGATCTTGCGGAACGTTCCGCTCTGGCCGTTCAGCTCCTTGGCGCCTACCTCACCCTGAGCAAAGCCGGGCATGAACTCCGACAGCATCTCGACTATCTCGCTGCGCAGGTGGTCTTCGTAGTCGGCGTCAAAGGCGAGCACCTCGACCTTGAGCTGCAGCCGCCCCGTCTCCGGGTCGTGCCAAAGGTGGACCTTGGGCGGGCGTCTCGGGCTCGCGTATTTGCTGATGCAGGCGGCTCTGTACGCCAACTCGCGCGTGCTCGCCAGGTCGACCCCCGCAGCCACTGGAAACGTCAGCTGAAGCGGGGCGCCGAAGGCAAGGAGGTCTCGCTGGGTGATGGTCGAGTTGAGGAATGTGTGGTTCGGAACCTCGAGTTGGCAGCCGTCGGGGGCCTTTAGAATGCAAGAGCGCAGG
>PFUG01000285.1:0-15431 GCA_002789955.1 Deltaproteobacteria bacterium CG_4_9_14_3_um_filter_63_12 | reverse complement strand
GACCTTGAAAGGCCTCTGGAAGCTGATCATTGCCCCAGAGAGGAGGTTGCGGGCGACATCAATGCTGCCAGCGCCAAGTGCAATCACCGCCGAGAGCAAAACGAGGACCAAGACGACGAGGCTGGACTCGAAGAGGATGCTGCCAATGGCGAGGCTCAGCGCGGAGAAGGCAGCGAAGCGGACGACGGGTGCAAAGTTGAGCACGCGCTGCCGCCAAGGCCCTCGGCCGAGACGAACCCGATCGATGAACAGGTTGAACTGACCGATGAGCAAATAGGTCATCGCCGTGATGAACACGAT
This sequence comes from Deltaproteobacteria bacterium CG_4_9_14_3_um_filter_63_12, assembly GCA_002789955.1. GTDB lineage: Bacteria > Myxococcota_A > Bradymonadia > UBA4248 > UM-FILTER-63-12 > UM-FILTER-63-12. The sequence continues at coordinate 15,131 of PFUG01000285.1, read as the reverse complement.
GAGCAGGATGTCTGCGAAGACGCCGCTCCAACTCCAGCTGCCGATCAGGTTTTCGAGGAACTCGAGCATGGGGGCCGCTACAGTATGTTTCGCCCGTGCAGGACGTGTTGAACCGCTTTGAAGAGGACGGGGTTGAGGCGATAGGTGTCGACCCGGCCTTGCTCCACCCAGAGCAAGTTGAGTTGAGTGAGCCCGACGAGCAGCCCTCTCGATTTGGCCTCATTGACCCGGAAGATCTTGGAGAAGTCGCCCAAGGTGAGCCCACCGTGGGTGACAATGGTGCTGAGAGCGAGGAGCTTCTCGGTGCTCATGTCCGCGATGAAGCGGGTCTCGAGAGGCGCAAGAGGCGCGACTTCGATGGTATTGCTGCCGATGAGGTCAGTGAGCGACTTGAGCCAGTAGTAGAGGATCAGGGTGGCGTTGCCGTGCCCGCGCGCAACAAGGGCGTGGTAGTAGTCCGCCTCGAGCTGCTCCTGCCTGGGCTCTTTGAGGCCGAGGTTGGCGAACGTCGCCGTCCTTTGTGGCGGGGCACTGAAGCGCAGCTTGTAGCCAGACACGTTGTGACGTGCGTCGATCAGCCGTCGGACCTCGGTCGGGACGAGCGGCTGCAGCTCGATGACGTGGGTGACGTGATCGCGCAGTGGGACGATGTTCTGTACGAACTTCAGCGAGTCGCTGTCGATGGTGACAATCCAGAAGAAGTCTTTGGCGGTCTCCGAGAGGAGCAAGAGGAACTTCTGCAGGGCGTCGAAGCCGTCGAGCGTGCGGAGGTAGAAGTTGTGCAACCCCTCGATGACGACGATGCGCTTGCGCTTGGTGTTGTGCAGGCGCTGCCTGAGCCGATCGAGGTCGCGGCTCTTCTCATCGAAAAGGTCGCCGAGCATGGCCGTCAAATGGCGTTCACTCTTGAAGTTGTGATTGAAGGCCATGCGTCCGACGGGCAGCCCGGAGTTGATGCTGCGCAAGCCGTGCTCGATGAAGCTGGTCTTGCCGCAGCCATGCTCACCGCTGACCAAGACGGAAGCTGGCAAGCCTCGGTTGAACCGGTCGAACGCCGACTGGAGTTGGCGAGTCTCGCCGACTCGGCCGATGAAGAACTCCTCGATCTCGACTGGCACTCGGCTGAACAGCCGGCGGTAGGTTGCCGGAATGGCCTCGTTTTGCACCGCGGCGAAGCTGGCGACCTCGGTGTGCATGACCGCTGGGACGTCGGGAATGACCTCTGTGCCTAGTCGCCGTTTGAGCTTTGCGGTGAGCTGCTCGATGACTGGGCGCGCGATGTGTTTGTAGCCGACATCAAGGGTGTCGGCGGCGCGCTGGATATAGCCGCGCAGGCCGGAGGCGGCGGCGTGTCCGGTCTCCTCGAGGCTGCGCTGCGCCAGATAGGTCTTGATCTGGTGGAGGTTGCCTTCGACTGCATAGACCTGCAGCCGCTTGAGTTGCTGGAAGGTCTCGTACTGTATCATGGCGCCGACTTGGTACTCGGCGGTGTCGATGGACTGCAGAATCTCCTCGAGTCGTTCCAACGACCGTCGCAAGCCTCCGTCGGCGTATTCCTGGGCGAGCTCGAGGGGCGCCGGGGAGTCTTCGGTTGGGGCGTCGCTGTGGAGCTCGGAGAGCGCCGCGTCCAAGTTGAAAGAGACCACCCGCTCGATGTCCGAGAGGACGGAGATGGTCGTATCGACCGTGCGCGTGATGATGGCGTTGATGGCCGAGAGCTTGACGGCAACCTCGCAGGAGAGGAGCTCGGTCGAGAGCTCCCGCAGAGGGAGATTGCGCAGGTTGAACTCGGGCGGTGTGACGCCTTCTTGAAGCTGGCTGAGCGGGATTTCGAGGACGTCGTAGGTGTGGGTCATCGAACGACTGTCAGCGGCCAACTTGACGGTGAACGGCTCCAACAGATCGATGAAGCGGCCCTTGTCTCGACGCCGTTCGAGGCGGGCGATGGCCGAACCAGCGATGTACTCGGTGAGCTGAGACCGCAGCGTCTCGATCTCTTTGGCCGCAGTCTCCATATCGACGCCATCGACGAATACTTTTTTGACCTTGACGAGGCCCTGCTTGATGCGGTCTGCGACAGCGAAAGGGACGGGACGCAGGTCGTTGAGGAGGGCGTCCGCGATGTCGATCTTTGCCTCAGCAACGCGGCCAAACGCACGGTGTTGGAGGTCGATGATATCGAGCACCGCGAGCAGCCGGCCCGAATAGCCGAAGGAAGCCGCTCGCCAGCGCCTCAACGCCTCGCTGATCTCGGTTCGCCCGGTCCGATGTTGGTCGTAGACCTTGCTCGTGTTGATGTGGCGGTTCGAGAGCTGGTAAGTCCCCGCGATTCGGCAGGACTTCACGAGCTCCGAGTAACTCGAGGTGACAGTGGAGCGCAGCCGGGTCGTCAGCTCTTCGGCGTAGGAATCCAGATCGTCGAGGACCAAGCTGAACTCGGAGTTCGCCTCTTCCAAGAGGTTCTTGAGTAGGTTTCGGCTCTGCGCGGCATGGCGGCGCAGCTCGACCTCCTCTTCTGGAGTCGCCACGGCGTGCGGGTGAATCTCTTCTTTGTCTCCATCGCCGCTGCTCACATGAACGGGAGCTGGCTCGATGATGAGCGGATCGTTGAGCTTGCGCAGCGCATCACAGAGCTGCCCGTCGACCCAGCGAACGGCCACACTGACCTTTCGCCAGAAGAAGAAGCGTTGGTAGCCCGCCATATTGGCGATGCCGGCGAGGTTGGGGGGCAGAGGGCCGGCGACGTAGTACTCGACCAGACGTCGGAGCGGCACCAGCCGTTCGCGTTCCTTGCCGAAGCGCCGACGAGCGCGACTAAAGCCTTTGCGCACCTTCAGATAGAGGTTGTCGGTTTCGTGTGACTCGTATAGGTCCTCGGTCTCGTCGATCCCGATGATCTTGGGGAGCTGGTCAGGAATCGACTGGATCGACTCGCCAAGAACACTAAACGTCGTGTCGTCGCCGAAGGCGTCGATCTCTTCGCTGCGCACCGACCTCAAGATCTCGTAGTAGGCCCCCGACAACGTCACCCTGGAGCGTCGGATCCACTGCTTCTGCGAGTCGACGTCGCTCACACCATTCAGGTGACCGATCAGCTCTGACAGAATTTTCGTGGTTTGATTCTTGAGTTGCTCCACCACCCCTCGTCCATCGGACCGCCGTGGCTCGATGAAGTCCCAGCGGAACTCTTCGACCGCGGTCTCAAGAGCCTCCCGGGCGACCCCAAGGTGCTTTGCCAAGTCGCGACCCAACGTAGCCTCGTCGAGGTCCGGCGGCGGGGGCACGGCCGGTCTCGGCTCACGAGGAGGGTTGGTAAGGGGATGCTCAGCGTCGCCATCGCCCTCCTCGAACCCTGGTAACGGCGTAGAGGTCGGCTCCGGCATGAAATCGTGCGTCGCATTCGCCTGTGCAGCCCTTTGCTCGGCTGTCTCCCCAGAGGCCGTGAGGCTCATCTTGAGAAAGATGGGGCCGATCATCAGGTTGATCGCGACGATGCCAAGGATGATGGGCGAGAAGACCTCGGTGCCCAGCATGACCCCGCCGAGGTCGATTTGGTCGAGCTTGGAAACGGCGATGATGACCAGGCCCAAGGTGACCCCCGCCTGACTCAGAAACCCCAATGACAGCTTGCTCTGGAAGAGCGGCTTGAGGCCTGCGACCCGCGCCCCCAACCACGTCGAGAAGCGCATTCCGAAGATGCGGGCGACGGCCAGGAGAATTGCGAACAGCAGCACCTGCTCGATGGATCCAAGGTTGAGCCCCGCGCCCGCCATCGCGAAAAACACGACGTAGACCGGCGGACTCACCCGTCCAATGGCGGCGATCAGCTTGTGTCCGCCTTCTGAGAAGTTCTCTACCAAGAATCCGGCTATGATGAAGACCAGAATCTTCTCGAGGACCAAGGCCTCGGCGACGTACATGCCGAGGAAGATCATCCCGACGATGAAGAGCATGAAGTCTTCGCCGACTTCTGGGCTGTGACGCGCCTCCCCTGTCCTGCACTGCGCGTCGGTGATACGCAGGTAGGCGATGACAATCAGGCCGATGAGGACCCCGGCGAGCAGGCTCAAGCCCATCTCTGAGCTCAGGTGTCCGAGCGTCTCGCCGAAGCCTCCGCTGCCAGGCGAGAGAATGCTGACCGAGATCGCGGTGACAATCGAGAAGAGCACCACGATCACCAGGTCCTTGGTGATCGTGACGCCCAAATTCATGCTGGTGAACGGGCCTTTGGCGCCGGTGTCGTTGACCAGCGCCACCGAGACGGCCGGGCTGTTGCCGACGGCAAGGACGCCGAACATCGCGCCCATGGCGAGCAAGAAATACAGGTTGCCGCTCAGTCCGAACTCGCCCCAATCGACGAGAAACGAGCCGCCGACGATGAAAGTGGTCAACACGAGGGGCACGATGACCACCACCTGAAAGAAGATGATGGTCAGGATCGCCCGAATAGTTTGGCGCAGCTCTGCGACCCTGAGCTCACCGCCAGCGGTCATGGCGATCAGCCCCACGGCGAGGCTGTTGAGCAGAGAGAGATCGCTGACCACCTGCACGCTGAAGAGGTTGGCGACGTAGGGTCCGAACCCGATTCCTGTGAGCAAGTAGCCCGTGACGCGCGGCAGACGCACGAAAGCCGCAAATTCGCCGATAATGAACGCGGCCAATAGCACGAACCCAAAGGCCGCCAGGCTCTTCGGCTCGACGTCACCCTGCGTCTGGACTTCGTAGAACTGAAGTCCATACATCAGGCTGGTCAGGAGGATGAGGATGACGATTCGCCGCATGTCAGCAGGCTACCTACGCCAGAACGAGGGAACGAAGAGAACCAAGACAGTGAAGAGCTCCAGCCGCCCAAGGATCATGCAGAAGCTCAGCACAATCTTGATGGGTCCGTTGTAGAACGCGAAGTTCGAGACCGCGTTGACCTTCTCCAGGCCCGGTCCGATGCTCGCCAAGCAGGCGATGGTCGAGCTGGCGCTGGTGATGAAGTCGTGACCAAACGACGCGACGAAGAGTGTCACCGCGACGAAGATGAGCACGAAGAGGGCAAAGAAGACGACGATGGTGTGGACCACCTCCTGACGAATAATGGCCGTCCCGACGCGCAGCATCCGTACCGACTCCGGTCGGAACGCTCGATGGATCTCGTTGAAGCAGGCTTTGACCACGACCAGCACACGGAAGACCTTGATTCCCCCTGCCGTGCTTCCGGCGCAGCCACCCATAAACATCGCGAAGAACAACAGCAACTTGGCGGCCGGCGCCCACATGTCGAAGTTCGCGGTGCCGAACCCGGTCGTCGTGATGATCGAGACGACCTGGAACGATGCGTAGCGCAGCGCCGTGAAGATGTTGCCATAGTTGTGCTCGTCAGTAGGGCTTGCATTGATGTTGAGCCAGATCGTAACGGCGATGGTCGCGACAAAGACGACGCCAGCGTAGGCCCAGAGCTCCCGATCGGCCAAGGCACGCTTCACGCCGCCTTGAACAATGGCGACGTAGTAAAGCGCGAAGTTGGCGCCGGCCAGGAACATGAAGAGAGTCGTGATGATGTCGACGCTAACGAACTCGTTGTAGTAGGCGATCGAGGCGTTCTTGGTCGAGAAACCGCCGGTCGCCAGCGTGCCGAACGCATGACAGATGGCGTCGAACCAGTTCATTCCGCTGACCAGCCAGAGCAGCGCGAAGTTCACCAACGTGAGGAAGAAGTAGATCAGCCAGAGCGCCTTAGAGGTCTCTTTGATCTTGGGCTTCAGCCCTTCGACGATGGGTCCTGGGACTTCGCTCTTGAAGAGGAATTTCCCGCCGACGCCCAGCTGCGGGAAGATCGCGACGAAAAGCACGATAATCCCCATGCCGCCCAACCAGTGGGTCAGGCAACGCCACCAATGGCCGGCCTTAGACAGCGAGCCTTCGATGTTCGTGATGACCGTCGCCCCGGTGGTCGAAAACCCCGATATCGTCTCGAAGAAGGCGTCATGGAACTGGGTGAAGGTCCCGTCGAAGATGTAGGGCAATCCACCAAAGACACCGATGAAGACCCAGCTGAACGAAACTACGACGATGGCGTCGCGCCTCGAGATGGCGCCCACCGCGTCGCGACCAAAGAGAAAGAAGGCACCACCGACGAGGAACGTCAGGGTCACCGCCGCCGCAAAAGCCAGGATCGACTTTGCGTCGTGGTAGATCGCGCCGATCACGATGCTGCTCGCCATGCACGCGGCCAGCACAATCATCAGAACGCCCAGCAGACGACTGATGCGTTTGGGGCTCAGGCCCAGGTATGCAATCGATTCGACCATCTAGAAGAGACGCTCCACTGCCTTTCGGACCTTTGGCTTGGTGATCACGACGACTCGCTGGCCCGGCTCGAAGACTGTGTCGCCGCGCGCGATAAACGCCTGGCCATCTCCGAACACAGCACAGACCATTGCCCCTCGCGGGAAGTTCACGTCCTTCAGGGGCCGATTCGCGATGCGCGCGTCCTTAGAGACCACAAACTCCATGAACTCTCCTTGCCCGTCCATGATCGACGCCACCTGGAGGACGTCCGTTGCGCCAACATGTTTGAGCACCTCCCGGGCGACCAGCACCCGGGGAGACAGCGTCGAGTCGATGCCCAACCGCTTCAGAATTTGAGTAAAGTCTGGTCGGTGCACCAAGCTGATGCAGCTCTGCGCCCGCATCTCCTTGGCCAACAAACTCGCCATGAGGTTCACCTCGTCCTTCTGACTCACGGCCACAAAGACGTCGCAGGTCGGGATCGAGAGTTCTTGTAGGAGGTGAGCGTTGGTGCCATCGCCATGGAGCACCTCTGTGTGTCGTCCGGTGAGCTCTTCTTGTAGGCGCTCACAGCGGTCTCGGTCCTTCTCGATGATCCGCACGTCGACGTTGTCGGCTTCCAAGTAGCGAGCTAACGCCAGACCAATATCCCCGCCGCCGACCACGATCACGTAGCGAGTGTCGCGGTGACGCTCGCGTCCGAAGAGGTGTTCGACCTTCGGGATATCGTCGATCTTCCCGATGCACAGGACATCGTCGCCGACCCGAATCTGATCGCCGCCGTGGGGAATCAGCAGCTCACCATGACGCACGATGCCGGCAATGCGCACGTTGTCTGGCATCTTGACGTCTTGCAGCGGTCGGTTCGTGCCTTTGGTCGCCTTTTCGATGGGCAGCTGCACCATCTCGATCTGGTTGTTCGCAAAATCCTCGACGGCCACGGCGCCACGGGTTCGGATCAGCTTGTGAATCTCGAGGGCCACCAGGAACTTCGGGTTGATCACGAGGTCGATGCCGAACATGTCGGTGTAGAGGCCATGCTCACCTTCGAAGTAGACCCGATCCGTGACCCGCGCGATGGCCTTCTTAGCGCCCAGATGCTTGGCGCGCACCGCCGCGATGATGTTCACCTCGTCCATGTCCGTGACCGCGATGAACAGGTCGCACTGTTCGACGCCGGCCTGGCGCAGAGTGCGCTCGCTGACGGCGCTGCCATGGATGGTCATGGCGTCGATCTCGTCGCCCGCCTTCTCCAACGAGTCGGCGCTGGTGTCGATGAGGGTCAGGTTGTCTGCGGAGAGAACGGACGCAATGTGCAAGCCGACGACTCCCATCCCTGCGACGATGATGTTCACTGCTTCTTCTCCTCGTCTTCGTCGTGCTCGGGTTCGGACCCACTCGCATCGGCGAGCTCCGACTCATCGTCGTCCTGCTGCTGAACCTGTGCGCTGTGTTCGGCGACGTCGGCGGAGTCAGTCTTCTGCCGGCCCTCCGAACGCAGGGCGCTAATCGAACCCGAGACGGGGGCGTCCGGATCGAGGGTGTCACCGATGGAGCCGAAGTCCTCCGGTTCGACAGGGGCCGACATCTCCAGCGCCTCTGCCTTCTCCATCGCCTGAGGTTCCTCTGGAGGGGTATTTGCCAGCGAGAGGTCCAGCGTCATGCTCTCGAGCGTGCGCTGCGACGCGCCGTCTTGGTACCAGTCGATGGAGGCCTCTGGCATGGGAACGCCCTCGTCGACCTGGCTGAAGCTCAGCTCGTTGGCGTTAACCAGGGCGTTGCGCACGGCGCGCCGTCCGATCAGCTCGTTCACCAGGAGCCCGACGATGAGCGCGTTGACAATCACCGGCGACAGCGGAGAGGCGTATTGCTGGTTGTAGTTGAGGGTGATCGCCGCGACGAGTCCGCCTTGGGCGGTCAAAGCCAGACCGTAACCGTGCGAGTAGCGCTCTTGGTACTCGCTGTAATAGTAGGTCAGGTAGGCACCGACGCCCTTTCCGAGGAGGCGGACGCCGACGAAGACCCCCGCAAACACCCAGCCAGCCAGAGAGGGCGACTGCCAGGCCATGCCAAGAAAGATAAAGAGCACGATGTAGCCTGGCTTCTCGATGGAGCCAAGCTTTGACAGCAGCTTGCGCCCACCGCTGAAGCGAGCCAACACCACACCGACCGTGAAGTTGACGAAGATCGGGGAGAGCTCGAGGTAGTAGGCCAACCCGCTGGCAAACACGATGATGCCCAGACCCGCGATGAACAAGCGCTCGCCGTCGTCGTCGCGACCGAGAAAGAGGGCGAATATGGCACCCAGCACCAACCCCAAAGCCAAGTTGATACCAAACCACTCGGCGATCGTCGGCTCCCGCGGCAGGCTTGTCTGGCCTTGATGAGCGATGCAGAACACTAGCCCAAACAAGACGATGCCTGCGATCTCAGTGAGGTACGCCGTGTTCACCAAGATTCGACTCATGAAGCCAGCCTTGGGCCGCTTGAGGCGGATCACCTCGACGATCAGCTCCGCCCCAGACACCGTCGCGGCGGCCCCCAACACCATCCCGCCCACCAGAAGGTCCAGCGAAGCCATCGGGCCGTAGCCCTCGCCCAGGGGCTGAATGCCGAGCTGCTCGCAGAGATAGACCCAGCCGTAGAGCGATGTGGAGGCCAGCACGAAGGTCACGAACGTGGACCAAGATGCGCCATGGATCGAGTCGCCCCTGACTGCGGGACGACGGTATTTGTGCGTCCCCAAACCCACCAACAGGCCGACGGAGCCGATGCCGAAAGTCACTACAGGGGAGAGCGCATGTAAGGTCTGTGGGCTCACGAGGTTGAACTGGCTGAGCACGATGCCCACCAGGATGTACTCGAGCCCGGAGGCAACCAGCACGCTAAACTGCGGGATGCGTTTGTCGATCACATTGACGATCACGTAGCCCATGCCCAGGCAGACCGTCACGAGGACCACGTTGCCGAGTCGACCACCATCACCGATGGCCACTCCCAACAACGAATCGCCGGAAGAACTCGCCGCAAAGGCTGAGCTCGAGCCCAGCAATGTGCCAAGGAACGCCGCCAAGGTGCCCACACCGAGTCCAAGGCGAGCGTGACCCTTGTGGCGCCTAGACGCCCGGATGCGGGCTTCTTGATGTCGGTCGACTGAACTCAAAGGCGAACCGTCTCTCGAGGAGCAAGGCCTGACCGCGCCTCGTGCTCCTACTTCTTTGGTTTCTCAGCCATCCACGAAGCGCCGTACGAATTGGCGAGCACAACCGCTCGGACCAAATAGTGCGGCCACATAATGGGCTGCGGGTTCGATTGTGTCACCCTTCACAGGAGGTGGCACATCTGCGACCTCACCCAGACGAGGCTCAACGACGTTGGAGGGCGCACCTCGCGCTCAGAACTTCGCGTCGACGAACTCGGGGTGCGCACGCACCCAGGCCACCGCCTCGGCCTGTGTCCGTGTTCCGGTGGCCATGGCCGCTTCGACCGCCATCCGACCCAGCATTGAATACGGTAGGTAGGCCTCGACAAACGAAAGACCACCGCTCATGGCCGCCTTTGCCTCTTCGATCTCTGCGACCACAGCCGGCATTTCTGCCTCGAAGATCGCTTTCACTTCGGCGTCCCCACTGCAGTAACGCGTCCCATCGAACTTCTTGAAGCCGCGCAGATTGCGGAACTGAAAGACCCGCGTCGGGTTGTCGTCGACCAAGATCGCGCGGCTCAAACTCAAGTCGACCAGCCGCAGGTCCTTCGACGGCGTCGATACTGGGTTTCCTTTGCGGGGATTCTCGGCCCCCTGCCCTTCCGACTTCTCCTGCAAAACGAGGTGGCTGTTGGTGAGCACCCCGGCGATCAACCCAGCTCGCGACAGCGCGACACCGTGGTACTCCCAGTGTGTCAGGTTCTCGATCACGGCCTCGTCCACATTCGCCGAGAAGAGTACGACCTTGCCGCCGAGGGCATCGATGCGGTCGAAGGCCTGCTCCCAACCCGGGACGCGCTGGATCACTCTGGATTGCCCATCGGCGCCGACAAAGCGCAGGTCACCGCACTCGCCCTCGACCGACTGGTCATAGAGGGTGTCGTCGAGGTCGAACACGACGATGAATGGCGCCTCGTCAAGGGACTCGCCTATGCCGCTCTCCCGCTCGCCGGCTTGGGCCTTGGCCACCGCCTGTTCGAACGCGGTGTCGGGTGCGAGCGTCGCGTCGGCGAAGGTCAGATCTCGGTAGTGGTTCTGCAGCTCGACCGCGCCCAAGCGACTCAGCCCGTAGGTCACCATGAGCTTGGAGACGTTGAAGAAACGGCCGTCACCGCGCGGTTGGTCCGAGTACTTGTCAGTCCAGTCCGGCAACGCAGGGATGGTGTGCGCTTGCAGCGGGCTGAGAACAAAGCCCGAGCGTTCCACATAGGAGACTGGCCCCGAGTCCACGCTGCTCGAGCCGCTGCACTCGTTCAACACCCTCACTCGCCGCGGCCCACACCCCAAGGCTAAGCCCAGGGAAAGGAGCACAATCACCAAGAAGACGCTCGACCGCTTTTTCATGCTGCCTCTCTCGCGTGAAGTCACAAACGGCTCAGGCGCCGCACCCCCAACCGGCGATCTGCACCAGGTCCGTCCCCGCGAAGCGGTAGAGGAAAATGTAGCTGCCCTCATAGTAGTCCGACGCCAGCACGATCTCGGGCCTGTGGTTGCGATCCAAGTCCGTCAGGGCCAACACCGTGAACTTCTCGAGGTCGGACTCCATCAACAGGGTCAGTCTTGCCGGGTCGCCGTTCACGATCAGGTAGAGCCCACTGAAGGCGAGGTACACGTCGTCCTCGAGGGGAGCTGAGACCGAGACGAGCAGGTCCTTGACGCCATCTCCGTCAACGTCGAGCTCGACGATCTGGTCCACCGTGAGGTTGGAGAGCGTCGCGTCGAACGGCGGTCCCAGGTTCTCTGGATCGCGCGCCGCCTGAGAGGCCACCGCTCGCTGCACCCCATCGGCCTTCACCGCTTCTAAAAGCGCAGGCGCCAGCTCGGCTCGCGCCGCGGGCACGAGGCTGAGCGTGTCGTGATAGGTCTGCGTGATGACATAGCCGCTGTGGTCGTCGGCGGCGTAGGTCGCGCCGTAGCTGCGCTTCACATCGCCGCTGGCCCCACACACTGCTGGGAAGCTCCCCTCGAAGGTCACCGGCTTGCCCTCGAGGCTGAGCAGCGCGTCGTTGAGCTCGCATTGCCCGGACCACTCGGAGGTCAGCGGATTGTAGCAGCCCAGTGGAATCGCGATCGGGTAGCCTCCCTCGGGAACTTCCTTTTCGTTCACGCAGTCCCAGCCGTTGCCGTCGTCGGCGCCCTCGAAGGCCGCCAAGCACTCGGCCGGCGAGTAGGTCGTGTCGACCAGGAACAGCGCCGCGACTGGCGGCACGGGCTCCCCGCTGGCGCCCGTACCGGCGACGTTCGACGTGCCCTTGGGCCCACAGCCGACCAACAGAGCTCCCAAGAACAAGGCAAATCCTAGCTTCTCTAACGACTTCGTCATCAAGACCTCCGGCAAAGTTGCGGCGCGCAGTCTAGTGCAGAGTCGCGCACACGACACGCGACCCGTCGCGCGTGTCGTGCCGCCCTCCTCCGGAGCTTTGGGCGCTGTCACTCAAATACAGAGCCCGAATTGGGTCCCGGCGAACATCTCGGCGCACTGCGCATCGGGTCGGCGGCAATCTGGATGGTTGATGGTGCCATAAGGCGCCGCCGCCGTCGGGATGCAGAGGTCCCAACAGCGCACCCCTGGCTGTCCCCAGCCAGCGATGTCGATGCAGGCCGAGTTGGCGCCACACAGCTCCCCTTCGTACACCCCGTAGTTCTCGCAGAGCGCGGCTTCGGGAAGCAGTTGGGTCTCGATGCAGAGATCCACGGCCGACTCGAAGAGCTCGCCCGGCGAGCACACCTGCCCGGCCACCGCGCACTCAATCCCCGCGTGAAAATCGCAGCTCGGGTAACAGATTCCCCAGGCGGTCTGCGTCTGGCCGGTCGGAGAGCTGGGGTCGTCGACCATCAGCTGCAGACAACCGTCGTTGGCGTTGCAGCGGTCTCCCGGCGCTCCAGGCAAAGCCAGCGGATCGCAGAGGCCCAGACAGATGTCGCCCATCGTGTCGGGGAGGCAAACGTTGAGGTCCTGACAGTTGCCCTGCCAACCCTCCTGAACCCAGCAACCTCCTCCGGTCGGGCTGCCGGCCGGCTGCGATGGCGCGCACGCCCCGATCCCGGGGTTCGTCAGCGATGGAAAACACCACTGCATGAACGGGCAACTCGACTGGAAGGGGATGCACGATGGCGTGCAATAGCCCATGGTTCCCGGCGCACCCACATTCGAACAGACCGTGAACGGCGGATTGCATTGCCGGTCACTGGTGCAGTCGAACGCCATGCAGCTCCCCGTCCCTTCATCGCAGAGCGGACGGCTCGACAACGTCATGCAGTCCGCATCCGACAAACACTCGACGCATTCGCCTGTCATCGAGCGACAGCGCAGTCCTGTGGGACACATGCCGTCGGAAGTACACCCCGTCACGTCCGGACGGATGTCCTGCACCGTGTCTTGCCAGTCCGGTCCGCTGTCGACGTGGGTGTCTTGCCAATCTGGCTGCCAATCCGGCACCGTGTCACGCCAATCGGGCGTCGTGTCGGGCGTATCCTGCCAGTCTGGACGCGTGTCGTCCGGCGGCACGTCGAATGGCACATCGACCGAAGTGTCGGGCGGCGAGGTGAAGTCGATGCGAAAATCGTAGCCCTCGACATCCAGCCGAGTCACCAGCGGGCGCTCTTGTACCACGTCCGTGCAGGACAGGCCGAACACCAAGATCGCCAACGCCGCCAACGAAAATCTAGTTCTGCTCATCCAGTGGCCCTGCATCGCGTGCGGATGGGGAATCTCAACGAGGCAGACCCTTGGAGAGCTGTCGTCGTGAGCTTGGGAACGCTAGCAGAATCCCGAGGCCAGACAAGTCACCGCGCGAAGTCAGCCCCGCACCTTCGTCTGAGAAACAGTCAGTTCTTCGAGAAAAGACCGGGTTCGGGAGCGCGCTGCAGCGTGCGTGTGCGCAGCATGGCGTCCAACTCCTCGAGGTCGGCAGTGGCCTGGTTGAGCGCCGCTTCGGCCTTCGCCTTCTCGCGGTCCGCCTTCGTCTTCTTGCTGTCCACCTTCATCTTCTCGCTGCCTACTGCCGGTGCCTCAGGCGCCGCCTCGAGCAGCGCGGCGACTGCCACGGGCTCTTCGACCGCGACTGCCACGGGCTCTTCGACTGCGACACCTTCCTCTTCCACGTCGAACGAGACCTCCTCGGCGTCATCGAAGTTGTCCGCTTCGTCCTCGACGGCGACGACGTCATCGTCCAGGTCGAACGAAGCGGCCTCGTCGTCATCGGAGTCATCCACGCCTTCGTCGTTCGCCGCAACCAGCCCCATGCCATCCTGGAGAAGGCTTCTTGGGAGTGAGGACGCGACGTCTTCTTCCAAGTCCTCGAGCCTACTCGCCGCTTCATCCTTGGACATAAGCGCGCCCAAGACCGGATCGAGGCTCGCCACCTTCACGAGCCCACGCGCCTCGGCCTCCTGACGTGCCAGCAGGTACTCGGGCTCCCCCAGATCGTCGCGGACCATCAACTGAGCCTCGTCGCTGTTCAGGCTCTCGGGCAGGCTCGCGCGGTTGACGACTTGGTCGTACTCCGTCCCCGTCAGAGCCTCGACAGAGCGAATGCCCAGCTCGTCCACGTCCACCACGACGAGGGTCCGATAGCTCGGGGCCTCGCTGCCCACCAAGTTGCGAACCCCACCGCCCAAACAGCCCGCGCCCACCAACCGCAGCTCGCCGCGGCGACCAGGGTAGTAGGCTTGGTGATGCCCAGTGACCATGAGGTCTACACCGTGCTTGTTGAGGAGCGCTTCGAGCGCGTCGTCATTGAGCGTCGCCCTCTCGTGGCCGGCCGCGAAGGGGTGCAGCGGAACGTGCCCAAAGACCACCTTGGTCTCGTAGGCCTCGCCGAGGGTCAGCACCTTGTCGAGCCAATCGCGCTGCTCCTTACCCATCTTCGACGAGGTGGTGATGTCGAGCGCGACGAAGAACACGTTGCGCTCCACGAAGGCGTAGCGGAAGGGATAGAACTCGTCGTCGACGTAGGTCACATCGGGCTTTCGTTCGCTCCAGGCCGCCTCATAGTGGTCCCGCTCGCCTGCGAACTCTTCATACGCCGAAGCGTCGTGGTTGCCTGGTGCCACCGCGAACTTGATGTCCCAATGCTCGAGCGGAATCGTGACCGCGTCGTGGAACGCCTCCCACATCTCGTTGTAGGGCAAGCCAGCCTTCTGGCCCGCGACCATGTCGCCAGCGCTCAGCACCAAGTCCGGGTCGAGCTCGATGATGCGATCGACCGCGCGCAGCACCGTCTCGTCGTACTCCGTCGCGCCGTAGCGACCATTCAGGTCGCTCACCACCACGAAGCGAAACACCCCCTCCGGCGCAGGTGCCAATGGGCTGTCCGAATCCAGGGCCTCACGGTTCGCGAGGTCCTCCAGGGTCTCCTCGGAGGGCAAGGGCGACACTGCGGAGCGAACGTGCTCGACGGTCTGAGCCGCCGCGCCTCCACACGCCGCAAGGGAAAGGGCGGCGAGAGCGAAGAGAAGATGGGGGATGAGCAGGTTAGCGTTCATGTCGGACCCTGTCGGCAGATGGAGGCGCAACACCGCCAGTGTAGGTGTACTGACGGCGATGTCTTTTTTTGAGGGTTTCGCGCCGAGTTGGTCTCTGCGTCCCGTCCGCCCCATCCCTCGGCTCTGCTCCTTGTCCTTGCAGCCCGCCAGAATCAGCGTC
>PFUG01000339.1 GCA_002789955.1 Deltaproteobacteria bacterium CG_4_9_14_3_um_filter_63_12 | reverse complement strand
AGAAGGCTAGGTGTGAAAGGAGGAGGTTGATGGTTGCATGTTGTCTGGCCTGAATTCGTCTACTTATTTCCCGGCGAGCCCTTAGGCGTCGTCCGGGAACAAAATGCGCATTTGGGCGAAGGAAGAGGTGGGAGACGAACCGTGAGCTTTGAGATGTTGAAAAACCTTATGAAAATTCTCGCCCTGCTGCTCGTGCTCAGCCTCTTTGGCTGCGGCGAAGAAGACACCACCGAGCCGCCCTTGGACGACGCTGGCGCCGCGTTCGGATTCGGCAAGGCCGACGGGCCGGCCGGCGGCTTCTCGGCGTGCGAGCTGCGGGAAGTCTTGAAGCTGGTGAACGAGTCGACGACCACTGTCGAGCTCCTCGAGAAGAACATCGGCGTCCACACCAAAGCGGCGCTGCGCTTGTTCGCCCATCGGGTCGGGGCCGATGGCGTGGGCGGCACCGGAGACGACGACCTCTTCGACGATCTGGCCGAGTTGGACGGCGTCGAGTGGGTCGGCCCGAAGGCCCTCGAGGCCTTCGCCAACTACGCACGGCCGCGCTGCCTGGTCGACCTCGCGACCCGCCCCTTCATCCACCGCGGCACCTTTGCGTCGACCACGGGCGGGGGTTGGGGGCGCAATGCGCCCGAGTTCGAAGCCACACTGACCGTCGGCGGCGTCAAACCGCGGCTCCTCTACGAGACCCTGAAGAAGAAGGACGAGAAGGGACGGACGGTTTTCAGCCGCCTGTCCAAGAGCGACATCATGACGGCCTTCACCTATGGCTTCGCCATCGATGAGATGCCCTGGAGCAGCGACGCCACCAAGGCCCGCGAGGCGCTCCCCTACGTCGTGCTCTCCATCGAGAGCGACCGCTACAAGCCCGATGCCGAAGGCCAACAGCGCGAGCTGTCGTTAGGCACCGACAACTTCGACGACATCTACTACGACACCAAAGACTACGAGCTCTTCCTCAACGGAATGGCGCTGCGCGGGCGCTCCCGTTGGGACAGCGACACGGTGGTCCGCCGTTTGCTGATCCAGGCGAAGTCCGCTTCGATCGTCGATGAGAATGGCATCAAGCAGGCCGCCAAGATCGACGTCCGCACCGACAGCGGCGACCGCTACTTGGCCACCCTCAACGACGACGTGCGCAGCGGCACCGTAGAATGGTCCGGGAGCCGCGTTCCGGTCGAAGCCATCAAGAGTCTCTACGATGTGCTCGATGGCTTGAGCTTGTTGAAGGACATGCAGGGCTACTTCGGGGTCCTCATCCTCGACCCGAAGGTCTACCTGCGCAGCGACCGACGGCGCTTCCACTTCAACTTCACCGACACCAACACCATCGTGAACTTCTACAAGAACGGACTCGAGCGCGTGGCGTCCTCGGCCGCCATCGCCCAGGCCGCCCTGGACAGCGGCCTCGTCGCCGACGCCGACCGCGCCGACGTCGAAGCCCTCATCGCCATGGCGACCGGCATCGCAGACGGGACGCTGCTCCGAGACCGAGCCGCCGCGCGCCTAGGCGCCCTAAACCCGCCGGTCACCGAAGTCGCCGTCTTCCCGCAGGACTTCGGCAGCCTGAAGCCGACCTCCAAGCATGAGCTCGACGTCCACCAGATCGTCGCCGAGGAAGCGGACAAGCTCCTCAACGACTACGCGTCGGCGCTCGACGGCGTCGATCGCGAGATCACCGGAACCAGCGGGCTGAAGTTCTCCGAGACCGTCGAACTCTACCGGCAGTTCTCGGTCAGCTTGGACAAGAGCCTCGGCATCAAGACGACCATCAAGCCCTTCCGGGACCGTTACCTGCAGTTCGTCAGCCAAGGCGACACAGCCATCCAAACCCAGATCGACACCTTCAACACCTTCGCCGCCGAGCAAGTCACGGCCGCAAACAAGGCCTTCGTGGGCGTCGCACCCATGACGCGCGAGAGCTGGGACGCGCTCGGAAAGCACCTCACCTTCGAGATGCTCAAGATCTCGCAGCGCATGATCACCAACGGCGGCACGGTCGGCCAAGCGCTCTGGTTTGATGCCGCCCGGCTCTACTACATCCCGCGGGCGCCCAAGTCCTCGTGGAGCAACTTCCTCATCGACACCTTCGACGTGAGCTACTTCCTGACCCCCGAAGAGTGGGAGCGCATCCCTGCTGACCAGCGCACGCCGGTCACCGAGCTGCCAGCGGACGCCATCTTCCACACCAAGGTGGTCAACGAGGTGCAGATCGAGCTGACCGAGGTCGAAGCGTACATCGCCCGCATCGAGGAGCTGAAGACCCAGATCGCTGCTGGCAGCACCCCCAAGCTGGAAGAATACCTCGCCGGAGCGCAGTTCGCCCTCACCGAGTCCATCCGCACCTTGCAGGTCATGGGTGAGCTGAAGGGCCCCGACATCATCAGCCGCCTGAAGAAGGAAGGACTCAACGTCACGTGGGGCCCAGCAGCCTACTCGAAGGGCGACACCGGCTTGCGCATCCTCACCGACACCGACTCCGAGATTCAATGATAACCTCCGCTCCCCAGGTCGGCGCCCGCAGCGTCTCTGCGGCGCGGGTCGCTGCCGGGTGTGCTCTGATCCTGCTGCTCCTCGTCGGCTGCGACGACAGTCCCGCGACGACCCCCTTGCCGGACACAGGCGCGGCCAATGACACCAGCGACGGGGTCGATGCTGTCGACCTCGTCGAGGACGTTCCCGCTGAGTTGCCCGTCGACAGCGACGTCGCCGTCGACGAAGGCACCGACGTCGTCGAGTTCACCTGGGCGGAGCTGGCCGCGAGCTACGGCACGATCGAGACCATCGCGGGGACGGGGCTGATCCCAGACAAAGACTTCAACGGCTGGAATCCGGCCGCTGAGGGCGGCTCTGCGCTCGCCGCCGAGCTCTCGCGGCCGCACATCGCCGTCGCCGACGACGCAGGCAACGTCTACATCGCCGACAAAGACGCCCACGCCATTCGCCGGCTCGACACCGACCAGACGATCCACACCATCGCCGGACTGAATCTCGCCGGCGACGACGGCGACGTCCCAGGACCCGCGACACAACGCCATCTCTCGTCTCCCAATGGCCTGTGGGCCAAGCCAGACGGCACGCTCTACATCTTCGACCTCGGCAACGACAAGGTGCGCAAGCTCACACCCGACGGCACGCTCAGCACCCTCTTTCGCGTCGGCGGCAGCGACACCGGACGCGGGCTCTGGGTCGCCGACGACGAGTCCGTCGCCTACGTCGCCTGCGGCTCCCAACTCAAACGCTGGACGCCCAGCGGCGGCGTGACCGTCTTCGCCAACGGCTTCGTGTCCCTCGGCAACCTGTACCCCTCGGACGACCACACCCTGCTCGCCACCGATCGCCTGGCCCACCAGGTCTTCGCCATCGACCTGACGACCGGAGCCAAGCGGTTAATCGCAGGGAACGGCACACCAGGCGGAGGCGGCGAGGGTTTCCTCGCCACCGAGGCCGGACTGGAGGAGGTCCGTGGCGTGTGGGCACACCCGCGTGGAGGCTTCTTCTTGGCCACACACAAGGGTGGACAAGTCTGGTATGTGGACACTGCAGGGCGCATCCACCTCTTCGTGGATGGCGATTCCAAGAACACGCATGCAGGGGATGGCGGCCCTTACAACGCGCCCGGTCCAAAGATCGCCGAGCCGCGAGCGGTCACCATGGACCGAGCTGGCAACGTCTTGATCACCGAGAACGACGGCGGGTTTATCCGACGCGTGAATCTGCGCTGAGCGCGGCCGCCGTCAAACTTGCTGCTCGTAAACTCTTCGCCCAAGGGTCCGCCAAATCCCCGAAACCCTCTGCGTCTTTGCGTCTCCGCGACTCTGCCATGAAAATCGCCGGGCTCGTCAGGTTGGCTACGCGCCATTTCTTGTGGAACCAAGGTGCGATTCAAAGGTTCAAGCTCACCACAGAGAACACAGAGAGCACAGAGGAGTGAGGAGAAGCTCTCTGTGCTCT
>PFUG01000472.1 GCA_002789955.1 Deltaproteobacteria bacterium CG_4_9_14_3_um_filter_63_12 | reverse complement strand
CGCGATCAACATCTTTGCGGATTGGCCGCTCTTCACCCGTCAGGGTGACCGCAACACCATGAAGCGCTGGGAAGCGGGCAAGGCCCGCGACACCGACGCCCTCAGAGTCGCCCTCGTCCTCGACCCGCTCAAGGAGGAGACTGACATCGAACGTCTTTGCGCGCTCGGTCCCAATTCGCTCCGTGCGCTGCGTCTCAAGAAGACAAGCTACGAGAGGCTGGATGCGCCGCTCGGGCACCTCTTTCGCGAGGCCACCCTCGATGCCCTAGAGCATCTCGTGCTCGACCAGTTGACCTTGCTCAGAGGGGCTGAGCTCCTCAGCGAATTCGCCAACCACCGGACTTTCCCTGCGCTGCAGAAGCTCGAGATCCTCGCCACCAACATCGGAGGACGGCGAGACCTTGGGGACGCCGTGCTGACCGCGCTCCATTCGAAGTTTGCGCTCGACAAGGTCAGAGTTCTGCATCTGTACCTCACCTCGATTCGTGCCAGAGGCTTGGAAGGGTTGTGCCGCTCGGGCGCCCTTTTTCTAGAATGTCTGGTGTTGGACGGTGAGCGCGTCGAGCTAGACGGTGCCCGCGCCCTAGCGACCTGCGCGACGTTGTCGGGGCTGAGGCATCTCACGCTGCGTCGCGCTCACCTCGACGATGGAGGCATCGAGCTGTTGACGAACGCCGAGTTCTGGCCCGCGCTCGAGACTCTGAGCCTCGCTGGCGACCGGGCGATCCGCCTCGGCACGGCCGCAGCGCGGCGGGTCTGCGAGACGCCCTCCCATCGCCTCCAAGTGCTGGACCTCGCCAGCAGTGACGTCGATGGCGACGCCGCGCGGCAATTGGCCCACGCCCCTCTTGCAGCCATGGGCACGCTGATACTCAGCGGCAACTCTTTGGGCCGGGAGGGACTCGTGCCGTTGCTCGAGTCCACTTGGCTCGAGCACGTGGAGGTCCTGGATCTGTCGGGCACAGGAATGGACGACGAGCTCGTTCAGCGCTTGGTGAGTCGTTCGATGAAACGGCTCAAGGCGCTGAACCTTGCGGGGAGCGCGCTCACCCATCTTGGGCTGACGGCGCTGATGCGCACTCATCAAATGCCGCTCCTGTCAGAGCTCTCGCTGGCCTCCTGCCGACTCGAAGGTGAGGCGCTCGAAGCGCTTCAGGCCGACGGCTTGCCTTCGCTCGCTCGCCTCGAGCTCTCCTTCAATCCCCTTGGCGACGACGGCGCGCAGCGCCTCGCCGCTGCACCGCGCTGCGAACACCTGCGCGCCATCTCGCTCGAGTCGACGCACATCTTGAACAGCGGAATCGCCGCGCTGCAGGCCTCTCGCTATACGTGCGGACGCTTCGGCGGCCTGCCTGGGCACATACTGGCCGCAACCCATGAGCCCTGGATGTGGTCCAGAATCAGAAGCTGAACGGCCCGTCGGACCTGTCGAACCGCAGAACCCAGTCCGGAGTCCGGAGTCTGGAGTCCGGAGCTGGCTTCTGCAGCCGGTCGGACTGCAGCAGCATTCCTTGCAGCATTCGGCTGAAGCTCCAGACTCCAGACTCCAGACTGGTCCAGAATCAGAAGCTGACCGGCCCGTCGGACTCGTCAAGCAGCCGGCCAAAGTCCGGACTCCGGAGTCCGGAGTCAGGAGCTGCGTGGCGCGAGGGGTCTCGACATCCCTTGGGCTCTCGCCTAGCCTCTGGAGCATGTCTTCGCGACGCTCGATTTTCGCTCGTCTACTGGCCCTCTCGCTCGCGTTCTCGGCAAGCGGGCTCGTGTCGGTGTGTGCGCTTGCCGAGGAGTGGGGAGTTCACGACTCGGAGCGAGACCAGAAGATCGTCGATCGGCTGCTGGTCTTGCTCGACAAGGACCCGCTGGCCGAGTTCCCGTTCGAGCAGCTGCGCAAGCAGGTCCCGAAGGTTGGGGGCTTCAAGACCTTGGTCGACCGCTACGCGGACGCGCTCGCGAAGGGGGGCCCCTCAGCTTCCGCCTTGCTCCTGCTCGCCCGTTTTCACCTGGAGCTTGGCGAGGCCGACCGCTCGGTGCGCTATTTGGACACCTTGGCGGAGCTGCGCACGCTGAGTGGGCCTGAGCGGTTGCTGAGGGGAATCGCCCGCGCGGAGGGTGGCGACTTAGACGGTGCGCAGGTCGATTTCGACGCCGCGTTGAGCGACGCCAATGGCAAGGACGAGAAGCTCGAGATCCTCCAGGAGTTGGGCCAGATCGCCCGCAACCAGGGTCGCGAGCAAGACTCCATCGCCTACACCCAAGCCATCCTCGAACTCTCGCCCAAGGATGCCTACCTGCGCTGGGAGCTGGGTGCGCTCTTCCTCGAGCAGGGCGAGTTCGAGCGGGCGCTGGAGCAATACCAGGCGGCCGCCGATTTGGCGGGCAACAACGTCGAGAAGCGCTCCCGCGCCGAGCTCGAGGTGGCCTCGATTTTGGTCCACTTGGAGCGCTACGACGAGGCCATCGAGACCTACGAAGACCTGCTCGCCGGCGTCAAGTCTACCCACTGGTTGTATCGAGAGTGCCGTGACCAATTGGTCGACGCCTATGAGCGCAAAGGCGATATCGAGGGGCTCTTGGCCTACTTGGACGGCCGACTGAAGCGCGATCGCAAGGACTTCTGGGCGCTGGGGCGCAAGGCCGATGTGCTGCTCAGCATCGGCAAAGAGAAAGAGGCGGCCGAGGCGTTCGCGGCGCTCGCCGCGCAGGGAGGTCTCGACGACGACCAGAGCTTCCAAGCCTACTCAGCGTTGCTCGAGCGGCTGGACCGGAGGGACGCGCTGATCGCCCTGTACACCGCTCGAATCGAGGGTTCGAAGGACGAGAAGACAGGCGTTACCGCGCTCCTCGACCTGGCCATGGTCTTGTCCAGGGGGGTCGACATCCCGTTCGAGTCCTACACGCAGCTGGTCAAGTTCGAGGTCCGGTTCAAGGAGCTCTCCTCCCGCGAGGAGCTGGCGCGCGCGTACTTGGGTCTCGGGCGCACTCAAGACGGCTGGCGGCGAGCGCGTGCCTTACTCGAGGGGGTGCTCGAGGACGATCCCCAACGCATCGAGTCCTATCTTCTGCTGTTGGGTTTGACACTCGACGAAGAGGACCGACCCGCGGAAGACGCCCTGCTGGAGCGGCTCGCCGGGCTCGAGGGTTTCGACGGTGAGCGCGTCCAGCAGATCGCCGCCCTCTACACGAGCCGAGGGCGTGGGGATCGTGTGGTTGAGCTCATCGACTGGGCCCTAAAGGGTCACGCCGACGACCTCGAGCTGCGCTTCCTGCGGGCTCAAAACGTCGGTTACGCTGACTATGCCACGCAGCTCGCAGAGTGGCGGGGCTTGCTCCTGGCGAGCGACGTCCCGGAGCATCTGAGCGTCGGCGTGCAGCGCTACACGGAGCTCTTAGGGCTCTTCGATTTGGTAGGTGAGAGCCTGCTCGCCTTGGAGGATCAGTGGGCTCGTGAGCCGGCGAACTGGCGGCTCGGGCGGCTGGTCGTTTTTCTGCTGGCCGAGCAGGGGCTCGTGGAGGAGGCGTTCACCGCTTATGAGTCTATCGAGGGGCAGTTGCCTGCTGGCGACAAGACCCTCGAGCAGGTCGTGAGGTTGGCGGCGCCCAAGGCGATATCCTGGTCGCTGTCGTTGTTGGGCGGGTTGGCTGAGCGCAACCCAGGCGAGGCGTGGCGCTACGACCTGCAGGCCGCGGAATTGCTGCGGCAATATCGGTCCTCGTCGGAGCAGGCCGTCTCCTACCTCGAGCGCGCGCTGGAGGGTGCGCCTGACAATGCGGGAGCCCATCACCTGGCGGCGGAGCTGTACGCCGCCTTTGGCGAGCCCACGAAGGCCATGGCGACGTTCGAGCGCGCCGTGTTGTTGGCGCCGCGAGAGCCGAGCTTTCGAACCTCACTGGCGCTCTTCGTGTACCGCGATTGGGCCGAGACCGGCGGGACGACGAGGCTGTCGCGTGGGTATGAAGCCGCTCTGGGTGGTGTGTCGCTGGCTCAAGACGAGGGGACCTTGCGCGATCTCCTCGAGCTCACGCTAGAGCTGGGTCGGGCGCAGGGATTGGCGGACGGCGGCATCGCCGAGGATTTGCGGCGTGCGGCGGATGGCCAGGTCCAGCGGATGTGGGCGGATGCGGTGCGAGCGTTCGCCCAGAAGCTGCCCGATGCTTTTGCCGCTGAGCCGGAGCTGCAGTGGTGACTTCGTCGTCTTTGGGCAAGCGGCAAGACGTCTTGTGTCCCGTCAGTGCTGATGCCGGTGGTTGAACACGACCACGTGCTTTCGCTGTCGGAAGAACAAGACCACGACCAAGCCGACCACTGCCGCCAGTTCGAGTCCAATTCCGAGGCCGCCCAACGCCGAGAAGTGCTCACTGACGGGGTGAACCAAGCTCAAGCCGATGAGCGCCCCCCCTGCGATCACCGAGCCGATGGCCAGTGGACCGGCGTGCTGACAGTGGGAGTGATGGGCTGGGCTGTGTGCGTGGACGACGTGCATGAGAGAGCCCGCAACCAGCGCCTGGAGCCAGCCGAGAACAGCCTCGGGCTGTAGGGGTAGGGCGAGCTCGGCGGCGTTGAAGCCGGCGACAGAGGCCACTCCGATGATGGACAGCGTGATGATGGCCGCCCTTTTCCCGGAGCGAGGCGAGACGATCCACCACACGGCCATGGCCATGGGCAGCCGATGGAGGATGACGCCGAGGGCGAGGAAGTCGGTATGGCCTTGGTGTGCCCCGAGCTTCTCGGAGAGCGCGATGCCATCGATGAAGGCGTGGGCCATGAGTCCAATCATGGCCACGGGAAGCAGCGCGCCGAGGTCATGCCCTTTCTTGTGGTGGGACCATTTGTGCAGAGCCCAAGGTACGACGGCGCCAATGACCACCGCGATGCCCGCGCTCCAGCCGGCGACCGCGAAGCTCTCGGGAATGAGGTGGAACAGGACCAGACCGGCGATGCTGATCAGGACGAACGTGTCGATCCCTGCAATGACGTGCCGATTCCGGCCGCAGATCGCGATGATTGCGGGGCCGAGGACGAGCATTGCGAGGCTGAGGATGAGCGCGGTCATCGATCTCCTGAACTGAGGCTGCCCTCTGTACTGCAAGGGGTTCGTCGCGATCAACACTATTGTGGGACGATGACTCCACGTTGACTCCTCAATTTTTTTTGGCGAGTTCGTCGCGAAAGGGGATGGAACCCATAAATTGTTCGTGTCGCCCCTTGTCGCGTCGAGCCAGGTGAATACCAGTTGTCGGGCTCAAAAGAATTGGGTTCGAGCCACTAATGCCTCGAACGGACACCTAGACCCACGACTCGAAGCAGCGAGCGGAGTCCCAAAATAGTGAGGAGAATGACCATGGCACTGAGGCCGCTCAACGACCGTATTCTCGTTCAACGGGTGAAGCACGAAGAGATGACCAAGGGTGGGATCATCATTCCGGAGACCGCAAAGGAGAAGCAGGCCGAGGCGCTCGTCGTCGCAGTCGGTCCCGGCAAGCGCTCCGACGATGGCAGCCGGCAGGCCGTCCCCGTCAAGACCGGCGACCGAGTGCTCTTCGGCAAGTACTCTGGCACAGACGTCAAGCTCAACAACGAAGACTACTTGATTCTGAGGGCCGAAGACGTCCTGGCCGTCATCGAGGACTAACAGACGTCACGCAGCGCATCGCTTGTGGGAGCGCCGTGAAGACTGTCTTCGTCCAAGCAAACTATGAAGAAGGATGCCGGGCATCCCCAATCACCACCGATAGAAGAAGAGGCAAATCAATATGGCTAAGCAACTGCTTTTCCACGAGAACGCTCGCCGTCGCATGCTCACTGGAGTACAGATTCTCGCCGACACCGTGAAAGTCACCCTCGGTCCCAAGGGCCGCAACGTCATCCTCGAGAAGAGCTTCGGTGCCCCGAAGATCACCAAAGACGGCGTAACCGTTGCCAAGGACATCGAGGTGGAAGGCCGCTTCGAGAACCTCGGCGTGCAGATGGTCAAGGAAGTGGCGAGCAAGACCGCTGACGTGGCTGGTGATGGCACCACCACGGCGACCGTCCTCGCCGAAGCCATCTTCCGCGAAGGCGCGCGCTTCGTCGCCGCCGGGCATAACCCCATGAGCCTCAAGCGCGGACTCGACAAGGGTGTGGAGGCGGTCGTCGCCTACATCAAGGAGCACGCACGTCCCACCAAGGACAACACCGAGATCATGCAGGTCGCGACGATCAGCTCCAACGGTGACACCACCGTCGGCAAGTTCATCAGCGATGCCATGGCGAAGGTCGGTTCGACGGGTGTGATCACCGTCGAAGAGGCCAAGGGCATGGAGACGGTCCTCGAGGTCGTCGAGGGTATGGAGTTCGACCGCGGCTACCTGTCGCCCTACTTCATCACCGATCCGGAGCGCATGGAGGTCGTGCTCGACGAGCCGTACATCCTCCTATTCGAGAAGAAAATCAGCAACATGAAGGACCTCCTCCCGGTCCTCGAAGAGGTGCTGCGCGCCGGTCGTCCGATGCTCATCATCGCCGAGGACGTCGAAGGTGAGGCCCTCGCCACGTTGGTCGTCAATCGTCTGCGTGGGACGCTCAAGGTCGCAGCCGTCAAGGCTCCGGGCTTCGGCGAGCGCCGCAAGGCGATGCTGCAAGACATCGCAGTGCTGACCGGTGGTCAGGTCATCAGCGAGGATCTCGGCCTGAAGCTCGAGAACACCCGCATGAACGACCTCGGTTCCGCCCGCCAGGTGAAGATCTCGAAGGAGAACACGGTCATCGTCGATGGCGCCGGCGCCAAGGACAAGATCGAAGGCCGCGTGGCCCAGATCAAGGCCCAGATCGAAGAGACCACCAGCGACTACGACAAAGAGAAGCTGCAAGAGCGTCTCGCCAAGTTGGCCGGCGGCGTTGCCGTCATCAAGGTCGGCGCGGCCACCGAAGTGGAGATGAAAGAGCGCAAGGACCGCGTCGACGATGCGCTGCACGCGACCCGTGCCGCCTTCGAAGAGGGCGTGTTGCCTGGGGGTGGCGTGGCTCTGCTGCGGGCCATCAGCGCCGTGGACGACGTCAAGGCCGACGCCGAAGAGGCCTTTGGCATCCGCATCCTGCGGCGTGTGCTCGAGGAACCACTGCGACAGATCTCCACCAACGCGGGCGTCGATGGCTCAGTGGTTGTCGGCAAAGTGCGAGAGAACCCCGATCTCTCCTTCGGCTACAATGCTGCGACCGACGTCTACGAAGACCTCGTCGCGGCTGGCGTCATCGATCCCGCCAAGGTCGTCCGCTGCGCCCTGCAGAACGCCGCCAGCGTCGCCGGTCTGCTGCTGACTACCGAAGTGCTGATCGTCGACAAGGTCGACAACAAGAAGGACGATCACGAAGGCCATGACCACGACGAGTACTAAACTCGGTCGTCGCTCGAGCAAGTGAATAGATTCGAAAGGAAGAGCAGGCAGGGACCATGGTCCCTGCCTGCTCTTTTCGTTCTTGCTCAGCGCTTATGTGTCAGGACGACCTGCTTAGAGCGAAGGGTGCGACGACGAGCACCGGCCCATCCGGCGGCACGGGGATTCGGGTCAACGTGCCGTGTTGCGGCTTCACGGAGGCCCAAGGACCGCCGCAAGACAGCAGCTTGGAAAGCAGCAAAAGACACAGGAGCCGGTCGAGAACGTGGGGTGCGAGGCTGATCGCCTCGACGTCGAGGCGGATCGCCTCGACGCCGAGGCTCACTTGAAGCGGTACCCGACGTCGATGTTGAGCTGGTGGTAGAAGTCGGTGGCCACGCTCTTCTCGGTGTCCTTGCAGGTGTCGCCCGAGCGCGGGAGACACCCCACACCACCGTAGGAGGTCGTGTAGTAGGTGGGGCTGTAGCCGACGCTGGCGAAGAGTCCCTTCCAGAGCTCATAGGAGACGTCGAGGCTTCCACCCAAACCCCAACCTGAGGCCGAGGTTCCCCAAAGCTCGATCATGGGGGCTTCGCCGAACGAGAGCGGCATGAGGAAAGAGAAGTTTGCGTCCAGACGCAGCTCTGGCAAGCCTAGGGGCATGCTCCAGTCGGCACCGAAACGCAGCGATTGATAGCCGTGGCCCACGTAGGTGGGGTTGTCGTCGATGCCGAAGACCAGCCAGGAGTAGGCGACGTCGAACCCCAGCAGCATCCCATTCGGGTCGCGGCGGCCGTCGGCGTCGGTGTTGAACATCCACAGGAAGGTTCCCCCCACGTCGAACTGAGTCTGAGTGCTGGGGCACTCGGCGAGGAGGTTTCCAATGATGCTGCAGGTCGAGGCCTCGGCGAGCGCCGGAGCGTTCTCGTGCAACGGGATACGACTCAGCAGCGAGCCGTATCCGGCGGAGACAGTGAGTCCGATGCCGCTGAGGATGTCGCTATTGGAGAGCAACTGCATGGGAAAGAACGTCAGGTCTAGTGCGTACACAGGGAACAACGCGGAATTGTAGGAGATGGAATTCTCCATCTGGTAGCCGTCACTGGCGAGCACCTCGACGTTGGTGGAGCGTTTGGTCAGGGTGACGCCGACGTCTACCTCGAGCAGCGGTCGTCCCGAACCTGAAGGGATGTCGGAGACGAAGCCTGGCTCGTCCTTCTCGACGGCCTCTTCGGCGAGCACGACCTCGTATTGCCCGTCCCTGGAGAGGTCGACGATCACCTCGCCAGCGGGCGTGTCGTTGTAGGTGAGCTTCCAGATTTCCTTCGAGTCGAGCGAGTCGATGTCGATGGAGAGTGGGGTTTTTCCGAGCACCTCGTTGTTGCGCATGACCGTCGCGCCCACGGGGATGCTGGTGATGGTCACCCGGATGCTCTGGATGATGGGGGGCGGTGGGCCGCCAGTCTGTTGGAGCAGCCAGTCGATGTCTTTGCGGAGCTGGTCCTTGGCGCTGGAGGAGAGTCTTACCTTTTTCCCCAGCTCGATGGCGAAGTCCCCGACCGTGGCGCCGGTCCGCGCATCGAAGACGTAGACGTTGAGCGTGTAGCGCTTCTTGCTGAGCTGCAGGTCGGCGGCGACGATCGCGTCGACGGGCTCGGCGTTGGCGACCTTCTTCATCAGCTCGATGTCTTCCCAGAAGCGCTCTTGCGTCACGCCGACTCTGCGGCCAGCATCGCCCAGCTCCGACTCGGAGTAGAGGATGTGCTGGGTGTTGTCGAAGATCGAGCGGAACTCACCTTGGATCGACGAAGCCTTCTTCCCCGTGACGTCCAGTACGGCGACGACACGGCCTTCGCCGTCTTGCGCGCTCGCCGTCGTCGAGCCGCACAGGAGCACGATGAGCACACCGAGCGCCGCGAGGATCGGGTTCCCGAATCCGTGACACGACCTGGACGAAAAGTGGTCTACGTCTGTCCCGAGTCTTTGGAATCTCGAACTGCTGGCCTCCATGTTCATGACTTGCTCTCAACTTGCTTAGGGGTCAAGCACCCGTGGGTGCGCGAAAACCGCAGGGTATCCTCGGGGGAAACAAAACGGGCCCCGGGGGAAACGTCGCCCTGTCTCGTGCGTCAAGTTAGGGCTGGGACGGCTTGTTTGCGGGTCTCAGTCTTTCAGAAGCGATCGATCTCGAAGTCGTCGGCGAAGAGGTCATCTTCGTCTTTGCTGTTGTCGTCTTTCTTCGCGAAGTCCTGCCAGCTTTGCTGCGACTCCGTCGACTCGATGCCGCTGTAACGCAGGGCGAAGTCGTCGGGGTTACTGCTCTGGGTGAGGGCCTCTTCGTAGGCGATGTAGCCATTGGCCAGCAGGGCCATGAGGGACTGGTCGAAGGTCTGACTGCCCCACTGTTGATGCCCCTTGGCGATGGCTTCGGTGATTTCGCGTGGTTGGGCCTCGTTGAGAATGAGCTCACGAATCTGCCCCGTAGACACCATCACCTCGACCGCAGGCACTCGTCCCGCGGTGTCGGCTCGCGGCACGAGCCGCTGCGAGACGACGCCCTTGAGGAGGTTGGCGAGTTGCATGCGGACCTGGCGTTGTTGGGGCTGGGGGAAGGCCGAGAGGATACGAGTGATCGACTCGGCCGCGTCGACGGTGTGCAGCGTGCTCAGCACGAGGTGGCCCGTCTCGGCCGCGGTGATGGCGATCTCCATCGACTCCAAGTCTCGCATTTCGCCGACGAGGATGACGTCGGGATCCTGCCGCAAGGCGGCGCGGAGAGCCTGCGAAAAGCTGCGCGCGTCGGCGCCGACCTCACGCTGGTTGATGATGCAGCGCTTGTCGCGGATCAGGAACTCGATGGGATCTTCGATGGTGATGATGTGGGCGGTTCGAGTCGAGTTGATGTGCTCGATCATCGCCGCCAGAGTGGTCGACTTGCCGCTTCCCGTCGCCCCGGTCACCAGGATGAGGCCGCGTTGGCTGTCGGCGACGGCGGCGACGGAGGCGGGCAACAGGAGGTCCTTGATCGTCTGAACCTTGAACGGGATGACGCGGAAGACCAACCCGACCGAGCCGCGTTGCACGAAGGCGTTGACGCGGAAGCGGCCCAAGCCAGGCACGCCATAGGCGAGGTCGAGGTCCAGCTTCTCTCTGAACTTGCTCAACTGCCCAGGGGTCATGATTTGCTTGGCAAAATTGGCCGTGTCCTCAGGCGACATCCGTTCGGCATCCTTGAGGGGGAGCAACATGCCGTTCACCCGGAACATCGGGGGCAAACCAACCTTGATGTGGATGTCGGAAGCTCCGCCCTGGATGGCAATCTGCAGCATTCGATTGAGTTCGAGCGACACTCTGCACTCCTTGTTCACACGGGTATGACGTCTGCCATGACTGCAGCGCGGTCCACGCATGCTATCAGGTGACCCCAACGAGGCAAGCACTCCAAAGGCCGCGACTGGCACTCCCCGGTCGACCAGTTCGGGATGCCTCGCTATGATGGTCAACGCGCGCGGACGTCTCCTTCTGCGGCCAACTCAGCGAGATTGCTCGGTCTGCGCCCCTGACCAGCCCTTCGAGCCTTATACGGAGAGTCCATGAATAGCCTCAAAGACGCCCTTCAACTTTCTGGCCTGGTCAACGACAAGAAGCGACGCAAGCTCGAGCACGAGCAGCGCAACAAGCAGAAAAAACAGGCCACCGAGGCCCCAAACCTCGGCGCCGTCGAGCCAGAAGAAGCTCCGGTGCTCGCCTATCTGCTGCGGGTCAAGCGCATCATCGAGGAGGGCCGTCTCGACGACGCTGAGGGGCGCAAACGCTTCCACTTCGTGGCGCAGGACGGAAGGATCCCCTTTCTCAACGTCAACGACGTCGTCAGCATCAGGCTGCAGCGTGGGATGCTCGCGATCGTCGAGGACCTCGAGGGACATCCCGTGATCATCACCCGTGACGCCGCCATCAAGCTCCTCGCCGAGGAGCCGGAGCGGGTGCGTTTCTTCCTCAAGGGAGGCAGCACGCGCTCAGATTGAGCCGACGACGCCTGGACCTGCAACGCAAGTCCTCTCGAAATTCAGAGTCTGTCGCATTTTCCATCGATCGCAGCGAAACACGCCATCCTTCCCAAAGGACACCTTTTGAGTGCCCGTTCGGAAATGCCCAAGGTGCAAGGAGCCGACGACCGAGCGACGCAGGCGTACACCGGTACGCCGAGGAGCGAGGGAGGACGGCGACGTCGCAGATGGGGTATTTCTGGA
This sequence comes from Deltaproteobacteria bacterium CG_4_9_14_3_um_filter_63_12, assembly GCA_002789955.1. Classification (GTDB taxonomy): domain Bacteria; phylum Myxococcota_A; class Bradymonadia; order UBA4248; family UM-FILTER-63-12; genus UM-FILTER-63-12. The sequence continues at coordinate 5,158 of PFUG01000472.1, read as the reverse complement.
CGGGCGCTAGTGTAAGTGCCGCGCCTGCTGGGGGGTCGGCGCCCGGAATCCGGCCTCGTCGAGGTAGCCGAGAATCTGAGCCGAGAACTTGAAGCCCGCCTTGGGGAAGACGATGGTGCTTCCCTCGAACTTGCCCACATAGACGATCGGCGTCGCGTTCTTGCTGTAACTCAGCTGGATCAGGGTTCGCTTGGGAATGACCTCCTCAGTGGTCACTTGGACATCGCGGTTGAGGATGTAGAAACCCTCAGGGAGCCGCGGGGAGAGGGTCTCGGCGAACTTCGGGTCCCGGATCAGATAGCCTCGGTCGTAAAAAACCCAACGATTGTTCTCGATGGCCTTAGGCAAGGTCAGGATCGGCAACCCCTGTTCCGAGTGCTGGTGAAACATCACCAGACGTCCGGCCGGAACGTGCTCCTCATGTCCGGCAAGCGCCACCGAAGTAGCGTATAGGCCGCAAGCCAGCGATATTTGTTGCTCTTTGGACACTGATTCGACACCAACGCGATTTTCCAAGGGCCAACCAAGTAACGTCGCCACTTTACCCTATGGATCGCAGCCGTTCAACGTACTTGATGCGATCCGCACGCGAGAAAGCAAACAGGACCCGGTTTCAAGGACGGGGCGGCCGCCCCACGATCGGGATTTCGCGTCGCTGCGCGCCGGGCGGCCGCCGGCCGCCCCACGATCGGGACTTCGCGGACTCGGGTAAGAGGTGGCTCGAAGCGAGCCACCGCGACCCTACGCGCTCGGTCGCGCGCCGGGCGGCCGCCGGCCGCCCCTACTCCAGGCTGCGCTTGAGCTCCTCTAGGAACTCCCTCTCCTGCGAGCAGATCTTGCTGCCAAAGCCCAGAAATCCACCGCTCGCCCCTGCGATCGCGGTGCTCAGCGCAACGACCCGGGTGACGACCGCATGCCGCTCATCGACACCGAGCGCGGCGAGCTCGGCTCGCAGCAACTCCAGCGAGCGGTCAAAAAAGGCGGGGCTTGGCTGCCATTGAGAAGCGTGCTGGCAAAACTGGGCGAGCGGCGACTTCGCGTCATGCCCGAGCAAGACAAGCTGGCGCTCCAGCTCCGAACGCTCTTTCTTATCAAAGCGGCCATCTGCCCAGCCAGCGCGCAGCACCGGGACCAGCACCATCTCTTGCACCGAGAGGTCGACGGGGAAGAGCGAGCGGTGGCACAAGGTGCGATCCAATGCCGCGTCGAGGTCGACGTCGAGCACCCGCCGATCCGGGAGCCAACGGGCGAGGCCATGGCGCGAGCCGAAGAGGATGGCGCCACGCGAACCGTGAACCGCCGCTCCACCGTGTTCGTCCCCTGGCCCTGGGTAGTCGCCCTTGCTCCATCCCTTGTTTGCCGACGCCTCTCGCACCCACACAGAGCCCTCTGCAAACACCATCATGCGGCCGTCGAGCCCTTCGAAGAGGTGCTCACCAGATTTGAAGAGGTAGACGTTGTCCCGCTCCCCATTGGGAAGGATCGAGACCATGCCTGGGCGAGTGATGCTGTCTTGCCCTTGCGACGAAGAGAGCACCGCGTGCAGCGTCCCATCCGCCGACGAGGACACGTCGGAGAGCGACAACTCCTCGGTCTCGGCGAGCCAGTCGAAGGTGTTCGTCGATGGGATGTAGACCTGACAGCCCCCATCACGAACACAAATCAAGAGGCGTCCGTCGGACCCGAGCTTGACGCGGGTGGGTGTGGCCTTGTCGCGGAGCGACAGCGGATGAAGAGCCCGAGCCCCATCGAGACAATGCAAGCCCTCGGTGGTCACCCACACCCGACCACACGAGTCTGGCCAGAGCCCGCTGACCGGGCTGTCGAGGAGCATTTCCTGGGCCCCCGTCGCGAGGTCGAGTGATTTCAGGCCAGTGGTGCCGCCGAGTAGGACCTGGCCGTTGTGCCAGGCGACGCCCCGCGTGCCTTCGGCGATCGGGGTTCTTGTGGGCTCTAGGCCATCCCAGCCGCCGACCCGCAGCTCATCGCCTTGCAGAACTGCGAGGCGGCCGGCGGGTTCGAGCTCCATGGCCACGGCCCGCACTGCGGCCGAGCCCAGACCGGGCAGCGAGAGGGTGCGACTGGCGTCCACGGACACCGGAAAATGCTGCCGCTCCAGCGTCTCGGGCCGTAAGAAGAACGTCCACTCTGGGCGCAGCCCAGCTCCCCGCCATCGCTTCATGCTCGTCTCCAAGTGAATGGTGATGGCGAGGAGTCTAACTGGATTTGTCAGCACTTTCGACGTTGCGTCGAAACGGGCGCGGGAACAGGTTTACTCGAAGACCAACGACTGTCCGTCGGCGGCGGTTCGCACCGCGATGGTCGAACCCCGAGCAAAGTCGCCGGCAAGCAGACGACGCGCCAATGGATTCTGCAGGTGTTTCTGGATCGCCCGCTTGAGCGGCCGCGCCCCGTAGACCGGGTCGTAGCCGCGCTCGACGAGCAGCTCCATGGCGGCATCGCTGACGTCGAGGGTGAGACCTTTTTCGGACAATAGGCGATTAAGCCCCCCGAGTTGGATGCGGACGATCTCTTCGATGTGCCGCCGATCGAGGCTGTGGAAGATGATGGTCTCGTCGATGCGGTTGAGGAGCTCGGGCCTGAAGACTCGGCGCAGCTCGCTCATGACGCGCTCGGCGGCGGCAGGGCCTGCCTCCTGGATGTGCGTGCTCCCGACGTTGCTGGTCATGACGATGACGCTGTTGCAGAAATCGACCGTTCGGCCCTTGCCGTCGGTGAGTCGACCGTCATCGAGGAGCTGCAAGAGGATGTTGAAGACCTCGGGATGGGCTTTCTCGATCTCGTCGAAGAGCACGACCGTGTAGGGCCGGCGACGGACGTGCTCGGTCAGCATGCCGCCCTCTTCGTAGCCGACGTAGCCTGGAGGGGCGCCGATGAGGCGAGCCACGGAGTGCTTCTCCATGAACTCGCTCATGTCGAGGCGCACCATGGCCTGCTCGTCGTCGAAGAGGAACTCGGCCAGAGCCCGGGTGAGCTCGGTCTTGCCAACCCCGGTGGGGCCGAGGAAGAGGAAGGAGCCGATGGGGCGCTTGGGAGCTTGCAGGCCGGAGCGGGAGCGCCGCACGGCGTCTGCCACTGCCATCACGGCCTCGTCTTGGCCGACGACGCGCTGGTGCAGCCGGCTCTCCATGGACATGAGTCGAGCTTGCTCCCCTTCGAGCATCTTCGAGACCGGGATGCCGGTCCATTTGGCGACGATGGCGGCCACGTCGGTCTCGGTGACCTCTTCGCGCAGGAAGGTCTTGCCCCCCGCTCGAAGCTTGGCCACGGCGGCCTCGAGGGCGACACTCTGCTGCTCGACCTCGGGCAACTTGCCGTAGCGAATCTCGGCCGCCAGGTTGAAGTTCGCGTCGCGCTCGGCTCGGGCCCCGTCGGCCTTGAGCTGCTCAGCGCGCTCGTTGAGCACCTGCAGTTGCTTGAGGGTCTCGCGCTCTTGGCTCCACTGCTTCTTCATCTCTTCGGCGCGGGCTTTGGCAACGAAGATGCGGTCGGCAACGACGGCGAGCCGCTCGGCGGCCCCCGCTCCCTTCTCTTTGTCGAGGGCGCGACGCTCGATCTCGAGAGAGGTGATCGCTCGCAGCAACTGGTCGATCTCCAGCGGCAGGCTCTCGACCTCCATCTTGAGCTGGGCGCCCGCCTCGTCGATAAGGTCGATGGCTTTGTCGGGGAGGAAGCGGTCGGAGATGTAGCGATGGGAGAGGGTGGCGGCGGCGACCAGCGCGGCGTCGGCGATGCGGATGCCGTGGTGCACCTCGTACTTCTCCTTCAGGCCGCGCAGGATGGTGATCGTGTCGGCGACCGTGGGCTCGAGGATCATCACTGGCTGGAAGCGGCGCTCGAGCGCGGCGTCTTTTTCGATGTACTTGCTGTACTCGTTGAGCGTCGTGGCGCCAATGCAACGCAGCTCGCCCCGTGCCAGCGCGGGTTTGAGCATATTCGAGGCGTCCATGGACCCCTCTGACGCGCCTGCGCCCACCAACGTGTGGAGCTCGTCGATGAAGAGGATCACCTCGCCCTCCGCAGCGCTGATCTCCTTGATGACGGCTTTGAGGCGCTCCTCGAACTCGCCGCGGAACTTGGTTCCTGCGACCAGGGCGCCAAGGTCGAGGGAGAGGACGCGCTTGTCGCGGAGGGACTCAGGCACGTCGCCGGAGTTGATGCGCAGCGCGATCCCCTCGGCGATGGCGGTCTTGCCGACGCCGGGCTCGCCGATGAGGACGGGGTTGTTCTTGGTTCGTCGAGAGAGCACCTGCAGCGTGCGGCGGATCTCCTCGTCGCGGCCGATCACGGGATCGAGCTTGCCGCGCCGCGCGTCGTCGGTCAGGTCGCGCGTGAAGCGGTTCAGGACTTCGAACTTCTCCTCGGGGGCGTCGTCGGTGACGCGCTGATTGCCACGCACCTCGAGCATGGCGCGCAATAAGGTGTCCAAGTCGAGTCCGAGCTCGTCGAGGATGAGCTTGGGTTCGCCTTTGGTCTCGGCCAGCGCCATGAGCAGGTGCTCGACGGAGACGTACTCGTCCTTGATGACGTCGGCGTGTTTCTGAGCGATCTCCAAGACTTTTTCCAGGTCTCGAGAGACCCCGGGGCCTTGGCCGCCGGTGGTTTCGGGCAGCTTGCGCAGAAACTCTTCGATGCGGGCGTCGACCACTTTGTGCTGCACACCGGAGCGCGAGAGGATCGAGCGAATGACGCCGTTCTCTTGGGCGATCAGGGTGGAGAAGAGGTGCAGAGGAGTGACGTGAGGGTGGCCCCGGCGCTCAGCCAGGGACTGAGCATCGGCCAAGGCCTCACGGCTCTTGATGGTCAGCTTGTCGAGCCTCATATGGATCTCTCCTGTTGACCCGAGCGGGGGCGCTCGCGCCAGAATCTGCGGAAATGGGGGGTTGCGGCTCTGGGCTCGGAGCCAAGCGGGTCAACGAATGAGGGCAAGCTACTCACGGCCTGTGAGGGGTCAAGCGCAGGCCGTGCCGGACTCCGAACTGGGTCCTGCGGTTCGACGAGCTTCAGCCGGTTGCTGCCTTGGCTGCTGCTGAAGTCCGACTGACTGCAGAAGCCAGCTCCGGACTCCGGACTCCGGATTGGGTTCTGCGGTTCGACAAGTCCAGTCTGGAGTCTGGAGTCTGGAGCCTTCAGTCGG
>PFUG01000678.1:2406-3967 GCA_002789955.1 Deltaproteobacteria bacterium CG_4_9_14_3_um_filter_63_12 | reverse complement strand
GACTCCCTTGCTCCGAGCCTGAGATTGAGGGAGTTTGCGCCCATCAGAAAGCGTGGATGTACTGCCATCAGAGAACGAGAGCACGCTCACGAGCGTGCCGGCGTTCAACTGAGTTGCGATACTTGGTGGGCTGGGGGGTGAGGGAGAAGACAGCCCCAGCCCGCCCCGAGCGCGCAACCCCCTTACCTTGGTCACTGGACCAACATCCAGCGTTTGTGCGGAACCTTAGGCCGACGACAGACCTAAGCATCTACGTCCGTTGCGAATGCCTAGGTCTATCGAAGACCCAGGTGTCCACACGAGTGCTGGTGGCAAGGTCTGTCACATACCTAGCGATCCATCACGGCGATGGAAGCATAGGTCTATGACTCAGGTGCCCTCGTCGGACGCTTCGACCCCGTCGGGTCGAGGCCGCTGCGTGGGGGTGTGTTGGTCAGGGCGAGGATGGCGTCCACCAGATCACGACGCCCTTGGTAGCGGGTGAGGATCCCGACCTCGGTCTGAGCGACGAGGTCGAGGGTCTGCCGGACCAGCAGCCGGCGCCCGATGTCGAGGCCCGTGAGCTCCGAGGCGGCGTCCTCGCGCACCCGCCCGGCCTCCTCGAGGGCCGCGGTGGCCGTGTGGAGCTCTGCGAGGAGCGAACGCACGAGGTCTTTGGCCGATTCGGAGGTCAGTGCGGAGAGGACCGGGGCCTCCAACTCAACAGTGCTGCGGCCGTAGGCCGTCGCTTTCAGCAGGCCGAAGCGCTGAATCTCCGCGACCTTGACCGCGCCGAAGAACGACACATAAGGCTCGGCCCGCACGTCCTTGCCGGCCAGGTGGTAGGTCTCGCTCGAGAGCTTCTTGACGGTGTTCGCGAACTCGGCGTGGTGGAACGCGTAGGCGACCCGCGCCCCGTTCAGGCCGCGGCGCGCGGCTCTCTTCCTGGCGTCGTGGGCGTCGCAGCGGGCGAGGAGGTCTTGCCATGGGGAGGAGAGTCCGGCCAGGTCGGCGCGCACGGCGAGGGCCACGAGGACTCCATGGACATAGTCGCCAAGGTTCTCGATGGTGAGGTCGCGGGTGGCATCGGCAGTGAATCTGCGCATGAGGTCTCCTTAGGAGGGCCGGCGACGGGCCAGCCCTGGCTCCCTTCCTGTGTATTGGGTGGAGTCGCTTTGCTCAAGCGGGCGCGGCCGACTACCACACGTACTCGACGATTACGTAGCCGAATTGTGATGCTGGGTCTTTTGCCAAATGTACACGTCCTGCCTAGGTCGCAGGTTCGGACCCACAGACGACGTCTGGCCCAACGCTCACCTCAACACCCAAACCCCACTCTCCCGACTCCCCAACCCCAGCTCCAACCCCCCCCCCGCCACCGTGCTCGTCGCCCCCCCGAGCGCCTCCTCGAACACCACCCCATCCGCCACCCCCAGCGAAGCCACCGACACCGACCGCGTCTGCGCGCTCGCCGTCCGATTGAACGCCACCACGCACACGTCCCCGCCGTCCTTCAGGCTGTAGGCCCAGAAGAGCCCGTCGGCGTCCATCTGCAATTGCTGCCGGACACCCCTGCGCAAGG
>PFUG01000678.1:0-2351 GCA_002789955.1 Deltaproteobacteria bacterium CG_4_9_14_3_um_filter_63_12 | reverse complement strand
CTGCTCGGCGCTCAGCGACGCGCCAAAGAGCATGGGCTGGCGGTTGTCGGGGTCGCCGGCGCCTTGCATCCCAAGCTCGTCGCCGTAGTAGAGGAGCGGCACGCCTGGCAACGTCATCAGGAAGGTCCAGGCCATGCGCAGGCGCTTGAAGGGCAGGCTCGACGTGGGCAACGCTGGCGGGTTGAGCCAGCCTTGCTCCTTTGCGCCGTTGCCCCACATGTCCGCGATGTCGCCGTTGGCGTGGGAGAGGGCGCGGGCCACGTCGTGGTTGCCCAGGAAGTTCGACATCACGGCCCACGGCCCGTAGTAGCCCTCGTCCCAGCGCAACATCGACTCGACGCTGCGGAAATCGCGCTCCTCGCGCAGGAACGTCGCCAACACCTGCCAGAACAGCGGGAAGTCGAACTGCCCGTCGAGCTCCTCGGCCCGCACGTACTCCTTGATGGCCGGCGCACCGTCCTCGCCCGTGAACGTCTCGCCCACCATGTAGAAGCGCAGCCCCGTGGTCGTCACCGACTCGGCGATGCGACCGCGCAGCCCGAACGAGAAGTCGTGCACCATGTGCTTGACCGCATCCAGACGGAAGCCGTCCAGGTCGAACTCCTGGATCATCCAGATGGCGTGCTCGATGTTGGTGTCGAAGACCTGTTCGTTGGTGTAGTCGAAGTCCGGCAAATAGCTGGCAAACCAGCAGCTGATGGGCTGATCCCAGCCGCAGACGTAGAGGGCATGGAACCAGGCGGGCGAGTCGTTTTGGTGAGCCGTCCAGAGCGGACTGTCGGTGTGGACGTGGTTGGCCACGAAGTCGGACAGAACCCGGATGCCCCGCGCGTGCGCCGCATCGATGAGGTCGTGCAGCTCGTCCGCCGTGCCGAAGTGCAGGTCGACCGACGAGACGCCGGCCAGCGGCGCGTCGTCGCGCCAACCGGTGCTGATGGGCCAGTAGGAGTGGTAGGCCGAGTATTGCCGGCCGTCGGACCCTGCCCCCGAGCCGGTCGTGTTCTGGCTGATCGACGAGATCCACAAGGTGTTGACGCCGAGGTCGTCGAAGTAGCCGGCCTCGATCTGGGCTTGCAGGCCGGCGAAGTCGCCGCCGTGCCAGTTGGCCTTGGGGTCGACTCCGGGAACTGGCGAGTTGTTGCTCGCGTCGCCGTCGGCGAAGCGGTCGGTCAAGACGAAGTACATCACCGCGTCGCGCCAATCGAAGGGCGCGTCCTCGACCCAGAGCGGCACGTAGAGCAGCTCGGCTGCGCGCCCGGCGCTGTCCGCGGCCGCGAAGCGGTAGGTGTGCTTGCCCTTGGCCAACGCCGTGTCGGCTACGGTCAACGTGTCGGCGACGAAGCTCTGGGCGAGGTCGACGCGGTTCTGCGTGGCCACCACTGTCGATGGGTCCAGGGCCGCACCGGAGGCCCCTGGGACGAAGCGCACCGCGAACGCGACGTCGCCCGCGGCCGAGACCTGCGGCGCCGCCGTCAAGAGGAGCTTGGGCTGGTCACAGTCGCGCACCCGCAGCCGCGAGTTGCGCACGCCCGCTTCCCACTTGAAGAAGGCGTTGTTGGGGTCCTCGAACCAGCGGTCGGCGCCCTGCTCGTAGAGCTTGTAGGCGTAACTCCCAGGGTCGAGCTGCAACGCCACGCGGTAGACCCCGTCGGCACCCAGCGCCAGAGGCGCGCTCAGCCCCCAGCCGTTGAACTCCCCGCGCACATAGAGCGCCGTGATCGACTCGCCCGCCCCAGGAACATAGCTCACGACGGTGTCGCAGGAGACGTCGAGGACACAGCCGCCCGCTTCGGCTCGGTAACCCACCTGACAGGTCTCGCAGTGCGCGCCGCCATAGCCCTCGTCGCAGACGCAGGCCACGCCTTGGCCCGAGCAGGCGCCGTGCCCACTGCAGGTGGTCGCCGCGACACAGACCGAGTCGGCGACGCAGCTCCCGGCCTCGGCATGGAAGCCCGCGTCGCAGGAGCAGACCGCCGCGTCGTTGACCACGCTGCAGACGTGCTCGTGCGCCTCGACGCAAGGGTTGGGCAAGCAAGGCTGCGTCTGGTCCGCCACGCAAGCGCCCGCTTCGTCGTGCGTGCCCGGATTGCAGGCGCAGGAAAACGTCTCCCCAACCACCTGGCAGACCCGCCGCGCGGCATCGGCGCAAGGGTTCGGATCGCAAGGGCTCGACACATCGGGAACACAGCCCAGCCCCTCGACATGGAAGCCCACCGCGCACTCCTCGCAGGTCTCACCGCCATACCCAGCCTCACACGCGCAGACCGCCGCCCCCGTCGCCTCGTCGCAGGCGCCGTGCCCGCAAGGGTCCGGCGCACACGGCGTGCCCGAGACGCAGTCGAGGTCCTTGG
>PFUG01000079.1 GCA_002789955.1 Deltaproteobacteria bacterium CG_4_9_14_3_um_filter_63_12 | reverse complement strand
AGTTCAACCCAAGCTCGATGCGTTTGTCGCGTTCATCAAGCCGTTCAAAGATCGCGTCGAGTCGGGCGGCCGAATGGAAAGCGTGACCGGCTACGACCAGGCGCTCTTCGAGCAACTGGGGCGGTACGGCTCGGTCGACTTCATGCTGGACCCCTCGACCGATGTCCCCGCTGAGGCGATCATTCTGGCCCAAAACCAGAAGGCCAACCCCCTCCCCGAGCTCCGGCAGTACTCCTCAGGAACCATGATCCTGGTCCAGCTTATCTCTAACCACGTCTCCGAGACCAACGCCGACAAGAAGGAGATCGCCGAGCTTTTGGAAGCCACTGGCTCCGTCGAGGACGAGACCTCCGAGCTCTTCGCCCTGAAGTTCGATCCCGAACGCTACCTCGAGTTCATCAAGGAACCCCTTCGGGTCGACGGCCAGTTCAACTTCGGCGTGCGGGCCAAAGGCCTGTGGCGCGTCAAGAAAATCGTCCAATCCCCCGAAGAACTCGCCGCGATTTGGAAGGACATGAAAGGCGATTACGCGGCGCCAGCAGAGGAAGAGGACAAGACCAAGGGCAAGAAACCCAAAGAGAAGACCGAAGAACTCGGCCTCCCACCGAAGGTCATCTACCAGCTGCAGCCTCGACAAGGTGCGCCGTTCTACGTCCTCGCCGACGAAATCATCCTGATTACCCGTTCCGAGATCTTTGGTGCGACGCCGAACGCACTGCAGCGTTACGAGAAGCGGATGACTCAAATCCTCAAGGCGATTGTTGAGACCGAAAAGTCAGTCGAGCCGCTCGGTTCGAAGCTCAAAACTCAGGCCAGCGAAGAGCTTCTGTGAGTTTCTGAGGAGACCGACAGCACTTCGATTCAGCACAGCGGAAGGCGATGCAAGACAAACGCTTGCCTCGCCTTTTCCGCGTTTTGCGGCCCGCAACAGCGAGGTCTGGCCTTGTGGTTCAGCCCTTCGAAGCGGGCGTGCGGATGCACACCTTGATTGCCATCACAAAAGCCCGCGCAATTGCGGTGTGCGTCCTTGGTCTCGCGCTCCTCGCGCTGCCTGTTGCTGTCCGCGCGACACCCACCGCCGACGAGAAGCTCGCCGCTGACGTCATGGCGACCCGCCTCGAGCCCTACTCGACCTCGATGACGACGAGCGCGGGCACGCGTCTCAACCTTACCTTCCTGAAGCCGGCGCAGTGGAGCGTGCAAAGCGGTTCGCGAAGTCTTCTGCTCGAACCCGTCCCCAATCCTTTCGATGTTGGCGTCATCTACAGCGTGGCGTTGCTCGGTGAGGACCTCGCGACCGTCCTCCCCTTTTGGGAGAAGTCAACTATGCTCGGAGAAGAGACCCTCACCGCTGCCGATGGCACGACTTGGACGGTCGAGCACCGAGCCAGCGTGTTCCCTGATCGCCGACCCATGCAGTTTTGGATGGCTCGGCGCACCATTGGAGCCGTTGAGTTCCTCGCCATGGCGGGGGCGAGTGAAGACGTTCTGGCCCTCTACGAACCGGTTTTGAGTGACATCCTCACCTCTCTCCAGATCACCGCGGTCCCATAGAACGAAGGAGGCTCTGATGCTGATCGTGATCGACATCGGGAACACAAACATCGTACTCGGAGCCTATGAAGGAGATGTGCTCGTCGATCATTGGCGGCTGCAGACGCATACAGGGCACACCATCGATGAAATGGGAATCCTGCTCCGACAGCTTTTTGCCGCAAGAGCCGTGGACCTGGACGCCATCGATTCGGCGATCATCTCGTGCGTGATGCCGACGATGTTGGGGACCACTGTGGGTATGCTCGAGCGCTACTTCGACGTCACCCCCCTTGTGGTTGGACCCGGCATTCGCACGCACATGCCCATTCTGTGCGACAACCCCAAAGAAGTCGGCGCCGATCGCATCGTGAACTCCGTCGCGGGCTACGAGCTCTACAAAGAGGGGCTCATCGTGGTCGACTTCGGCACGGCGACGACGTTCGACGCCGTTTCTCCCAAAGGGGAGTATTTGGGGGGGGCGATCGCACCAGGCATCAACATCTCGGCAGAGGCCCTCTTTCAAAAGGCCTCGAAGCTGCCCCGCATCGAGCTCACGCGCCCCGACAAAGTCGTTGGGAAGAACACCGTGGCGAGTATGCAATCTGGGATTTTCTTCGGATACGTGGGACTCGTTCGGGAAATCGTCTCACGGATGAAGGATGAGCTCGGATTTCCCGTGCGCACGATCGCGACGGGAGGTCTAGCTGGCCTTTTCGCCCAAGAGACCAACTGCATCGAAGAGATCCACAAACACCTCACGCTCGAGGGGCTGCGCATTCTGTATCACCGCAATCGCTAAGCCTGGAACGGGCTTTACGAAAACTTTGGCTGAGTCTGGAACTATTTGTGAGAAGGGGTGTCCGGACTCTGGTACAGCCAAAGCCAGTAGGGCGCTCTTTGTGAGATACCAACAGAAAAGCGCACATCGCGCTCCCCTTGTTCATCAGTCGCTGTCGGCGTCGATGTGTCTGTTCGCCTCCTGGTTTGTGGTGTGGTTCGCCCTCGACAGCGACGCCGCCAAGCCCAACATCCCCGAACAAGAACTGGAGTTGACCGCGCGGCGATTCGTGCTCCAACCGTTTGGGGAGATCCCTGACGCCCTGTTGAAGCGTCACGCGTTGATCCTCGAGCGGCGATTCTCTGCAACGGTGGTGATCGCCGAGAGCGAGCCATTGCCGCAAAGCGCTGTAGACGGCAACCGCAAACAGGTCGATGCGCTCAAACTGTTGGACTATCTGTTCGAGCGACGGCCGGTTCACACCGACTTTGTCGTCGGAGTCACCCTGGAGGACTTGTACGCAGACGGCTGGGACTACCTATACGGTTTTGCCCAGGTTGATGGGCGAGTTGCTGTCTACTCCTTGAGCCGCTTCCGCGAGACGGAATCGAACCGGCGATGGGGCGATGCGATGTTGAGGCGTCTCGACAGAGTGCTGGTTCACGAGGTGGGGCACATCTTCGATCTACCCCATTGCACTCACCCGCACTGCGTCATGAACACGGTCGATAGGGAACCTGCGCTCGACCAGCTGAGCGTCTTCTTTTGCGCGCGTTGTGCTCGTCGGGTCAAAGATCTGGCCGATCGCGACGAAGACCCTGGCCTCGCCCGGGCCGACGAGCTGTATCTGCGCGGGTCCCTCGAGCGCGCCCGCTTTCGTTATGTCGTCGCACTGCTGCAGCGGCCCACAAACCCAGAGCGTCTCAACCGGGTCGGCGTCAGCTCTGCAGCGCTGGGCGCGCCACTGCTTGCGGAGATGGCGTATCGCAGCTCGATCCTCATCGATCCCAGCTATCCCTTGCCGTACTACAACTATGGGCTGTTGTACGCGCCCTTTGACGCCCATCGCAGCGTTCGCCTCCTTCAGGCCGGGTTCGAGCGGGACCACAACCGCGTCGAGGCCCTTGGCTTCCTTGGCCGGGTTTACACCGATGTCTTCGAGGATGAAGCGCGAGCGTTGCGTTACTTCCAGCTCTACGTCCGAGAAGGAGGCCAAGACCCCGAGGTCCTCATGAGGTACCAAAGGCTCGTCCGCCCTTCGCTCTTCGAGTTCGAAGAGGGCGAGGTCTTTGTGTTTATCGCGAACCAAGGCGACGCCGCGTTGGCGTCGCGAGCTTTGGTGGCGAGCGTCAAACGAGTCATCTGGGAGGCGGAACTCCGCAGTTGGACACAGCGCAACGGGCTCTCCACGCTCGCCGAGATGCAGTGAGTTTAGGCGTCGTCCGAGAACAAAATGCGCATTTGGGCGAAGTCAGAGGTAGGAGGGCAAAAGGAGGTCGATGCAGGCGATGCCCAGCATCGTCGAAGCAGACCGACGCTGCCATCACGCCTCTGGCGATGCTCAGATGGGCAGGTTGTTTCCTGACG
>PFUG01000195.1:7731-8048 GCA_002789955.1 Deltaproteobacteria bacterium CG_4_9_14_3_um_filter_63_12 | reverse complement strand
CGATGCCCATCATCGTCGAAGCAGACCGACGCTGCCATCACGCCCCTGGCGATGCTCAAATGGGCAGGTTGTTTCCTGACGACGCCAAAGGGTGGAGTCGGCAGTTGACGGTCGCGATGAAGACAGGCTATAACGCGTCGATTTCTCAGTTCCCGGGCTTTTGGAGTGGGACCTTGGGTCGCTCTCATCGTTTCCGACGCCTCGAGGTGGTGGAGCGAGACCCCTGCTGTGGCGCTTCATTGCGGGGGCTTGCTCACCCAACAAGAGGTAGAACATTTTTGCAGTGGTTGAATAAAGCTCCTCGGGCGCGCTCTAAG
>PFUG01000195.1:0-7632 GCA_002789955.1 Deltaproteobacteria bacterium CG_4_9_14_3_um_filter_63_12 | reverse complement strand
GCAGTGGTTGAATAAAGCTCCTCGGGCGCGCTCTAAGAGTTCGCTGCCGAAAGATAGGCGACGAGTGGCATCGCGGTCGGTCGGGGCCCAGGTTTCGAGAAGACCATTTCATTGATTCGGCGTCAGAGCACGCCGCCTGAGTTTCGCAACTTTATCAGGAGTCAGGACATGAAAATCCGTAGAACAATCTCCCTCACGCTCGCGGCCGCGATGGTGCTCTCCCTGTTGGGTTCGAACGCCATGGCCGATGATGGACAAGGCGCTCTCGCCTTTGTCCCCGAGAACACGATGATGGTCGCCGTCATTGACATCGATGGTCTGAAGAAGACCACGGTGTTCCAGGACTTCATGACCGCAGTGATGGCGGAGAAGGAAGCCAAAGACGGTCTGAAGATGCTGAAGGACTCGACGGGATTCGATCCTGAGAAGGACATCTCGACGATCCTCATCGCCGTACCGCCGGATGTGGAGAAGAGCGAGAACTTCTTGTTCGTGGCCAAGGCTACTGTCGACGAGGCCAAGCTGATTGCCTACGCGAAGTCCGAAGGCGCGAAGCTGACCGAGCAGACTCACGAGAAGGTGAAGTACTACGAGATCGACGGCGAGGGCGGGATGGCTTTCGTGGATGGCTACATTTTGGTGGCTCCGAAGGCTGCGATGAAAGCCGCGATCGAGACCTACAAGGGCAAGGGCACCGCGCTCAAGAAGAACAAGGACTTCAGCGCGTTGGTGAAGACGGTCGACACCAGCGCGAACATCTGGGTTGCCGCGACGTTGCCTGCTGAGATCCGCAAGGAGATGGCAAAAGAGAACCCCATGGCCGGCGACATCGAGAAGGTCCACGCCTCCCTCGACTTCGTCTCCGGGCTCAAGCTTCGCCTCTCTCTCCTGACGGCCAGCGCCGACACCGCCAAGCAGCTCGTCGAGCTGGCCAACGCCGGCATCCAAGGTGCCGGCTCTGATCCGTCCGTGAAGGCCATGGGCTTTGAGCCGGTCATCAAGGGCATGAAGATCGCAGCGAACGGCAACGACATCGAGGTTTCCCTCGACATCAACGAGACCGATCTCGCCGCGATCAAGCAGACCATCCAGAACATGATTCAGGGCGGAATGCGATAGCTGACTCACAGTTTCGATTGGCGAGTTGGCTCGTTTGGAGCCGGCTCAGTGCTGGTCGGTGGGTGAGATCCGATCGACGAAACGCAGGTCCCGAGGACCTGCGTTTCGTCGTTTTCGTGGCCGGCCGCAGCTTGCCGCCGTGCTCAGGATCATGTACTGGGCCCGTCGAGTGAAAAGAATCTCAGGACCACGCTCCGCCCTTTGGCCGCGAACGTCGCGCAAGAGACATCCAGCAAGCGCAAAGGAACCAGATGAGCTCCATTGGAATCGCCCTCAATTTGGCTGGCGCGCTCGGTGTCTTCCTCCTCGGCATGAGACTCATGTCCGAGGGGCTCCAGAAGGTCGCTGGCTCGAAGCTGAAGACCTTGATTCGAGCCATCACCGCCAACCGCTTCACCGGGGTGCTGACTGGGTTCGCCGTGACGTCGATCATCCAGTCGAGCTCTGCGACCACGGTGATGGTCGTCAGCTTCGTGAGCGCCGGGCTGCTGACGCTGACGCAGGCGATCGGCGTCATCATGGGCGCGAACATTGGCACGACGGTCACGGGCTGGCTGGTGGCACTGTTGGGCTTCAAGGTGAACATCGCGGCGTTTGCCTTGCCAGCGATTGGCATAGGCTTCGCGGCAGGGTTTGCGAAGCGTCCGAATCTCAAACACAGCGGTGAGGTCTTGTTAGGGTTCGGGCTGCTGTTTCTGGGCCTCGGACTCCTCAAAGACGCGGTCCCGGCGGTGACGGACCCCGCGCAGCTTTATTGGGTCAAAGACCTCACATCGCACGGGTTCCTGTCGATCGTCATCTTCGTGGTGTTCGGCACCGCACTAACGGTCGTGCTTCAGTCGAGCTCGGCGACGATGACGTTGACGTTGACGTTCGCGGCTCTAGGCTGGCTTCCCTATGAGATGGCTGCGGCAATGGTGCTCGGCGAGAACATAGGGACGACGGCGACGGCCAACCTCGCCGCCATCGGGGCGCCGGTCGCCGCGAAGCGAGCGGCCCGCGCCCACTTCATCTTCAATGTCTTCGGAGCGACGTGGGCGTTGGCGCTGTTGTCTCTGGTGATGCTCCCCATCGTCAATCTTCTCGTGCCAGGCGATCCCGTCATCGACTTCGCCGCCCTTCAAGGCAACGAGGAGGGGCTGTTGGCGGCTCGAGCCACCGTGACCACGCACTTGGCGGCGTTCCACACCTTGTTCAACCTGACGAACACCTTGTTGCTCCTGCCTTTCGTGCATCAACTCGTGGCGGTGGTGACGCGCTGGGTGCCGGAACCGAAGGTCAAGCAGAGGACGCGCGCGCTCTATCTGACGACCGCGCTGCTCAACACGCCAGAGCTGGCGCTGCTCCAGACCCGCAAAGAGATGCACCACATGACCGAGGTGGTGCGCCAGATGTTCGCGGACTCCATAACCATCCTCAAGAATCCCAACGAGAGCCTCGGAACGCTGGTCGAGGACACCCTCGAACGTGAGGACATCTGCGACGACCTCGAGGTTGAGATCACCAACCATCTGAGTCTGACCGCACAGGCCTCGACGACCTCCGCGGTGGCGAAGAAGATCGCCGAGATGGTCCAGAACACGCACCGGCTCGAACGCATCGGCGATCACTGCGCCGTGCTCGTTCGCATCGCGCGCCGCCTGCACCAGGATCCGGACACCGTCTTGCGAGAAAACGAGATCGGGAACATCACCAAGATCGGCGGTCTCGTAGATAAGGCCCTCGACAACCTCGGGCGCTACTTGGCCGGAGAAAAAGGCGTCGCCGCGCAGGCTGAAGCTCTAGAAGACGAGATCGACAACATGCGTCGGACCATGCGCGAGGAAGAGATCACTCGCCTCCAAGCGCGCGAGGGCGAGGACATGATCACCGGCCTCGCCTTCCTCGACCTGCTGACGCACCTCGAGGAGATCGGCGACCGGGCGGTCGGCATCATTCGGGAAGCACAAAAAGCCCGGATGGCCTGAGTCTTCCCGGCTTACACGGGCCTTAGAGGGAGAGCTTCTTGAAGACGCGCTCGGGGATCGCCTTGATGATCCCCATGATGCCCCACCAGAACTGCGGGTAGTAGAGCGTGTCGGCCCCACGCCGTTGGGCGTTGACGATGGCTTGAGCTGTCGCTTCTGGCGAGGCGATTGGGAGCTTGGTCTCGATGCCGAAGGTCATGCGGGTGTCGACGAACCCCAGTTTGACGGTCGTAACGGTGACGTTGGCTTTGTGCAGACGGTTGCGCAGGCCTTGCAAGTAGAGAGCGAAGGCGCCCTTGGCACTGCCGTAGAAGTAGTTGCTGGCGCGGCCCCGGTCCCCTGCGACGGAGGCGATGCCGATGAGCGCACCCCTTTTGCGGGGCTCGAAGCGGCTGGCCAGCGCTTCGCAAAGCGAGACGGCGCCTGTGTAGTTGATGTCGATCACCCGCTTGGCGGCAGCGAAATCTCCCTCCGACTCCCCCTGGTCCCCCATGGCACCAAAGGCCACCACGGCGACGCTGAGCTCGCCCAGCTGGGACTCAACGCTGTCGACGAAATCGAGGTGGGTGTCGAAGGCGGTGGCGTCGAAGGCAGCGGACTTCGCGATGGTGTCGAAGCGAATGGCGATGTCCGACGCGATGCGTTCGGCCTCCGCCGCGTCACGAGCCGCGATGAACAAGGAGTGACCGAGCTTTGCGTATTGCTCGGCGACGGCTCGCGCGATGGAGGAGGTGGCGCCTAGGATCAGGACAGACATGGTAAGAGCTCCTATCGTGCCAGTCCGAAAAAAACCCACCTGCGGCGTCGCCTTCCTCCCTCGCTCCTCGGCGTACCGGTGTACGCCTGCGTCGCTCGGTCGTCGGCTCCTTGCACCTTGGGCATTTCCGAACGGGCACTCAATAGATGTCCTTTGGAAGAATGCGTGTTTCGCTGAGTTCGGCGGAAAATGCGACCGAACACTGAATTTCAAGATGGACTCTAGTTAATCGACCAAACCCAATCGTTTGCCCAGCTCGGATTTGAAGACGCCGTTTGGATCCCAGCGATCCCGCACCGCTCTCCAGCGCTCCCATTCCGGGTACATGATCCGGAAGTGCTGTCGGCTGAGGCGCGCGTCCTTGCCCAAATAGACTCGCCCGCCGGCCTCGACGACCAAGGCGTCGAGGGTGTCGAGGAGCGCGAAGAGCGCCGGGCCGTAGTTCGGAAAATCCAAGGCGAGGGTGACACCAGGGATCGGGAACGAGAGTCCGCCGTGCTGCTGGTCCCCGAACTCCTTGATCACCGCGAGGAAGGAGGCCATCCCGGTGTCCGAGACGCGTCGCAGGACCTCGCGCATGACGCGATGTTCGGGGTCGTGAGGGACGGCGATCTGATATTGGAGGAACCCACGCGAGCCATAGGCGTAGTTCCAGTTGTCAACGGCGTCCAAAGGGAAGAAGAAGCCGTGTAGGTCGGCGATCGACCGGTGAGTGCCCGCCGGGTGGATGCGGAAATAGGCCTCGTTGAAGGCCTTGATGGTGAGCTTGTTGAGCAGGAGGTTCGACTCGAACGGCCGCCCGTCGGCGAAGCTCTTCACGAGATCGAGGACACCGGTCAGCGGACTCTTCTCGAGGGTGGCGTCGGCGGCCGCGTGCCGGCCGCGCATGAACACGCCACGTCCCATTTTGAGACCTCGCTTGGCGCAGTCGATCCAAGAGACGGTGTGGGTGAAGTCGGCGCTGGCCGCGCTGACCTCGAAGAACTCGTCGAGGTGGTTGACGCGGACGGTCTCCATGTCGATGTGCGGGCTGTGGACGGGGGTGAGGCGAATCTCCATGCTCAGGACCAAGCCCGTCAGCCCCAATCCGCCGACCGTCGCCCAGAACAGCTCGGGCTCGTGGTCCTTGTCGCAGAAGACGATCTCGCCGGAAGCGGTGAGCAGCTCGACTCGCCGCACATGGTCGCCCCAGCAGCCGTCGACGTGATGGTTCTTGCCGTGGATGTTGTTGGCGAGCGCACCGCCGACCGTGACGAACTGAGTGCCAGGCACGACGGGCGGAAAGAAGCCACGAGGCAGGAAGACCTTGATGATCTCGGCCAGGCCTACGCCCGCTTCGCAGCGCAGCCAGCCCGATTCTGGGTCGAAGGCCAGCATACGGTCGAGGCGCTCGGTGAGGATGGCCTTCCCGTGGCGTAAGAGGCCGACGTCGCCGTAGCTTCTCCCGAGCCCAAAGGCTAGGACCGAGTCGGCGCCGCGGTCGGCGAGGGCTTGGCGCAGCTCGGAGGGGCTCTGTGGACGAGCGCAAAGCATCTCGACGACGGGATATCGGCCCCATCCGGCGAGCTTTTTGTTGACCCAGTTCGTGCTCATGAACGTCCTCAATATCTGATGCTGGCTGCGCGCTGCGGTCTTGGTGGTCCGCATCGGCGGCCGCTGCGAGAGAACACTGTTGGTTGCCTCAGCGGAGGTGCGGCTCAGGAGGGCGGCCTTTGCGAGGAGCTTTTCTGGAAACCGAGCAGGACGGCGGATTCAAGCAGAGATGCCCCCCTGAGTCCAGCCAGTTCGGCCGACCGAGACGCTCAGGGCAGGTTCAAAGCTCCGAGGATCATCTCGTAAACCGTCGCTTCAGCGCCCCGGAAGGCGATGACTTTGTAGTCGAAGGCGACCATGAGGGCGTCGAAGGGCGCGTCGACTGGCAGGTCGACGGTCGTCGAGGCCGCGCCCGCGGTCAAGACGAACTCGAGGCCGACCTCGTTGAGCACGATGGTGCGCAGGGAGTCGAGTACCGCCATCGTGGTCGAGGGATGTCTGAGGGGGACCTCTGCGGTTTGGGTGAGCGTTGGGGTCCCGCCACCTTGGCTCGGGAATCCGGTACGGGCGAAGGCGAAGACACGGTCGCCCGACGACGTGAGCAAGGCGTCCGGGATGGCCTGGGCGTTGAGCATGGTGCGCAGCATGTCGAAGCCGGCGGGGGGGGTAACCTCAAGCAACGTGAAGCCTGGCGTTAGTTCGAAGAGGTGCAGGTCCTGTCCGCCCGCTAATACCCATGGCTCCGCCACCTCCCGACCGAAGAGAGCCGTGATGGGATAGGGGAGCGTCTGCTCGTGGGCCACGCAGAAGTCCAAGCCACCACCAACGGGGTTGCACTCCATGTTCGCAGGCCCAGGGGAGGGCTCGAAGATCACGTAGACGAGGCGGTGTACGTTGGTGGTGTTGCGCGCAGCGACTACGAAAATGGCCTCATAGGGGTCCGAATACCAGCGCTCCACCACATCAAGAACGAACGGTTCCTGCGCTCTGAGGAGCTCGGTAAACGTGCCGTCGCCCTCATCCCTCAAGAAGAGCATGTTCTCGCGGTCCCAGACCACCGCGATGATGTTGCCCGACGCCGCCACGTGAATGGTGTTGGCCATCGTGGTCAACGTGCCCACCTCAGTGCTCGAGACGACGGTGACTTGTTCGTTCTGGAGGTAGAGTTGATAGAGCCGGAGCAGCCAGGCGGAGTCGAGGGTGAGGACTCGCAGGCGGTTGGAATCGCGCTCGAGGAGGGTACGGACCACCTTGCCTTCGAGGCCCGTCAGGGGTGACGTCGCGAGCTCGCGAAGGCCGCTCTCGCAGCCGTTGGTCGGGGTCGTGGCCAAGTCACCATCGAAGTCGACGAGGCCATCGGCGCACACGGCTTCGCAACGTCCACGCTCGCCCGGGACGTCGACGGTGCAGACTTGGGCCACGCCGAATACCTCGCAGCCAAAACCCGGGTCACAGGTCCCACAGTGCTCGGCCGTGTCGAGGAGGTCGCAGCCGTTCGTGGGGTCGTTGTCGCAATCCAAGGCGTCTAGGACACAGAGGCAACCGACCTCGGGGTCCGTGCAGGCCATGTTCGCGGGGCAGCTGCTGGGGCAGGTCGGCGGCAGTTCTGCGGGGACGTCTGCAGGGACGTCTGCGGGGACGTCTTCGGTGTCCGTTTGGTCGCTGGTCAGGTCGCTGGCCGTCAGGTCGCGGTTCGACGTGTCCAAGTCGGAGCTGGCGTCGCCGTCGCTCGTCGAGGTGTCTTGGCTGGTCGAGGTGTCTGTGTTCGCGCTCGTGTCGGACTTCGAGATGGGATCGGTGCCGCCAGAGCAGCCCAGGACAGAAAGCGCGACGAGAACGAGCAGAGCGAAGAGAGTCTTCATCTTATTGATCTCGAGAACAGAGCGGCCAAGCCCCCTGCGGGGGCTTGGCCGCTGCGTGAGGCATTAGAACGCGTTGAACTCTGGACCATACACCCGGACGTCGCCCGCGTCGAACACCACGAACGCGGGGGGGCTGGGGGGGTGAGGCCGGCCACGAGTTGGTTCGGCCTCACCCCGGCCCTGCGGGCCGGCCCTCTCCCTGGCGGGCCCTGGCGGGAGAGGGGAGTGGTCCCGTTCTGGGTGACGAGGCAAACCAAGCTTCGGCCGGGCGGGACCCCTTGAAGCGATGAGCTCGGCTCCCTAGAACGCATTGAGCTCCAGCGCATACACCCGCACCTCGCTGCCCGCGAACACCACCACGCGACCGCCGGACACGACGACGCCCTGAGCGGCG
>PFUG01000410.1 GCA_002789955.1 Deltaproteobacteria bacterium CG_4_9_14_3_um_filter_63_12 | reverse complement strand
CCCCACCCTGCCGGTCGACTTCGACGACGTCATTCGGGTCGGCGACGGTGGCGGCGCGCGCGTCGAGACCCTGCTGCCGAAGTTGGGCGACGAGCTGCGCAACCTCGAGACCGACGACGCGTTGGGCCGTCCGTTCGAGTGGAAGCACGGCGACACCTTGGTCTTCGAGGTGCGAGACGGCGAGGAGGTTTGGCGCGAAGCGGTGCGGGCCGAGATCGACCTCTTTGGTTCCCTGACGTTGCGGTCGCTGAGGTCGCGTACGACGCTGTATTACGAGAAAACAGACGACCGCTTCCAAGTCTACGACGTGGTGGGCACGCGAAAGTCGGTATTGTGGCTGCTGCGCTTGGCGTTGGGGCGCTTCCCCCTGGAGTCGGCCAGCCTGAGTTGGACCGACCACCTGCCGGACGGGCTCTTGACGCCTCGGTGGCTGACGCCGCTCACCGATTTCGTCAGCCCGTTCCGCGCTCGTAAACCCTTGGAGATCCGCATTGGTCCCTTCGGTCAGCGAGGGGGCGTCGGGGCGTTGGGGATTTGGCTTGCTCTTGGGGTTGCTGGTGTTGGGTTTGCGATGACGGCGTGGCTAGGTCGGTCGGTTTGCTGCAGCGAAGAATTCTGTCGCTTTCACATAGCGCAGGCCCAGAATCCGCGCGAATTCGGCGTCGGTGTCCAGGTCTCCGACCATGACGGTCTGGGCGCGGTCGAGGCTGTAGTGGTCGATGAACTGGACTCCTAGGCCGGGCATGGGTTTGCGGCAGTAGCATTGCGGCGCGCCGGCCTCGTGCGGGCAGAAGGCGATCTCGAGGTCGAGGCCAAGCAACTCGCTGGTGCGTTTGAAGCAGGCCCGCACCGCCGCTTCGTCGAGCCGTCCAGCCGCGACGCCGCTCTGGTTGGAGACGCCCAAGAGGCGATAGCCGTCTTCGCGCCAGCGTCGCAACACCTCGGCGCGATTCGGCAGAATCTCGACGTCGTCGGGCGTGCTCGGGAAGGGCGCGCCGCTCTTGGTGCGGCGCAGCGTGCCGTCGAGGTCCAGCAAGAGGGCTTTGTTTCGCCCTTGCTCACGTCGCAGGAAAGGCTGCCGCTCGACGAAGGCGAACCCTTCCTCCAATTGCGGCGGCTCGAAGAGCCTCGCGAAGCGATACACCACCGCCGGCGGAAAGACGCTGGGATCCTTGCGGCCGACGACTTTGAGCTCCTCGGGCGAGAGCAAGCGGCCGTGGTTGACGAGCATCCGCTGGCAGACGTTGACGACGGCATCGTCGACGCTGGTGTCGAGCCAGAGTGCGCGCACCGGCAGGGCGTGCGCCCGCGCCGCTGCCAGGATGCCGCGCCGCGCTTCGGCCGTCGCGTAGGTGTTGTCCAGAACGAACCGCCGCGTCCCGCTGGCGACCAGCGCGTCGAGCCTGGGCACCAAGTCCGCCAAGGTCCCGCCCAAGGTATCGCGGTTCAGACGCACATAGCCCTGCTCCACGAGCGGCCCGACGAACGTCGACTTCCCGGCTCCTTGAATGCCGACGGTCATGACGATTTCTTGTGCTGGCCGTTGACCGCCAGGCATCGAAGTCGACGTGGTTGGCCGCTGAGAGAAGTCAGATCCCTTTGAGAGTCGATAGACCCCGTGTTCTTGTGGGCTCTTTCCCTCGACAAAATTGGATTGGGTTGGGCTCTCGCTGGCGGCCGCGGCCTCGAGAGCCTCTCGAACGAACGGAAACGCCTCGTCGAGCCAGGCCAGATCGTCGTCCGAGAGGCGCAGCGAGAGCGCGTGAAATGCTTGTTCGACGCGATCGACTTGGGTGGCCCCAAAGATCGGGATGAGGTGCGGTCCGAGCGAGAGCAGCCACGCCAGCACGACCTCTGGGTTCGTCACCGCGTGTCGCCAAGCGACGTCGCCGATGCCCTTGTGCCCCAAGGTCCTGGCCACCCCGCGGTGGCCGCCGAGCGGGCTGTGCGCGATGAAAGTCAGTCCCTCGCGCAGACAGTGCGCGACCATGCCGCTGGTGAAGGCGGTCTTGTCGAAGGGGTTGCAGACGTTCTGGACGCTGACGATCTCGGTGAGCTGGCGCGCCTCTTCGAGCTCCTGGACGGTGACGTTGCACAGCCCCAGATGCGCGAGCTTGCCCTCGCGCACGAGCTCGGCGAGGGCGCCGATGGATTCGTCCCAAGGGACGCGGGGGTCGCGGACGTGCAGCTGGTAGAGGTCGATGCGCTGGACGCCCAGCGCCTTCAGGCTTCTTTCGCAGGCTTGGCGAAGGTGTTCCGGCCGGCCATCGGGAACCCAGCGGCCGCCTGGCCGTGCCATGCCACCCTTGGTACCGATGACCAAGGTGTCGCGGTCTCCCGCCCAGAGCTCCCGCGCGCGCCCGATGAGCCGTTCGTTGTGGCCTAGCTCGGCCTCGTCGGCGCCGTAGGCGTCGGCGGTGTCGACGAAGGTGAGGCCTGTGTCCCAGGCTTTGTGCAGCAGGGCGAGCGCGTCGGATTCTGACGGTCGCTCCGCCGCCGTCGAGAGCCGCATGGCTCCAAAGCCCAGGGCGCCGACCAGGCGCCCGGGCCACAACCGCCGTTGTTCGACCTGCCCTGTGTCGCTGCGGCTCGGATGCCATCTCTGCTCGACGATGCCGAGCTCGTGGTTGCGCTGGGGTCTTGCATCTCGCCGCGCGCTTGGCGAAGCCTCTGGCTTTCGACGTGGGGCGGGGAGCGCGCCGCCGCTCCACAGCGAGGCGTCTTCCCAGTCGATGTCGTCGCTCACCGTGGAAACCCGCTCTGGGACCGGGCCGCCGACGACGTTGCTCAGGGACCAATCCAGACCCAGGCGCGCCGCCTCGGCCGCTTCGCAGAACAAGACCTCGCGCCGAGCCCCTGGCATGGTCGCCGCCTGCACCGCCAGCAACACCTCGCCTTCGACCACCAAATCGATGAGCGCCCGCGTGGCGCGATCGGGCACGGCGCCGGCATTTCGCGGGGCGTCACTGCGCAGCCGTCCGAGCGCCATGGCCGCGCCGCGGTCGTCGTCGCCGAGCTCGAGCCCGCGCCCGAGCTCAGCGGCGCTGAGCGGGGGAAGGACGGCCTTCTCGATGGCCGTGAGCTTCTCGATGGCCTCGCGTTTGAGGAGCGCAAGGCGCTCACCACTGCGGATTCGGATCTTTCGCTTGGTCGCCTCTGAGATGGCCATTGGGATTCTACTCGAGCTCGGGGTTCGTGATCGGCTCGAGTCTAACGCAGTCCTTAGGGGTTGCGCGACGGCTGTGCACTAAAGAGACGGTGGAGCCCGGCGTCCAAAGCTTGCTTCTGCGGCCCGTCTGACTTCAGCAGCAGCCAAGGCAGCATCCGCCTGAAGCTCCAGACTCCAGACTGAGCCAGAATCAAAGCTTGGACCTGCCCCGTCGGATTCAACAAACAGCCGTATCAAAGTCCAGAGTCCAATGGGCTTGGGATTAAGTCGCAGTGAGAGTGGGGTCGGTGCGGATTGTGGGTGGAGTGTGAATGAACTCTCAATGGAGAATCTTGTGGTGAGTTCATTCATTGGGCCGATTGCGAGTGTTTGTTCGCAAGACCACTTGGTCCAGCGCGCCCTCGCCCAGCGCCGCCTCGAGGACGAGAACAGGCAGCTGCGCGAGACCATCGACGAGCTCTGTCATTTCGACACCATTGTCGGCGAGAGTCCTGCGATTCTGAAGGTCGTCGATTTGGTACGGACCCTCGCTCCGACCGACGCCACCGTCATGATTCGAGGGGAGAGCGGAACTGGCAAAGAGCTCATCGCGCGGGCGGTGCACGCCAACAGCCGGCGCCGTTACGCGCCCATCGTGCCCGTGGCTTGCGGGGCCTTCCCCGAAACCCTGCTCGAGAGCGAGCTCTTCGGCCACGAGCGCGGCGCCTTTGAGTCTGGGCTTCGGAGCTCAACGCAAAGTCGCAGATGGAGCCTTCGGATTTCTTTCTAGGGGTTTCTCGCTGC
>PFUG01000660.1 GCA_002789955.1 Deltaproteobacteria bacterium CG_4_9_14_3_um_filter_63_12 | reverse complement strand
CGACCTCGCGCACACCTCGGAGCGAGGCGGCGCGCACCTCGTCGCCCTCCTCTCGGCAGCGGTGGATGCTCTCGAGGACGACGACCGCGTTGTCCACGAGCATTCCGATGCCCAAGGCGAGCCCCCCCAAGCTCATGATGTTGAGGGAGACATCGCCCAGATAGAGCCCGCCGAAGGTGACGACGATGCTCAGTGGAATGGAGAGGGCGATGATGGTGGTGCTGAAGAACGAGCGCAGAAAGAGAAAGAGGATGATGACGGCGAGCACACCGCCGATGAAGGCGGTGTCGACGACCTCGTCGATGGCGGCGCGGATGAACACGGAGCGGTCGGTCAAGAGCTTGATGGAGATGCCCTTGGGGGCCGTTTCGACGAGGGTTGGCACACGCTTTTTGCCCGGAGGCCCGCCTTTACCCTTGTCGCGCGGCCGCGCATCGCCTTTGCCGGCCTCCTCCTTGGCCTTGGCTTCATTGGGGTCGCCGTAGACCCTGTTGCGGACCCGCTCGGCGACCTCGACGATGTTGGCGTCGGCCTCCTTGAAGATCTCGATCTCGACGCTCTCGGCCTCGCCGATGCGGGTGATGACCTCGCGGTCCGCCACATCGCGCCGCACGTCGGCGACGTCGGACAAACGCACGACGGTGCTGCCGGCCCGGGCAACGATGAGCTCGCGGAGCTCGTCCAAGGTGCCGAATTCACTCATGGTCCGGACCAGGTATTCGAGGCTGCCATCGTCGAGCTGGCCGCCGGCGAGGTTGATGTTTTCTTGCCGCAAGCGGTCGATGACTTGCGCCGAGCTTAGCCCGTAGAATGCCATCAACGACTGCTTGAGCTCGATGCGGATCAAGGTCTCTTCGCCGCCGCTGACGCGCACCATGGCGATGCCCGGGAGCTTCTCGATGGCGCGTTCGACCTCGTCCTCGGCATAGCGGCGCAGGACCTCGAGATCCTCTTCGCCCTCGCCGCTGCTGTAGACACCCAGCCGCATGATCGGGTCCAGCGTCGGATCGTAGCGCAGCAGCAGAGGCCGACCCGCTTCGTCGGGCAGGGTGATCAGGTCCAGGCGTTCCCTCACCTTCTGCGACGCGAAGTCCATGCCCGCGCCCCAGTTGAACTCCATGATCACGTCGCAGGTCCCGGCGCGGCTGACGGAGCTGATGCTGGACAGGTCCTCGACGGTGCGCAGCGCGTCCTCGATGGGCTTGGCGAGCTCGCGCTCGACCTCCTCCGGCGCGGCGCCCGGATATTCGGTGCGCACGGTCAGGGTCGGATAATTCATCTCCGGCATCAGGTCGACGCGCAGCCGGCTGTAGCTCAGAGTCCCGAAAACGCAGACGGCGAGCACCACCATCGTGGTCGCGATGGGGCGATCGATGGTGAAGGCGTAGAGGCCATTTGCCTGGTTCTTGTCGGGCTCTGACATCGTCGACTCGTGCTAAGGCGCTTCGATTTTTTTTGCTGGCCGTTGACCGCTAGACAAGGAAATCAGCGTGGCCGGCCGCTGAGAAACGTCAGTTACCCTCGGTCGTTGCGTGAATTTGCTCGGACACATCCTCGACCACGGGCTCGCCGTCCTTGCGCACGATCTTCACCGGAGTGCCGCCCTTCAACACGTTCTGACCCAGGGTGACCACCGGGTTTCCGAGCTCGAGGCCAGACACCACCTCCATCGAATCCCCTTGCGCCAGGCCAGTCTCCACCCACACGCGCTCCGCGACGCCGTCCACGACGCGGAACACATAGGCGCGGGTCTCTTCGAAGAGCAAGGCCCGCTTGGGAACCAGCTTCACGCCGTTTCGCGTGGCGGTGACGATGCGCACCGAGACGAACATGCCGGGCCGCAGCGTGCGGCGCTCGTCGGCGTCGGCAATCGGAATGGGCTCACTTCCTGGCACTGAGGTGGCTTTTGCGCTCGTGTCCAGGGTCACGGTGACCTTGACGGTCGCCGTCGTGGGGTCGACGACGGGGGCGATGGCGCTCACGGTGGCCGGGTAGACCTGGCCCGCGTACGCTTCGCTGGTGAGCTCAGCCTTCTGGCCGACGACCAGACGCCCCAGGTCTCGTTCGGGGATCTGCACGATGGCTTCGAGGTCGTCGGGGTCGACGAGGGTCGCGATGGGGGTGTTCGGGGCGAGCTCGGCACCGAGCTCGACATGCACATGGGTGATGACGCCCGCGAAGGGGGCCTTGAGGGTAACGTCGGAGGCGGCGCTGCGCACTCGGCGCAACTCGCCGGCCGCGATCTCGACCTCGGCCATGGCGCGGTCGTACTCGGCGCGGGCGATGTAACCCTTCTTGAGCAGGGGAGAGAGACGGTCGGCTTCGGCTTGGACTCGCTTGAGTTGGGCGTTGGCGCGCTCGACGGCGAGGGCCAGCTCTGGGTTGCTCGAGCGCGCGAGGGTGGCGTTGGCTTCGACCCATTGCCCCTCGACGATCGGCAGCTCGACGAGCTGTCCCGGGGTTTTTGCGACGAGAACCAAGGTTCGATGGCTCTGCAAGGTGGAGTTGGCCTGCACGGCCTCGGTGACGTCGCCGCTCTTGACGTCGGAGACCTCGACAGGAACCTTCTCCTCGACGACGTCGGAGTCTCCCTCGCCGTTGCCGCCTCCGCCGCCCTGTTTGCCGCCGCGTCCGCTTTTCTGGTCGCAGGCCAGGAGGACGGCGAGGGCGAGGAGGGAGGCGAGGACGAGTGAGAAGACTGCCCGAGAATGGCGGTGTGAGCGGGGTCTGTGCGGGGATCGTGAGATTTTCATGCCGGCCGTGAGGATGCTGACGCTCAACAGAACGATTGGGCAGCGGGAACATACGCCGAATCGGGGTGGGACGTCGACAACCGAGTCGTGGGGGTTTGGTTTGGCGCCAACTAGCCGTCCGCAGACGCACGGCGCAGTTGCGATCCCTCGGTTTCTCCGCTATGGAGGCCGACGTCGAACGCGTCACCTGAGATGCTGTGCATCACCCAAGTGATGAGAAAACATCAGAGATTCAGCGATGAGTCTGACGTGATGTTCACCACGAAGAGCACGAAGAGCACGGAGAGCTGTTTTTTCCCTTCCTCCTCTTCGTGTCCTTCGTGTCCTTCGTGGTGAAAGATCGAAGCAATATCAGCAATATACCGCCAGATCCCAGCGATTTTCGTAGCAGGAGTCCAGTGCCCCAGACCAAACCAACCCACCCCCGAACGAAGGCCCCGTGCACTTCGTTCTCTAGAGTCGTCGTGATCCTGAATCGCGCGGCGGGTGGCGGACAGGTCGGCCGGCACGAGCTCAGCATGGAGCGGACGCTGCGCGAGCGGCTTGGTCCCATTGAGCTCGTGCGCACCCAAGGTCCAGGAGATGGGCTGCGCCGGGCGCGGTTGGCCGTCGAACAAGGCGCCGACACCTTGCTCTCCATCGGCGGCGACGGCACCCACAGCGAGGTCGTCAACGGCATCATGGCGGCCCACCCCGAACCCGGACAGGTGGCCTTCGGCGTGATTCATGCCGGCACCGGCGGCGACTTTCGGCGGCTCTTGCGGCAGGGCAACACCCTCGAGGAGACCCTCGACCTGTTCTCCCACCCGCGCGTCGAGCGCATCGACTTGGGGCGCGTGCGCTTCACCACGGGCAACGGCGAGCCCGACCAGCGCTACTTCCTCAACTTGGCCTCCGCCGGATTGGGCGGCCACATCGACCGCATCGCCAACCGCTCCAGCAAGCGGCTCGGCGGCAAGGCGACGTTCCTGATGGCGACGCTGCGGGCGCTGGCCTCCTACCAGGCGCCCAAGGTGCGGCTCACGGTCGACGGCGTCGAGCTGCCGCCCTTGGCGCTCTCCTCGCTGGTGGTCGCCAACGGGCGCTACGCCGGCGGCGGCATGAAGCTGGCGCCCCGCGCCACGCTCAACGACGGCCTGCTTGACGTCGCG
>PFUG01000532.1 GCA_002789955.1 Deltaproteobacteria bacterium CG_4_9_14_3_um_filter_63_12 | reverse complement strand
GGCGTGCTCCCGGGCGACGAGGTCAAGGAGCTGAAGGCGAAGCTCAAGCAGGTCAAGGGCGAGATGAAGCTCGCCAAGCGTGATCCTGGCCTCGGCGATTGGCGCGTCTTCGAGAAGCAAGCGACCGCCATCGAGTCGAAGCTCGCCCGGCACAAGGCGCTCGAGGATGAGGCCAAGCAGATCAAGGCCGACTTGCGCGTCACCGAGAAGAAGCAGGAAGAGCTCGTCGCCGCGGCACGCGAGAAGATCGACCGCGACGAGGCTCGCAAGGTCATCGTCGAGCGGCTGCAGCGCCTGCTCGTGCAGACCTACGAATCATATCTACGCGCCGACCAGCGTGCGTGCCTCGCGGCACTCGAGAACCTCTACTCGAAGTACGCCGTCACCGCTGAGGACATCGAGAAGCGCCGCGATGCCGCCGGGGCGAAGCTCAAGGGCTTCCTTGGGGAGCTTGGCTATGTCTGACAGACGCCTTCCGCAGGGCTGGCGCGAAGCTGAGCTCGGAAGCGTCGGGGCCTGCTTCCGCGGCCGTGGTGGTACCCGTGCCGATGAGCAGGCAGATGGACTGCCGTGCATTAGGTATGGTGATCTCTACACACACCATGACTGCATTGTCCGTTCGTTCTGCTCGGCAATTTCGCCAACGAGGGCGTTTGCATACACCGCGTTGCAGTCGGGCGACATTGTCTTTGCAGGCTCGGGCGAGACGCCCGAGGAGATCGGAAGGGCGACAGCATATTGCGATTCAAGCAAAGCATATGCGGGCGGCGACACAATCATATTCCGACCAGGGCCTGGGCTTGTTTCCCGCTTTGTTGGGTATGCGGTCAATAGCGTTGCTGCAAACCGCTACAAGTCGAAGATGGGCCAGGGCAGCTCGGTGTTCCACATCTCCTCGGAGCATCTCTCGCGCTTGCCTCTTCGGTTCCCCTCGCTCCCAGAGGAGCAGCATTGCGTCGCTGATGTTCTTCAGACGGTCGACGAGGCCATCGAGCAGACCGAAGCGCTCATCGCCAAAACGCAGCAGATCAAGGCCGGCCTGATGCACGACCTCTTCACCCGAGGGGTGACGCCGAACGGGCAGCTCCGACCTGCGCGCGAGGAGGCACCGAAGCTCTACAAGGAGTCGCCGCTCGGGTGGATTCCGAAGGAGTGGGAGGTCCTCGAGCTAGGCGAAATGCTGAAGCGGTTCGGCGGGTACCTTCAGACTGGACCGTTCGGGAGCCAGCTTCATGCGCATGAGTACCAGTCCGAAGGTGTGCCTGTGGTTATGCCGCAGGACATCGACGGCGGCTCCATAGAGACACACCAGATCGCTCGTATCACTGAAACTCGTGCTTCGGAGCTACCTAGACATCGGATGCGGCCAGGCGACATAGTGATCGCCCGACGAGGAGACCTCTCTCGAGCGGCTGCAATTACTGGCGCTGAGGATGGCTGGGTTTGTGGAACTGGTTGCTTCTTGCTTCGACTTGGCCAGAGCAAACTATTGCCGGAGTTCGCCTCCTATATCTATCGGCAGCCCTTCGTGCAAAGACAGATTGAGGGCAGAGCCGTCGGCACTACGATGCCGAGCCTCAACAACTCCGTGATGTCTGAGTTGTGGTTCCCATTTTGTCAGAAGGAGGAACAGCGTCGTGTTGTCGATCGGCTTGAGGCCGCCGGGTCTCAACAACGGTCGTTGGTCGGAGAGTCTTCCGTGCTCCAGCAAATCAAGACCGGCCTCATGCACGACCTCCTCACCGGTCGCGTTCGCGTACCCGTCCCCGAACTTAGGGAGGTGGCGATATGACCGTGACAGCAATTCCGAGTTGGACTGCATCGGGTGTTCTTCCGCCGATCAATCCAGCGTCGCCAGCCTCAATTGATCGGTCGCCGTACGAGGTGTCGCTCACGGATCTAATCCTCCACTTCAACACGTCGACCGAGCGGCAGTCGATTTTGACAGGCCTTCTGGACTTCCGCCAGGAACTGCACGGAATCGGATTGAACCAGGGGTTCCAATGGCTCGACGGAAGCTTCTTGGAGCACGTCGAGGCCACCGAGAGCCGCGCCCCGAGAGATATCGACGTGGTGACTTTCTTCCACATGCCGGCGGGTCAGACACAGGCGAGCCTTCTTCTTCCGAACCGTTCGCTGTTCACGCCGCTGGAGACGAAGAGTAGATTCCACGTTGACGCGTACTTCGTTCAACTGGACGCGGGGGCACCAGAGCCCCTCGTGGCTCAGTCAACCTATTGGTACAGCATGTGGTCCCACCGGCGGAGCGGACACTGGAAGGGCTATCTGAAGATCGACCTCTCCCCTACCGATGACCAGACTGCGCGGGCCAACCTTGTCAGCCCCCAAGTTCAGGGAGGCCAGCCATGAATTTGCAGGAATATTGTCAACTCCAGGCCGAAAAGGGCGCGCTTGAGAGGTTGTTGGCTGATCTGCCCACGGAACGACTGATCGAACGGATTGGGTTGGAGGCCAGGAAGCAGGAGATCGACGAGGCCCTTGCTGCCCAGCCAGCTCCGTCTCGCGAACCAATACGGGCTCGTCTTACCTTCCGCGGAAAACCAATAGTGGGTAGCTACGGGATATTTGCCGAGTTCGGAGCTGGGATTGTTGGCGCCTTCTCGGATGCAGTCGCAGCCATCGGCGCGAGCCACGTTGGCCCCCTCGGCGCCCGAGGGATCTTACCCGGCAAAGATGACTTCCGAATGCTCATAACAGGGACTGCTCCCGGTTCGTTTGGTTTCCAATTTGAGGAAGCGCCAGCCGATTGTCCTACGTTGTTCCCGGAGGACTCACCGCTCGAGCCGGCTATTCACCGCACTAAAGAGATTATGCAAGCCTCACTTGGAACCGATGATGAGCTGACTGAGGCGCTGTCGGATGCCGATCCTCGGGCCATCGAGACCATCCGGAAATTCCTTGAGACGATGGCGAAGAACGAAGCCGTATGTGCACTCGAGTTCAAGGGGGAGGTGTTCCGATTTACAGATGTTGAGCAAGTGCGGCGCAGCATGGGGCGCCTCGCGCAGGACAACATTCACGAGGAGGACGCATCCCTCTCAGGAGTGTTCGAGGGGGTCCTGCCTCATCGACGCACGTTTGAATTCCGGGTGGCTGAGTCGGGTGAGATCATTGCTGGCAAGGTCGGCAAGACAATCGAAGACGCCTCGACCATCAACCATGTCCTCGACAGGCAGGTCACCATTAATGTGCACAGCCGCAGAGTTGGGGCGGGGCGGCCTAGCTACGTCCTGATTGGTTATCAAGACGACGTCCGCGGCGATGAGTGAGTACCTCCACGTTGAGAAACCGTTCCTCGACCAGCTCCAAGCGCTGGGCTGGACGGTCGTCGACCAAGGGCAGGGGTTCATCCCGACTGACCCCACGGCGAGCCTCCGCGCCGGCTTTCGCGAATGGCTGCTGCCTCAAGTGTTCCGCGACGCGGTCAGGTCGCTCAACGTCACGGCGGACGGCACGCCGTGGCTCACGGATCGCCAGCTCGATGACCTGCGCGACCAGATCCTACGCCAGCCGAACCGCACGCTGCTCGAGGCGAACGAGGCGGCGAACGCTCTGTTCCTCAAGGCCCAGGTCGACCGCAACGAGGTGACCGGCGAGTCCGACCCGGTGGTGAGGCTCATCGACTTCGCGCACCCGGAACGCAACCAGTTTCACGCCATCAACCAGTTCCGCATCGACACGCCGGGCTGCGTGAAGAGCTGCATCATCCCGGACATCGTCCTGTTCGTGAACGGCATCCCGGTCGTGGTGGTCGAAGCCAAGATCGGCGATTCCAACACGGCGAACCCCCTGCACGCAGCTTTCGAGCAGCTTCTGCGATATCGCAACGGTCGCGACGAGACCCTCAAGGCTGGCCTGCGCGAGGGCGAGCCGAGGCTCTTCTACACGAATCTTCTGCTGGTTCGTACCTGCGGCGAGAAGGCCGAGT
>PFUG01000537.1 GCA_002789955.1 Deltaproteobacteria bacterium CG_4_9_14_3_um_filter_63_12 | reverse complement strand
GCAGCGGGCCCGACGGTTCCGTGGACGGCTCCATGGGCGACGGTGGCGTCGAGGTCTTCCCCGGCTGCACCGACACGGTGTTCCAGGAGATCGACCTCGGCAGCGACGTTCGCAATCTTCAGCAGACGGTCGCGGTGGCGCCCGCCGCCGAGACCTTTGGCTTGGCCTGGAGTGACGCCAGCGACGTGTTCGAGAACATTCGCGTTCGCGTGGTTCCGACCCGCGGTGGTCTCGGGAGCAATGCGGACCTCACCACGGGCTTCAACACCTCGGAGGGTGCCGCGCTGCTCTCGACGGGGACGAGCTTTCTCGCGGCCTACTACGACAACTCCGTGGCGGGAGCGGGTTACGAGGTGTTCGTGCGTCCGGTGGATGCCACGGGCATGCCGACCGGTACGGCCGCTCGGCTCTCCAACAACATGGTCCGCGACGACAACCCGGCGTTGCTTCGGATGGGCTCGGCGAACCTCGTGGTGTGGGTCGAGGACGACACGACCGATCGCGTCGCCCGCGCCGCGATCATCAGCGACTCCGGCTCCATCATGGGCGCCGTCCAGACCCTGACCACGCCTCCCGAGTCTCCGGCGACGCCGGTGCTCAGTGCGCTCTCCGGCGGTGCGGGCATGGCCTGGGCCGAGAATCGAGCCAGTGGCTCGGACGCCGTGCTGCTGCGCGTCGACACCAGCGCCGCACTGGTCGCCGGCTCCAAGGTCGTCCTGAGTACGGAGCACGACGCGGCGGGAGCCGTGGATCTCGCGACCACCGATGCCAGCGGCGGCGCGGCCGTCTTCGACGTGTCGGTCAGCGGCGTGCGACCGGAGGTTCACTTCCGCGAGGTCGGTGCGGATGGGTCGCTCCCGGCCCCAGAGCGGATCGTCAGCCTGGCCCCGGCCACGGGCAAGGACGCCAGCATCGCGGCCCTCGCCGGAGGCTACGTGGTCGCTTATCGCGCGCTGCCGGACGGGACCATCACAGAGCCCACGCTTCGCCTGACGTTGCTCGACCTCCGTGGAGAGATCCTCAACACCTTCGAGGGGCCCACCATGGCTGCGGACGGCGGCCGCACCACGATCCGGGTCGCCGGCGATGGTCGCCTGCTCGTGGCCTGGGAGGACCAGGACGCCGTGGCTGGCGGCCGCAGGCTGCGGGCCGCCCGCGTGAGGTGTGCCGCCGAAGGCCCCGTCGTCGATGGCGGGATGCCCACGGACGGGGGCATGGATGCGGCCGTGGATGGCTCGTCCCCCGACGGCGGCACGGGATGCACAGAGATCGACATGGCCGATCCCTGCCCGGCGACGGGTAGCTGCCCTCTCGGCACGGCTTGCTTGTCCAATAGCTGCGGCATCGATCGCTGTCTGCCCGCCGGACACAGCTGCACCACGTTGGACGATTGCCCCGCTGGCTCGAGCTGTGTCGGGAGTCCATTCGGGAGCGTGTGCGCCAGGCCCGGTGGAGGCTGCGCCGACTCCAGAGACTGCCGACTCGGCTTCGCGTGCGTGGCAGGTGTCTGCTCCGATCGACGCATCCCATGCGACCCCTTCGCTGCGTGTCCGGCTGGCTACGCTTGTCTCTTCAATCCGGGTGAGCCGTCCTTCTGTCTCTCCATCCATCTGCGCTGCACGAACGACGGCGCTTGTGGTCCGGGCGGCGTGTGCGCGGACGTGGACGGTGACGGGCAGACCGAATGCACCACGCCGGAGTCGTGCACCGTGAACAGCGACTGCGGAGCGGGGCTGGTCTGCGGCGCGACTCCTCGTGGCACCTGCGGCGAGTTCGGCCCCTGCACCTCAGCGGCGGACTGCCCTGCCACCTTCGCCTGCCAGGACCTGTGGGGGGACGGCGTGAAGACCTGCGTGCCACCGGGCGGCACGTGCACCACGACCGCGGACTGCTCGGGGACATCGGTGTGTGCCGTTTCTCTTGGCGGGGATCCTCCCGCGTGCATTCCATGACGGGTACTCCGAGCGGCTCCTCTCGACGGCAGCGGAGAAAAGTTTGCATAGTTTTGCAATGCGCTGCGAGGATCCGACCCTCGAGCGCGTCGAATTGACCAAAGAATTCAACAAATTTACCCCGGCCCGGTCGTTGCAGTGCATAGGTCGGCAAGGGTTGCCTGCCCGACGGTCTCTGGAGGACGCATGAGAAGATCACTCGCGATAGCTGCTGTCGTCATCTTGGCCCTGGGCTGTTCCAGCGAGATGGCGGCCCCGGGTGTGGACGTCGCGAACAACCCGGATCAGATCGTTCCCGTCTCGCAGGATGGCGGCTCCGCGTGTGCCCGTCCGGAACAGGGCTGCTCGTGCGATGCTGGCGCTGGACCCATCACTTGCTACGGTGAGCCCGTTGCCCAGCCTTCCGGCGTCGTGTGCAACGAAGGCGCCATGTATTGCCGCGACGGCTACTGGAGCAGCTGCGAGACGATTCGCACCTACACGCTCGATCCTGCCGCCGCGGCCCTGATCGACGGCCCGACCGCGTGCAACCCCTGCAATCCAGACTGCTCCGTCAGTCACGACTACCCGACCACCGGGGACCTGACACCGAGCAACTCGACGAGCGTTGTCTACGATCCGTCTGCTGGCGGCATCACGCTGACGAGCCTCGGGGGGACGGGCGGTGCCCTGACGGACACGGACGGCGACGGCGTCCCCGACATCGCCGACGACTACCCCACCGACCCGAGCCGCTGGATCGCGGGGGGCGGCTTCTACCACACGCTCCCCTACGGCGGAGCCGCGGCGATCGACCCGCTGAACTTCAACGTTCAGGTGACGACCGCCGACGTCTACTTCCTCATGGACACCACCGGATCCATGGGCGGTGAGATCAGTAATCTTCGATCCACAATCACCTCAGGCACCTTCATTCCTGGCTGCCCTGGCGGCGTCATCGGTGCGATTCGTTGCACCATCCCTGACGCCTGGTTCGGCGTCGGAAGTCACGACGACTACCCCGCGAGCGGCTGCGTTTCGCGCTGTGCGTGGCGAACCGTATGTGGTTGGTGGAGCTGCTGGCGCGTGTACCGGTGTGGGAACATCTGCAGCACCTACGGCAGCGCGGGCTCGGGTGATTTGCCCTACATCCATCGGCTCGACATCACGAGCTCCGTGGCGGCTGCGCAGACGGCCGTGAATGGCCTCGGCCTGCACTACGGTGCGGACTGGCCGGAGTCGCAGACGCAGGCGCTGTACGCCGTTGCGACGGGCAACGCGATTCCCTTCGTCGCACCACGTGGAGGCTGCGGCGGCGGTCGCTGGGGCTACCCCTGTTTCCGACCCGGCACGATCCCCATCGTGATTCTCTTCACGGACGCACCGTATCACAACGGGCCGAATATTGCGTACGACTACGGTCTGGCGGGAGCCATCCCATGGTCCACGGCGGTGTCGGCGCTCGTGACGAGGGGCATCAAGCTCATCGTCGTGAATTCGGGTGGCAGCGGCGAGCCCAGGAACGACGCACTGGCCATCACCAACGCCACCGGATCCGTGGACGGGACGGGCGCTCCCTACGTGTTCAACATCAGCTCCAGCGGTAGTGGTCTCGGCCCGGCGGTCGTGAACGCGGTCGTCAACCTCGCGAACTACTCGCGCTACGATGTGAGCGCCCGCGCCACGGACAACCCCGCGACGCCTGGGTTCGATGAGCGGACGTTCGTCAACGCCATTCGGGCGGTCTCCTTCCCGGCCGGCCGCTGCACGGGCATCAGCGGGGGGTCGGTCTTCACCCAATGTCTGCCCGGCACGTCGGTGAACTTCTCGGTCACGTTCAAGAACGACGTGGTGATGCCGACCATTGTGCCGCAGGTCTTCAACTTCTCGATTCAGGTGTTGCTCAACGGCACGACGGTGCAGGCGACGATTCCTGTCCGCATCGTGGTGCCCGCGGCGGTGCCGACCTTCCCGCCCAGTGGCAGCTATCACCGCGACTACGA
>PFUG01000255.1:831-23947 GCA_002789955.1 Deltaproteobacteria bacterium CG_4_9_14_3_um_filter_63_12 | reverse complement strand
GTCTTCACCACCAACAAGAAGCTTAGCCATTGGGGCATCGTCCTACACGACCCCCAGCTCGCAGAAGCGCTTCTAGACCGCGTGCTCGAAAGAGGCCAGCACATCAAGCTTGGTGGCAGATCCTGGAGAACCCGAGATATCGATCCTGCCAACTTAAGCATGCAGGAGGCCGAATCCTGAAATCCTGAAACTCAGTACTGTCTCGACGCGCCGCGTGCACTGCCTCCCTGGTGCTCGTTTCAGCTTCCCCAAATACCATCAACACTACCTGCCATAATTTCTGGACGATTCCCGCCATAATTTCTGGACTCCACACTTGCTCTTTCTTTCGCGACCGATTCTTGCTTCATTTCGATGACTTGGAGGGCGAAAGTCGGTCCGGCCGGCAATTGTAGCTACAATGGTGGAATCTCCGCCGCCGTTCTTGGATTGACAGTGAACAGGGCGGACATTACGCTCCGAGCGTCCCTAACACCTTTCGCACCTGGTGCGCGCAATAGTCTCTTACGACTTCACAGGCCCTGTTCGGGCATTTGAGATCAGTCGCTGCGGGCCCACATCCGTCCCGCGCGCACTCGATCCTTGCGCACCCATCCCTAACCCACAGGAGGAATTTGATGGAAGCTCAATCGTTCGCGATGGATAGGCCAATGGACCCCCAAGCATTGATCGACGACCTGCAACTCGAGCATCAAAGACTCGAGGAACGCCTCGCCGAATTGGATGCACTGGGTTGGCTGACTCCATCCGAGCAGGTCGAGCGAAAGACCTGTCAGAAGATGAAGTTGGCCAAAAAAGACCGCATCGCGATGCTCGAGAAAATGACCGTCTAGAGTCGGCGGAAAACGCGAAGAGGGAGCTTTGAGCTCCCTCTTCGCGTTTTCCACGACCTCTTGACGAGGTCAGTTCTTCTTTCCGATGGGCATCAGCAAACCACCATCGTCATTCTTCTCTGCGGTTGGTGCGTCGTTGGTCTTCTTCTTCGTGCCGACAGGCATGAGCAAGTCGTCCGTGTCCTTCTTACCTGCGCTCTCGAGTTCGTTGTTGTTCTTTTGTCCGGGCTTTGTATCTTCCTCGACGACCTTCTCGACGGGCACTTTTGCAGTCTCACTCTCGGTGGGTTCCGTCAGGGTCGCAGCGCTCACGGGGTCTTTGTCTCGGTGCTTTCGGTCCTTCTTCTTGGTGGCGTTGGTCTCCACGACACTGACCTCGCCTCTTTCGAAGATGGGCTTGACCTTCATCGTCTCGCCGACTACGACCTCGAGAGTATCAGACCAAGCGTGCAGGTTGAGATCTGTTGCGACGACCTTGACCCCGTGAACTCCGGGTGGGAGCTCGATGGAGATGGGGGAGGGGCCGCTCTCACGGCCGTCGATGTAGACTGTCGCGGGCTCGTCGGAGTCGATGGCAAGGACACCGAAGTCCTTCTGGAGTCGAGCGTTCTTCAGTTTGGCGAGCGTCACGAGTTTCTGCCGTGCGGCTTCGTGCGAAGAGTCTCGTTCAAGGACCTGACGGTAGATGCCCATCGCTTGGTCCAACTGATTGGCGGTCTCGAGGCGGTTCCCTTCGGCGAGCAGCCGGCCAACCGCGATTTGATCGCGGAAGTCGGCCAACTGCTCGATCTCTGAGGGGCTGTTGTTGCCACTGTTGGCGATGGAGTCGAGGAGGATTTCAGCCTTCCCCCAACGTTCCTCTTTGATCAGCTCCTCGACGTGGCGGAACACCTCGGCGAGTTCTTGGGTGTCGGCGGCTCCTTCGGCAGAGGTGGTCTGCTGAGAGCTCATCGTTTGCAGCACCGTGAAGAGGACCACGGTGAGCACGATTGAGCCAACGACGATAGCGACAAAGAGGTTCCTCTTGCTGCTGGGCGGCGCCATCATGACAACGCTTTGCCCTCCCATAGAGCGAGAGAACTCTTGAGGGTTGAGGGTGTCGACCCTCGAGAATCCCGACGGCGTCGACTCGCTCGGGGCCACTTCGCCGGTCTGCCCTGCGCCCGAGATGGGGGTGTACTCCTGGGGTGGGAGCGCCGCAAACTCGCCTGTCATGTACGGGACGTTGATTTGCGATGACGAGAGTCCGCCGGTGAGGGCGTGCAAGAGTGCGTTAGCGTCGGCAGGGCGATGCTCGGGATCTTTGGCTAGGCAGCCTTGAATCAGTGCAGCGACTCCATCGGGGACGTCGTGGCCTTCGGGCAAGATGTCGAGCAGCAGCGGTGGGTCTTCGTTGACGTGCTTGTAGAGCAGCACGGCGTCGTTCTCGGCCTTGAAGGGGCGATGTCCTGAGAGCATCAAGAAGAAGAGGACACCCAGCGCGTAGACATCGCTGCGAGCGTCGGCTCTGCAGTTCAGGATCTGCTCTGGGGCGAGAAACGCAGCCGACCCTACGAGATGTTGCTCTTTGGTGACCTCGGTTGGGTTCTGGATGAGCTTCGCCAGGCCGAAGTCCAAGATCTTCACAAAGTTGGCGCGGCCCTCCAGGTCACACAACATGAGGTTGGTGGGCTTCAAATCACGATGGATGAGGCCCAGCTTGTGGGCCTCGCCGATGCCCTTGAGGATCTGTGAGGCGATGGGGGCGAAGACGTTCATCTTCATCGGCCCGCCAGTCTTGAGATGCCGGCTGAGCGTCTCCCCTTGCACAAACTCCATGGCGATGAACGCCAAGTCTCCATCTCGTCCAAAGTCGAAGATGGTGACAATGTTCGGATGCTGGAGGCGGCTGAGCCCCCTGGCTTCTCGCTCGAAGCGGGCCAAGGCGTTGGTGTCGTTGACGAGATCTGGGGCGAGGACCTTGATGACGACTTTGCGGCTCAGGGTGCTCTGTTGGGCGAGGTAAACCACCCCCATGCCACCGCGTCCTATGCGGCTCAAGATCTCGTAGCGACCGGCAACAGTGCGCCCGATCAGCGGGTCGTTGTCCTCGCTCCCAGGCGGAGGCTCACTTTGAGGGTTCTCTGTCACCATAGGAGTATCAAATCGCGATGGGTGGGACCGGGCGTTATCTTAGCGCGATCAATCATCTATCGGAGTTGCCTCAACCTACATCTAGACGGGCGACAGCGTCAACTCTAGGGCTCGGCTTCGCTGGCCGCAGTTGGCCGTTGGGAGCAGCGAACCCTTTGAAATCGTAGGGCAGGGACGCCATCAATGAGGACCACGAGGAGCTCGGATTCGAGTGAGACCCACTCACTGCGGCTGCCGCCTTGTGTCCACAAGGTCAGCCCTCTTTGTGAGGTGTGGTAGAGCCCGACCTGGTCGGGGGCCTGGCTGGTCTCGCTCCAGGCGTCGAACCAAGCGAAGGTCCCGTCCTCCTCGAAGCGAATGGCGGCGCCCCCCGAGGAACCGACCAAGAGCCAGGTTCCTACGATGTCGTGGGCTAGCGCGCCCGTCGGCTCCCAGACCTGTGGCGTGCAGTTCGAGTGTAGGTCCACTTCGGTGTCGGTGGCGCAAGCCGCGCCGCTGACTAACAAGAACAGAAGCACAAAGACACGTAGAGACATGGCGAACTCTGGAGTTGGAGCCGCGGCTCGAGCGCGTGGCTCTTACGTGCAAGCTCGTTGGTGGGATGCTGGTCCCGCCAGTTATCGGCAGAGTTTCGGAAATCGTTGCAGGTTTCTTGTGTTCATTGACCGAGAAACTCTGAATCTGTTGTGGTTGCTCGTCGCGCTGGGCTTTGCCCACCACAAATGCCGATATTGATGCCCCGTTGCCAAGCCGATCTTGTACTCTGGCAACATTTCGTCATAATGCCCGGGAAGCTGCAACGAGAGTTCCTCTGGGTCTCGTCACAGAGGTGACGAAAGGGAGGTCTGTGTCGGCTGGCTCGTCGTGCATAGCTCTGATAGAGAGCATCGAAGCGAACGGGGTCTTCGAAGTTCTAGGACCTTGCGAGAGACCTCAACCAGAAATCGTGGCGATGGTGTCGGGATCGCCGAGGGCACGGTGCCCATGTTAGTTTTCTTCTAAAAAGAGAGTGACCGGAGGTACATGAGGAGGCGTCCACAGAAACCCCGCCCAACGGGGGCCAGTCAATATCGAATCAACCACCAGATCCGCATCCCGCAGATCCGAGTCATCGGACCTGAAGGCGACCAGTTGGGCATCATGTCGCCGGATGAAGCGAGGGATATTGCCGTCGAGGCCGGACTGGACCTCGTCGAAGTTGCACCGACGGCCAAGCCTCCGGTTTGCCGGATCATGGACTACGGAAAGTTCAGATACGAGCAATCGAAGAAGGTCTCGTCGGCCCGCTCGGCTAGGGTCGAGATCAAGACCCTGCGAATGCGTCCCAAGACCGACACGCACGACATGGAGACCATCACGCGGAAGGCCCGTAGCTTCCTCGAGAAGGGGGACAAGGTCCGGTTCGTGATGCGGCTCAGGGGGCGTGAGCAAGCTCACATCTCTTTGTGGATCACGAAGCTCAACGCGATGGTCGAGACCCTCAACGACATCGCGACGGTGATTCAGACGCCACGTATCGAGGGCCGCATGATCACTGCGACGATCGAGCCGAACAACTCGTCTTCGCAGTCCTCCTCATCGTCGTCGTCTTCAGCCCCGTCGACGACCACGTCGTCGTCGAGCAGCTGACGGCGAATCGAACCGGCGAGAGCGCCCACTCCGCAAACGCTGAGCGGGCGCTCATTTGTTGCTGAGCTGTCGCACGACGATGCTGGCGCAATAGAGCCCAAAGACCCCTGTGACGAACGAGGCGGTGCCGTAGATCACCGACCTTTGCTCGCAGGAGTGCGGGGAGTCCTTGCTTCCGGGGCAGACGCAACGAAACCCTTCTCCGCCGTCGTAGGCGAGAGCGAGGGGCTGGGCAGCTGGCTCGACGGAAAACACTGCGGGAATCCCAAAGCTGCCCTCGGCAGGGAAGCCGAAGCGCTTGCGCATGACCTTGCGCACTGCGGAGGCGAGGGGATCTACGCTGGTTTCGGCGAGATCGGCGATGCGAATGCACGTCGGGTCGATGCGTCCCGCTGCCCCTGTGGAGCAGACCACTGGTAGGTCCCTTCGTCGACTCTCGGCGAGGAGGTGGCATTTCGCGGTGACGTTGTCGATGGCGTCCACGACGAAATCGGGGGCCCAAGCGAACAGGGACTCTGCGGTCTCCTCGTCGTAGAATGTCCGCTGAGTCGTGATGTTGGCCTGCGGGTTGACCCTCGCCAGTCGGTCGGCGAGGACGTCCGCCTTGGGCTTTCCGATCTCGCCCTTCATTGCCTGCAGCTGACGATTGGTGTTGGTGGCGCAGACCTTGTCGAAGTCGACCAGCGCGAGATTACCGACGCCGCTTCGCGCCAAGGACTCGGCGACGAACGAGCCGACGCCGCCGAGCCCGACGACCATGACTCTGGCACGATGCAACCGCGCCATCGCGTCATCACCGACGAGGCGGGCCATGCGGTCAAATCGTCGGTGGAGGTGCCGTGGGGTCTCGGTCGTCTCTGAGCCCGCGTGAGCGTTCATGCGCTCGACCATCGCCGCAGCGGCGGGGCAGGCGACGGGTTTGGTTTCGGTTGGTGCTTCCCTCGACTCGTCCATATCTCACGATCCTACTGACCATCGGTCACATTGGGAGTTTCTTCATCGCGGCCTCGACCTTTGGATTGTCGATGCACTTGCCCAGCCCCTCGAACTTGCTCACGGCTTGCATGATGCGATCGTTGAACTCTCGGTCCAAGGCTTCGCTCGCCTGAGGCGAGAGCGCCTCCATCTCGGCGATCAACGCATCGAGTTCTTGGCCTTTTTTGTCCAAGAATGTACTGAGTGTGTCGCCCAAGACATCGCAGTCGCCTTTGGCGGCGGTTATCGTCTGGCCGAGGGACTCCATGAGGACGACGACGCGCTCTGCCTTTGCCTTGATCTCATCACTGAGCGGTGTCTCGTCCAGAGGTTGTGGTTCTGTCGCGCCGCCGGACTCTGGACCGATCGCCTGCAACGCAGCGGACACCTTGGGGTTTGCCGCACACTGCCCAGCGGCCATGAAGCCTTCGAGGGCGACCTCGACTCTGGCTTTGAATTTCAGCTCGAGCGCTGAGTTCTGCTCTTCTGAGAGCGTACTCATTCTTCGCGAGAGAGCGCGGATCTCCTCGCCATTCACCTCGACCCAGCTGCCGAGATCGACGCCCATCTTGTCGCAATCCGTGCCAGCGGTCTTGACGATGCTCGCCATGCCTTCCAAGAGCTCGACGAGTCTCAGTGCCTGCTTCTCGATCTCGGGTTCGAGGTCGGCTGCCGAAGCTGGGGCACCCAGGGCGAGGAGCGCAACGAAGGCAGCGAGTACGCGGAGGGTGTTCATGGGCTCAACACTGGCGGTGGGGACCTAGAGCCGACCCAAAGCGGGCGGGTTCCGGGCCCCAAGGAGCGCCCAAGCCGAGGGTTGGGGCGGGCTCCTGTTCTACTGCGACGAGAGCCGAACTGCAACGCGGAGTTTGTGAAATTGGGCAGTCTCGTTCCTAGAACATCAGGATGGCGACGATGGCTCCAGCGCCGACCACGACGAGGAAGATGAG
This sequence comes from Deltaproteobacteria bacterium CG_4_9_14_3_um_filter_63_12, assembly GCA_002789955.1. Taxonomy (GTDB): domain Bacteria; phylum Myxococcota_A; class Bradymonadia; order UBA4248; family UM-FILTER-63-12; genus UM-FILTER-63-12. Next base: position 17,427 of record PFUG01000255.1, on the reverse strand, counting down.
GATGATCCACAAGACGGTGTTCGTGCGCTTGATCTGCTGGGTTCCCATGTAGGGCTGCCCGTAGCCTGGGGCGCCGTACATCGGCTGCGCTGCAGCGCTCATTTGGCCAGAGTACTGGCTGTGATGGGCCCGCATTTGCTCGATGTTGAGCGGCATGGTGGCCTGTCCGTCGCTCCCGATGGGGGGCGGATGGTACGCAGCGGCGGGAATGGCGGGGAGCGGCGCGGTGTGGACAGGGCCGATGGGCGCCATTGGCGCGGTATTTCGGGGCACAGACTGGTTGGCGCCGGTGGTCGCGGGCGCAGGTTTGGGATGCAAGGCCAGAAACGTATTGAGGTCGATGGCGCTGGTTTTGTCTTCGTCCTGCATGGCGATGCCCTGGCCAGTGTCCAGGTAGCGGCGCAGGTCGTTGCCAAACTCGACGGCGTTGCGTTGTCGCAGCTTTGGGTCTGCGCGCAGCGAGCGCTCGACGATGGTCCAGAGCGGATGAGGGACGTGATCTGGCTTGAAGATGTCATCGTCGCGCTGGTTGGTACGGGTCTTTAGGTAGGCGAGGAGCTTGCGGGCGTAGTCGGCCTGGGTAGCGGCGTCGGGCTTGAAGGGGAAGAGCTTGTTGCCAGTGAGGATCTCGTAGAAGATCAGCCCGAGGCTGTAGACGTCGGTCATAGTGTCGGTCCGAGCGAGCCGTTCGTCTTCGACGGAGGGGTCGGAGAACTGCTCGGGGGCCATGTACTCGGGGGTTCCCGCGAGGATCCCCTTGTCGAGGTTCTCGTTGAAATCCTGCCCGGCGAGGATGTCCTCGCTCTCGAAGAGCTTGAGGAGACCTTGTGCGTCCTTGACGAGCCCGAGGTCCATCAACTTCACCTGCCAGTCGCGGGTGAGCATGATGTTTTCGGGCTTGACGTCTCTGTGCGCCAAGCCGAGCTCATGCAAGCCGGCGAAGGCATCGCAGAGCTGCACCATAAACTGGCACGCCTCAGAAGGATTCCAGCTGGGTTGGTGCTTCAGAGTGCGCTTCAGGGTGGTGCCGTCGACGTACTCCATCACGAGGAAGGGGAAGCCTTCGGGGGTTTCTCCCTCGTTGATGTACTGAACGCAGAAGCGGTTGGGCGGCAGCTGTTTGAGGACCTTAATCTCGCGCACGAAGCGTTTTCGGGCGTCGTCGGCGAGGTTGTACTGGATCTTGATGGCGACGCCACGCTGATCCGCCCCGTATCCGTAGTAGACGTACGCAAAGGCACCTGCACCGAGGAACCTCTGGATGTGGTAGCCCCCGGAAACGACTTTACCCAAGTAGTAGTTTCGATCTGGCTTCATCGGACTCTTTCTCGAGGGGTCATCTCGGGCTCGAGGGGCGATTCAAGGGCCGCCTCGCCTAATGGACGCACGACGCCGTGTCAGGTTGCAGGTCGAACCGCGAACTCGATCCGGCGTGGCATTGTGAGCGCAGGTTGGGCAAGCGCGCAAGTCTGCGATGAACGGTATGTGGTTCACCTCTCGAGCGATCGGGTTCGCTCTGCATGGCGCTGTCGGACGCGAGGCGCGCGCGCTGAGGGCGTCTGCGCGATCGCCCTTCGCGAGGCCTGCGTTTCGCAAAGCCCGCGGAATGTCTTTGGGAATTAGGAATGTGCTTGAAGTCCAGCAAGCAAGAGATGTTGCGGGTTTGACACCCTGCCATGCCCCTCCGTAAGATGGTCGAGTTTGAAGCTATCTCAATTCGGTCATGCACGGTGGCCTGCGCTCATCGTCAGGAGTGTCGACTCATGGAGAATACGCCCTTTCGTCACTTAACTTTGATGTTCGCTTTGGCGTTACTGGCAGCGCTGGCTTGGGGTTGCAAGTTTGACGACTCGGCGTTCGAGGGGATGGTTCAGAGCTGCGACGCCGACGCTGGTAGCAACGTGTGCGGCGTTGGAAACGAGTGCGTCGGAGGGTTTTGCGTCCCAATCGGCGCGAATTTCAACACCGACGTGATCGCGACGGAGGTCGTCGAGGGGAACCCCTGTGGCGACATGGTCTGCGGTCTCACCCAGGAATGTTGCGGCCTGAACAACTGCGTAGACCTAGACAGCGACCCTGCAAACTGTGGTGGCTGCAACACCCGCTGCCGTATCGGCGAGGTTTGCACTGCTGGCGTTTGCGATTGCGCCGGGACGCGCTGCGCTTTCGACGAAGCCTGCTGTAACGAGTTCTGCATCCCCATCGAGTTCGACCCGAGCAACTGCGGTGGCTGTGGAAATCTCTGTCCACAAAACCAGATCTGTTTGGGTGGAAACTGTGTGTGCGAGAAGAACACGGCGGAAGGGACAACGGGGCAGCAGTGCTCGAGCGGCCAGACCTGCTGTCCCGGCTTGGGTTGCAAGAACACGCTCAACGACGCGACGAGCTGTGGCGGGTGCGGTATCGAATGTCGCCCTGGTGAGATTTGTGAGGGGAGCGCCTGCAAGTGTGTCAACAACAACGGCGGGTTCGAGACTTGCGGAGTCGGCCAGGCCTGTTGCGGGTCTCCCAAGGCGTGCTTCGACGAGAACGCTGACCAGTGCAACTGCAATGGCGTCAACTGTGTGACCGGGCAAACCTGTTGCGGCGATCCGGGGCAAGAGTCCTGCTACGACACGCTCACCAGCTCGCAGCACTGCGGTGCCTGCGGAAACGCCTGTGCAGCAGGGACGAGCTGTAACGGCCAAGGGGAGTGCATCACGAGCTGCGACAATCGGCAGATCACCTGTCAGGTTGGGGGTGAGCCCACCTGTGTCGATCCGACGACCGACCGTGCGAACTGCGGCAGTTGTGGCAACATTTGCGAATCTGGGCAGGTCTGTTCGGGCGGTACCTGCGGCTTCTCCTGTGGTGGTGAGACTCCGACCCTGTGTGGTGACGCCTGCGTCGACACCAGCAAAGACCGGGAGAATTGTGGAGACGGCTCGTTGGGATGCGGAATCGTCTGTGCCGCCGGTCAGGTGTGTTCCGATGGCTCGTGTGGGTTGTCCTGCGGAGGAACCTCGCCGACGTTGTGCGGCACGTCCTGCGTCGACACCACCACCAACAACCTGAACTGCGGCGCCTGCGGAACTTCCTGTGCAGCCGGCCAGGTGTGCTCTGGCGGGAGCTGTGGCTTCTCCTGCGGTGGTGCGACCCCGACGCTCTGCGGCTCGGCCTGCGTCAACACCCAGAGTGACCGGAGCCACTGCGGCGCCTGCAACAGTCCCTGCGCGGCGGGCGAGGTTTGCAACAGTGGCGTCTGCAGCTTGGACTGCGGCGGAAACACCCCGACCAAGTGTGGTCTGGCCTGCGTCGACATGCAAACCGACCGCAATCACTGCGGAACCTGTATCAAGAACTGCGCTTCTGGTGAGATCTGCGTCGGCGGGGCCTGTGTCCTGTCCTGTGGTGGCAGCACACCGACGAGGTGCGGCAGCTCCTGTGTCAACACCAGCACCAATTTGAGCCACTGCGGGGCGTGCAACAACGTTTGCGCCTCTGGCCAGGTCTGCTCCGGTGGGACCTGCGGCTTCAGCTGCGGTGGTTTGACGCCGACGCTGTGTGGCTCAGCCTGCGTGAATGTCAACACCGACATCAACAACTGCGGGGCGTGCAGCAACAAGTGCGCCTCAGGACAGGTCTGTTCGAGCGGGACCTGTGGCTTCACCTGTGGTGGTGCCACGCCAACGCTGTGTGGAACGGCGTGCGTCAGCCTTCAGACCGATCGCAACCACTGTGGGACCTGCCCGACGGTCTGCGCCGCAGGGCAGCTCTGCTCCAGCGGCAGCTGCGGATTTAGTTGCGGTGGCGCCACTCCCACGCTGTGTGGCTCAGCCTGTGTGGACACCGCGACCAACCCCGACCACTGCGGCGCCTGCAACAACGATTGCGCCTCGGGCCAGGTCTGCTCAGGAGGGACCTGCGGATTCTCCTGTGGTGGTGCGACCCCGACCCTCTGTGGAACCGCCTGCATCAACACCCAGACCGACCGCAACAACTGCGGCGCTTGCGGCAACGCTTGCGACGCCGGCAAGGTGTGCACCAATGGGGTCTGCGGGTTCACCTGTGGTGGGTCGACCCCGACCTTGTGCGGCACCGCCTGTGTCGACACGCAGGCGAACAACAACCACTGCAACGGCTGTGGGTTGGTGTGCGCACCCGGACGGGTCTGCTCGGGTGGCGTCTGTGGACTCACCTGCGGTGGGACCACGCCGACCTTGTGCGGCACCTCCTGCGTCGACACTTCGACGGATCGCAACTTCTGCGGCAACTGCAACACGTCCTGCGCCACTGGCCAGGTCTGCACGGGCGGCGTTTGCGGTCTGTCTTGCGGCGGCACCACACCGACGCTCTGCGGCACCTCCTGCGTCAACACGACCAGCGACCGAACTCACTGTGGAGGGTGCAACCAGGGGTGCGCGGCGGGTGAGGTGTGCAGCGGAGGGGTTTGCAGTCTGACCTGCGGTGGTTCTACACCCACCAAGTGCGGCACGGCCTGTGTCGACACCGTGAACGATCGAAATCACTGCGGAAACTGCTCCACCGTCTGTGCCTCAGGAGAGGTTTGCAGCTCCAGCTCCTGCGGTCTGACCTGTGGAGGTTCGACTCCCTCGAAGTGCGGCACCTCCTGCGTCAACACCCAGACCGATCGCGCCTACTGTGGCAACTGCACGACCTCTTGCGCCGCAGATCGGGTCTGCACGGGCGGTGTCTGCGTCTGCGCTGGAACTCTGACCAGCTGTAGCGGTACCTGCGTCGACACCCGCGTCGACGGGAGTAACTGTGGTGGCTGCGGAAATGCTTGCACGGGTGGGAAGTACTGCAATGGCAGTGGCACCTGCGTCTGCCCGTCCGGCATGGCGGCCTGCGGAGGGATTTGCCGCTTCACGAACATCGACCCGACCGCCTGCGGCGGGAGTTGTACGGTTTGTGCGAACAATCAGGTCTGCAACAGTGGCACCTGTGGCTGTCCGACTGGGTTCGGACTGTGCAGCGGCACTTGCTACGACACCCAGAACGACAAGAATCATTGCGGGTCTGGATGCGCCGTCTGCGCGAACAACCAGATCTGCAGCGCTGGAGCTTGCACCTGTCCCACGGGGACCGCCCTCTGTGGCGGGACCTGCTACGACACGGCAAACAATGACACACACTGCGGCGCAAGCTGCACTGACTGTACCTTGACGAGCAAGTCTTGTGTCGCCGGTGTTTGCACGGAAGCGGCCTGCCCAAGCGGTCAAGCGAAGTGCGGAGGGGTCTGCATCGATCCGCAAACCAACGCAGACTACTGCGGCGTAAACCCCGCCTGTAACAGCGGCACGGACTGTAATTCCGGGGGGAGCAACCGCATCTGCCAAGCGGGCGTGTGCGGCTGTCAGTCGGGCTTGACCGCCTGTGGGTCCGCACCCATTCGCTGTGTAGACACCGCGACCAACAGTTCCAACTGCGGTGGATGTGGAACCACTTGTACGGGTGGCAAGCTCTGCAGTGGGAGCACCTGCGTCTGCGCCAGTGGCCTGACCAATTGCTCTGGCACCTGCACCAACACCAACACGGACAACGCTAACTGCGGCGGATGCGGCACGGCGTGTACTGGAGGCAAGGTCTGCAATGGGTCAGGCTCTTGCGTCTGTGCAACCGGCTTCACCGACTGCGGTGGGACGTGCAAAGCGACCCAGACCGACTCCACGGCCTGTGGTGGCAGTTGCACCAACTGCACCTCAGGCGGCAGCAACCGCGTTTGCCAAGCGGGGGTCTGCGGCTGTCAGTCAGGGTTGACGGGCTGTGGCTCCTCGCCTGTGATGTGTGTCGACACCGCCACCAACAGCGCCAACTGCAGTGCGTGCGGAACCGTTTGTGGGGTTGGCGAGGTCTGCACTGGCAGCGCGTGCATCTGTGCCACCGGCCTCACGAGCTGCTCGGGGACCTGCAAGTTCACCCAGATTGATCCTACGGCTTGCGGTTCGGGCTGCACGGACTGCGGCAGCAACCTGATCTGCAACTCAGGGGCCTGTGAGTGCCCAGCCGGCTCCGGGCTCTGCAGTGGCACTTGCTATGACACACAAAACAATGACGCCCACTGCGGGAGTGGGTGCGTCGACTGCACGTCGACCAGCAAGACCTGTGTCGCCGGGGCCTGCGTCTGAGGCCGGCCTGTAACGAAACCACAAGGGCCCCGACTTTCGTCGGGGCCCTTGAGTTTGTACAGCTCTCTCTCCTACGCAGCCGCCGATGCTCGCTGGTCTTTTGGCCTCACCCTCGGTACTCGAGGGTGCGATCGTGCTGGGCGTTGTACTCTTGGCGCAAGAGCCACACTGAGACCACCATCGTGGTCCGCGACATGAACGGCGATGGCATCGCGGACCTCGTCACCCCCTCAGGGAATCATTATCGGACAGCTTCCGTCCAAGGCGACAGGGAGCGCGGGCCACGACATCGACCGGCTCGTCCAGATCAGCTACTCCACCAAGCAGGATGTGATCTCCGAATACGGAGGCCCAAACGCTCCCGACAAGCGATCCCCAATACTAGAGGCCCCCAAGCCGACGAACGCCAAGGGCAGCAACAGCAAGCCGAGGCGGGGGGAGGCGTCGTCGTCGACCCAGGTGGTGGGGCCATTTTCTCCTGCAGTCGTCATGTCTCTCCTTGCACCCAATTCCAGGCGTCGGCGTTTGCGATAGTCTGGCTTCTCGATTGGCAAGAGTCCGGCTCCCTTGGGGCTTTCGGCCCCCTCCCCCCAACGCCATCCCAGAGGCGGAAGAGGGGGAGCCTCGTAGTAAGAATCTTGAAACGAGTGTCTTCGCAACATGCCTTGGTGTGCCATGCGTTCAGCAATTCCCTTTCTCCTCGCAGTGCTCATTCTGTCGACCGGTTGCCAGCCGTCGACCTCGACGAGCACCGGCTCGCCGAAGGCGACGCCTCAGGAAGACAGCGTGGTGCCGGCACCTGGTGGGCCCTTCGGCGAAAACTGCTCGAAAGACGCTCCCCTAGGGGCCTGCGCCGAGCTCTTCCGTGAGCTCGAACTCAGCTTGGAGCCCGACCTGCGCCTGCGTCAACAGGTTCGTCTCGCCCTGCAAGAGCGCTGCGACGCAGGGGGCCTCGACGAGTGCCGCGTGCTCAAAGCCACCAACCCCTACCGAGGCTTCGGGCCCAGCGAGTGGGCTGTTGCCCACAAGGCGTACGGAGAGCGCTGTGACTTTGGAGATCTGCGCGCCTGTGAGGAGTGGATCGTCCTCATGGGCCGAATCGACGGCTATTTCTTTGGCTCGCGCGAGCTCGAGGGCGAGTACTCCAAGGCCTGTCGGTCGGGCGACGCGGCCGCTTGCCGCAACTACGGGCTGAAGCAGCACGGCTTCCTCTCCGAGTTCGGCAGCCGCGGGGACGAGGTCGGCCAGGCGTTCAAGACCTCCTGCGAGGGCAAAGACGCGGTCGGATGCCTCTATTGGGGCCGCCTGCAGCGCGACGGGCGGCGCACCGCGGTCGACCTCGCGGGGGCGCTCACCAGCTTCGAGGCGGCGTGCGTCGGGTTCGGGTCGGGTCCTGGCGCCAACCGGACCGCGACTGGTTGCGGCGAGTGGGCCGACCTCCTGCGCGCCCAAGAAAGCCCCGAAAAGGCCGATGCGGCCTTGCAAATCGGGTGCGAGGCCGGCGACCCCAATGACTGCATCGCGCGCTTGCTCCCGACTCTCGGAGACGAGGCGCGCGTCGACGACGTGCTGGCTGAGCTCGACGGCCTCTGCACCGCGAAGTTCTCGTGGGAGGCTTGTGCCATCGCCGACCAAACGCGCTGCGAGCGCGCAGTCGTCGACGGCGGCGCGTGCGCGAGGTGGGCGCGGGCGCAGGAGCGGGGGCTGGGAACGCCACGGGCTCGCCAGGGCGCCCGCGCCAGCTTCGACCGGGCCTGCGCCGCCGGCGTCGAGGACGCCTGTGTGCACAGCGCCCGAATGTCCGAGCGGCTCCTCGATCTCGAATTCGGGCTCTTCGGCGGCGCGACGCCCGAGCAGGCCGCCCTCTATGTCGCCCGCTGTGACGCGGGCGAGGCGCTGGCCTGCCTCTTCATGGCCAACTGGGCGGGCTACGGCGCCGAGGCCGAGGCCCAAGAGCTCACCTACGCCCAACGAGGCTGCGAGCTGGGCAGCGCCGAGGCCTGCGAGGTGGGAGCATCCTATTTGCGCCAACAGGAGCCGACTCTGGGCGTCAATCCCATGCTCGAAAAGTCGTGCGAGCTGGGCGATCTCAGGGGATGCAGCCAGCTGGCGTACGCCAAAGGAAACCCCGCGGGCTTGCCCTTGCACGAGCGGGCCTGTGAAGGCGGAGCCGCTGCCAGCTGCTACGAACGCGGGGCCGTGGCCGTCTACGCCGCGCCAAACCACCTCGCGGAGGGACTCCCCTTCCTGAAACGGGGGTGTGAGCTGGGTCACGAGCCCAGCTGTGTCGTTTGGATCGACGCCGAAATTCGGCAGAGTCGAGCAGCCGGAGACCTCACGCTGCCCACCGAGGACGAGCGACGCAATGCCCTCGACGCCCATTGCGAATCGGGCCTGGCCATGGCCTGCCGACAGATGGGCATCGAGCGGCAACACAAGGCCGACTTCAAGGGCGCGGCTGCTCCCTTCGAGAAGGCGTGCACAGGCGGCGACGGAAACGGCTGCGAGCTCCTCTCCCGAGCCTTCGACGGCACCTTGAGCCAAGATGGTTTGCAGTCCTACTGGTGGATGCGCCGCGCCTGTCACTTGGGCTCGCTCTGGGCCTGCAAGGATTTCGCGGAGGAGCTCGCCTACGGACGGACCTTTGGCGTGGACATCGATCGCGCACTCGAGCTGCAACAGGCCAATTGCCAAAGTCCCGAGATGTACGGCTGCACCGACGCGGCGCTGCTGTCCGACCGCGCCGAGCTGCTCAGCGACGACGCCAAGGCCGCGCGAACCCTCTACGAGAAGACCTGCGCGAACGACCCCGGAAAGCATCCCTACGCCTGCTTCAACCTCGCCCGCGTCCAACGCGAAGGCCGAGGCGGGCCTCGCGACGAGGTCGCATCGCGCGCGGGGTTCGAGGCGACATGCAAAGCCGGCTCAGCGCCGGCCTGCCTCTATGCCGGGCTCGCTCATGAAGAGAGCAACTCTCTCGAAGCCAGCGAGGAGTGGTACGACCTGGCCTGTGCGGGCGGTGAGCAAGAAGGCTGCGTCGTGGCCGCCTTCATCGACGAGGATGCAGAACGAGCCGTTGAGGCGGGAAAGGCCTTCGACGCCCTCTGCGAGGCGCGCTTCGGTGCCGCTTGCCGTCATCTCGGCTTGGAAGCCTATCGGCGAGGCGAGAAAGAAGTCGCCATCGAGCGCTTCCGCCTGGCCTGTGACCTGCACGAGGCGGCGAGCTGCGCGGGCTTGGCCTTACTCACCGCGGATCCGGAGCAGGCCGATGCGGTCTACAATCGGGCTTGCGCCTACCGCGACATGCTCGCCTGCACCTTGACCCGTGAGGAGCTCGGCGGCGCCGATTGGCTGGAGCGGGTCGCGAAAGAGAGTCCCCCCCCCATCAAAAAATAGGCTACGCTCCGGACTCTGGACTCCGGACTTGATGCGGCTGTTTGATGAGTCCGGCGGGCCGGTTCAGGCTTTGGCTCCGGAGCAGCCTGGAGCTTTAGTTGGTTGCAGCCTTCGCTTCTGCTGCCGTCCGCCGGGCTACAGAAGCCAGCTCCGGAATCTGGACTTGATACGGCGTCAGTCCTCGTCTGGACATGACTTGCCCGACTCGCGGAAGCAGAGGTAGTCCTTGGCCAGCAGCGTGAGCCCGGAGCGCGCGGCGGATTCCACCGAGGTCGCGTCGAGGGCGAGCTGCGAGGTGAAGAGCAGGCTGTTTTTCTTGGGCTTCCAGACTTCGAGGGTGAGCTCGAAGGAGATGTCGTCCAGCGGGTTCAGGCCGACGCTCACCAGCTGCTCGACCTCCAAAGTCTGACCGGCTTGGATGAGGCATGTGCGCGCAGCCGTCGCGCTCTTGTCCGTCGCGTCAAGGCATTCGGTCACGACGACCTCCATGGCGTCGGGCGTCACCAGCTCGACGTTGTCCGAGGTGAGCAGGATGGCTTCGAAGCCCGCTCGTGCGGCTTCGAGCGTGGCCAAGACGTCGTCGTCTTCGCCTTCGAAGGCCAAAAAGAGCCGGCTCGGCTCGTCGCCTGCGTTCGCTGCCGGCGAGAACCCCAGGAGGAGCGTGAGCACTGCCAAGGTGCAATGGACAATGAGGCGTGCCATGAGCGCGACTCTAGACGAGTCCCAAATGGACTGACAACAGAACAACCACTGCGTCGGATAGAATTCTTTTGCTGGCCGTTGACCGCTAGACAAGAATATCTATGTGGCCGGCCGCTTAGCGAACTTAGGCGTCGTCAGGAAACAACCTGCCCATTTGAGCATCGCCAGAGGCGTGATGGCAGCGTCGGTCTGCTTCGACGATGCTGGGCATCGCCTGCATCGACCTCCTTGCCCTCCCACCTCTGACTTCGCCCAAATGCGCATTTTGTTCCCGGACGACGCCTTAGTTGACCAATGGCCCTCGACCACGGGCCTCGACGCCCACTCCGAGCCCGATGGACAGCGAGGCGATGACCATCACGACGGGGAATGTGAACGAGATGGCGGCGAGCTGGTGGGGCCCGAGCCGGGCGATGAAGTAGGTGTCGGCGATGTTGAAGCCGACCATGCCGAGCAGGGCGATGAGCACGGGGAAGGCGAGCCTCGCCAGAGTGGCGCCGATGGGCCCCTCAGCAAGCTTCGCGCTGTGTCTCGGCGGCCCCCTCAATCGTCCTCTCCGGTGTCCTGCAGCAGCGCTTCTGCGGCCAACACCATGCGGCCCAACAACTCGACGACCAAGGCGCGCTCTGCCTCGCTGAAATCCTTCGAGACCCCGTGGGTCCAGTGGCGCAAGATCTCTCGCAGCGCGCCTTTGATGGCGTGGGCTTTGGGAGTCAGGCTGATGCGGTAGGCGCGGCCATCGTCCGGGTCCGGCGCGCGGACGACGTAGCCCTCGTCCACCAAGCGGCGGATGGTGCGCGCAGTGGCCCCTTTGTTGGTCCGCAGGTGAGCGACGATGGCCGACTGCGCCACCGGCTCGTGGTTGAACAAGAACATCAAGATGGGGATCTGCGCCGAGCCGATGTTCAACGGCTTGAGCGTGCGGTCCAGGTGGGTCTGCCAGTACCTCGACAGGATCGAGATGAAGCGGCCGACGCTGAACTCTTCGCTGGTTCCCATGTGTGCTCCTGTGCAACGAGGAGCTGGGAAGGTACACGCAACGGTTGCCCATGCAACCAAGAAGCGTCGATGGCGAGGCGTCTCGGCGCCTTCAGGGTCGACAAGACCCCGGCAGAACCCGGCTCCACGCTGATTCTTGGGATTCAATCCACCGAAGCTTGGCTCGCCGCCTTCTCGCGGGCCTCGGCCTTCTTGCGCTCGCTGCGTTTGTACATGCGCATGTTGAGCAGCTCGGTCAGCAGCGAGAAGGCCATGGCGAAGTAGACGTAGCCCTTGCTGACGCTCTGCTCGAAGCCCTCGAAGAGCAGGACGAAACCGATGAGAACAAGGAAAGAGAGGGCAAGGACGCGGACGGAGGCGTGGTCTTGGACGAAGTCGCCGATGGGGCCGGCGAAGACGAGCATGATGCCGACGGCGCTGATGACGGCGATGATCATGATGCTGAGATGGTCGACGAGGCCGACAGCGGTGATGACGGAGTCGAGGGAGAAGACGACGTCGAGAATCATGACCTGCATGATGTAGCGGACCATGGGGTTGCCGCCCTTCAAGGGGGTGGGGCCCATCTCGTCTTTGGCATCGTCGGCGAGGGTCTGAGGGTGCTCGACGTTTTCGTAGATCTCGTGGGTGGCCTTGGCCATGAGGAAGAGGCCGCCGGAGATGAGGATGAGGTCTTTGCCGGAGAAGGAATTGCCGAAGAGAACGAAGAGCTCTTCCTTCAGGTGCATGACCCAGGAGATGCCGGCCAAGAGCGCAATGCGCGAGATGAGGGCAAAGGCCAGGCCGAGGCGGCGCGCGTGATGCTGCTTTTCGCGGGGCATCTTGCCGGCGAGGATCGTGATGAACACGATGTTGTCGATGCCCAAGACGATCTCGAGCAAGATCAGGGTCAACAGACTGACGTAGGTCTCGGGCGCGGCAAAGATGCTAAAATCCATGATCCGTTGGGGGCTCAGGGTTGAGGAGCGGCCGAATCCTGCGGCAGAGGGCGGCGGGACGCAAGGCTCGCGAGGCGAGCGCGATGTCAAATGGGCGCAGCCTGCTGCGCCCCTCGGTGGTCGACATTTGCTCTGGGCGCAGCACGCTGCACTCCTACGTGGTTCGACATCCGGGGTGATTAGGGCTCGCAGAAGTGAAGAAAAACCCTCGACGAGAGCGCCCCAATCGGTCATTGTTTCGGCGCCTGGCCCTCACTCGATAGTCGAGCGATTGGCCCCGCCCGGCACGGAAAGACCCGCTTCAGTTGAGCTGTCTTCATGCCCGCAGACCCAGACGATAGCGAGCTCGCTGGCCCTGTCGGCCGCGAGAACACGATGAGTGCTGAACCTCCCCTTTGAACCGGCGTTCATCGAACCGCCGGTTCGGAACCCACAGTAAGGAGTTGGCCATGAAGAAGCTGTACCTCGCGAACTACGCTCAGAGCGCCTTCGGAAAGATGGCGGACACCTCGGTCGAGCAGATGCTGCACGATGCGGGCACCAAAGGCCTCGAGGAAATCGATCGGTCCAAAGTGGAGCACATCGCGGTGGCTGGACTGCTGACGCCCATCGTCAACAAGCAGACGCTGATCGCCGGCCTCGTGGCCATGGATCCGGCGTACACCAACAAGAGCATCAAGGGCGTTGCCAACGCCTGTGACTCTGGCGGTTTGGCAGTGCTCGACTGCGCGACCCAGATCTTGGCGGGTCAGGCGCACGTCGCCATGGCCATTGGCATCGAGAAGATGCATCCGTCCGAGGGCAAGCTCGACTCGACCTTCATCGGCGAAGCGCTCGGGACGGCCGCCCACAAAGACGACCTCTTTACACCCTTCACCTTCCCGCACGCCTTCGCCGTCATCATGGACGCGTACATGAAGGCCTACGGCTACACCGAAGAGCAGTTCGCGCGCATTCCCGAGCTCTTCTACGAGAATGCCAGCTTCAACGAGCTGGCGCACATGTACAAGACCAAGGCGCCGGTCACCCAAGAGGCCGTGCTCGAGAGCTATCGGCTCTTCCAAGATCCCAAGCTGCCCCTGAAGCTCTTCGAGTGCTCGCAAGTCTCGGACGGCTGGGCTCGGATCATGGTCTGCGACGACGAAGGCCTGAAGCAGCTAGGTCTGGACAAGGCCGATGTCACCGAGCTGGCCGGCTTCGGACAAGCGACCGACAGCCTCTCCCTCGCCTCGCGCGGCGACAACCTCTTGAAACCCGTTGGTGCCCGTAAGGCCTTCAACGCCGCCATGAGCATGGCCGGCTCCAACCCAAAGGACATCGACTTCCAGGAAGTCCACGACTGCTTCTCGGTCATGGCGCCGCTGTCCGTCGAGGTCACTGGCCAGGCCGACACCGGCAAGGGTCTTCCCTACTTCCTCGAAGGTCACGCCAACCGCGACGGCAAGTGCCCGATCAACACCTCCGGCGGTCTGATCGCCAAGGGTCATCCCATCGGAGCCACCGGCGTCGCCATGATCGGTTGGGTGCACTGGCAGCTGACGAACCAGGTCCCCAAGGCCCTGCAGGTCGCCAACGCCAACCTCGGCACCACGCTCAACATTGGCGGCCCCATCTGCAGCACGGTTGTGACGGTTCAGAAGCCGGCGTAGCCCACGTCGAGTAGAGTAAGAAAGGGCGAGCCCGTGGGCTCGCCCTTCTTTTTTGCTGCTCCAGAGGGTCACCTAGTGAGCGTCACCCTCGTCCTCGCTGCCGATCTCGGTGCAGAGCTCGATGTAGAAGGTGTCCTTGTCCTCCTCGCTGAGGTCCTTGATGGACTCCTCGGCCTTGGCAAGTTCGTCGATGATCTCGAGGCACTCGGCGTCCTCGACGTCGGCGTCGAGGATCTTGGCGCACACTTCGGCGCCACAGACCTCGCAGAGGCCCGCCTTTAGCGCGGTGCAGGGCGGCACATCGCCTGCGAAGGCCGACGAAGTGAAGACGCTGCCTGCCAGCAGGACCAAGCTTGCGAAGAGAATTTTGCTTTTCATGAAGGATGCCTTTTCGGGAAGGATGCCTTTTCGGGTGACCACAGAGGTCGCATTGGAGCAGACGGCAGACTTCGCTGTCGCCAAAATTCAAAATACCCTGCGCCGAGCAGGAGTGTCGGCGAACCAGTACGCCCACTGACACGGTTTCGCACAGAAATGTTCAATGACGGGAATGAAATCCGACGCGAGCAGTGCCCTGTTGTGTGTCAGGTGCATTCGCCCAGGCAGCGGTCTTGCCAAACATGGACGAGACGCTGGCAGAGCGCATCCCAACGGACACAGACCTCGACGGTCTGCGCGTCGAGGGTCTGCAGCGAGGGGTGCGTGACGAGGGTCTCGAGCTCGTGGGTGAGGTCGCTGAGCCCGTCGGCATCGGGGCCGGCGACGGCTTTAGCGAATTCCGCAGGCGGAAACCACTGGGCAGCGCGCTGCATGTCGCGGTGGATCTGACTGACCAAGACGTTGCGTGGGCCCTCCCAGAGCTCGTTGACGGCCGCGTCGCGGTAGAGTCGTGGCAGCACTGAGAAGTCCTCCATCACGCCGTGTCCGCCGAAGATGGACATGGCGCTGCGCACGACGTCGGTGGCATCCCAGGCGGCGGCGAGCTTTTGCAGCATGATGAGCTCACGGACGAGGAAGCGCTCGCGGCGTTCATCGAGGGTGCCCTCTGTGCCTAGGCCTCCCTGCAGGCCGCTGGAGAGCGTTCGGGCGTAGAGCCCGAACGCGCCCGCGGTGCTGCGTCGGGCGAAGTGGTCCAGGGACTGCAGTTGCGCGTGGACCATGGGGAAGCGCTCGAGCGGCTGGCCGAAGGCGGTGCGGAACTTGGCGTAGCCGCGGGCCTCGCGGGCGGCGCGGGCCATGCTGGCGGCGGCCGAGATGCCGACGTTGAGGCGCGAGAGGGTCAGGACGATGCCGACGACGTTGGCCAGGCCGCGGTCCAAGGGGCCGACTGGGTAGGCGAGGGCGCCATCGAAGGTGAGCTCGGCGGTGGTGAGCTCGCTGGTGCCCATCTTCCACTTGATGCGGTCGATGGTGAAGCCGTTGCGGCGCTCGAGGGCCTTGTCGCCGGGCAGCCAAGAGGGCACGAGGAAGATGCCGAGCTGCTCGCTGCCCGTGGGTTTGGCGGTGACCACGGCGTAGTCGGCGTGGGTGGCCGAGCAGAAGAACTTCTTGCCGTAGATGCGCCACTGCGCGCCGTCTCGTCGCGCCTCGACCAAGTTGGCGGGCACGTCCGAGCCCCCTTGGATCTCCGAGAGGTACTGGGCGCCGATGCCGACGTGGCCGTCGAGGCCGTCGGTGATGTGGGCGTATACGCGCCGCAGCTCGTCGTTGTCGGCGAAGCGCTCGAGGAGCGCGACCATGCCCTCGGTGCAGGCGATGGGGCAGGTGACGCAGGACTCCCCGTTCTGGTTGAGGAGGTAGATCATCGTGAGGCGAGCCCACGGCTCGAGGCTCGGCGAGAAGATGCGCTCATCGAAGACACCGCGCTCGAGCTCGAGGGTCTCCATAGGCCGAACGATGCGGTCGATGCGGTGCCCGTGCCCGTCGTAGTGCATGACGGAGGGCCTGTTTTCGGGCATCGCTGCGACTTCAGAGAGCTGTCGCCAGCGAAACGAGAGTTTTTTCGAGAAGTCTCGGGCGCGGGCGTCGACGGCGTCGGCTCCTGCGCCGGCATAGGTCCTGACGACCTCCTGGAGGAAGGCATCGTCGGCGTAATAATCGACGCCGTCGCGCCAGGAGAGGAAGTCGTCAAAGGAATAAGGGTTGCTGGGGTCTGGGAATGACATCGTGCCCTCTCGTTCGGAAGTGTGGACAGGGGCTAGCTCAGCGGCTGGGATTTCAGGAGCTCGGCGAGCGCTTCGAAGTGTTCTCGGCGTGGGTCGTCGGTACGGAAGATGAGCCGGAAGTAGTCGCACTGAATGGGCCACATCGGCAAGACGCGAATCAAGGTCTCGGCCACGAGGTCCGGCTCGACGAAGTAGGAGGGAAGTACGGCGACGCCTTCGTCCTGGAGCACGGCGGCGCGGATGGCTGCGATGGTTCCTAGGTAGGCGACGCTTCGGAATCTGAGGAGCTCGCCGGCACTCTGCTCTACGTAGCGAAAGAGCGGCAGGGTTTCGTTGATGTCGATGAGGGTGTGTCGCAGGGCGTGACCGGGCTCGTCGAAGGGACGAGCGGCGAGCAGCTTAGGGGCTCCGACAAAGGTGTATTCCTCTGGGTGCAGGAAGAGAGTGTCGAGCCTTCGCGTGGAAGGGGCTCGGGACGAGACCGCACAGTCGATGACCAGGTCGAGCAGGCTTCTTTCGAGGTCTGAAGAGGCTCCGAAGTAGAGGTTGAGAGCCAATCCGGGCAGTCGCTCGGGGAGCAGGGCGCGAATGGGCAGGAGCCACGACATACCGAGCTCGT
>PFUG01000255.1:0-775 GCA_002789955.1 Deltaproteobacteria bacterium CG_4_9_14_3_um_filter_63_12 | reverse complement strand
CCCAAGGTGAGCTCGACGGCGGGTTTCGTGCCGCTGCGGGCAATGTCGCGGCACTCGTCTGCCGTAGAGAGCAAGCGCTGGGCGCAGGAAACAAGGGCGTGTCCCGCAGCGGTCAACTCGATGCGCCGAGTCGTGCGCTGGAAGAGCACCACGCCGAGCTCGTCTTCGAGTTGCTGGATGCGCTTCCCAAAGGCGGCCGGCGAGAGCGCTCGGGTTTTTGACGCGACTCGAAAGTTGAGTGTTTTTGCGGCTGCAATGAAGCAGGCGACGGACTCGAGGTCGATCACATCCCGTCCATTTGGATTTGCCTCGCTTCCACACGGCCGACAACGTGTTGCGCTGGCCGATAGGCTTCTGAGGTCGATGTTGGCGTCGAGCGCTATCCCATAGCAGTCGGTTTGCACTTGGCCAACAGCGAGCGTTCTGACGGACTCGGTAGGGCCTGAAGCAGGGAGCGTTTCGACCGCACCACAGCGTGTTTTCTGGGCCGTCGCACGCTGAAGGCTCCGTGAGGAATGATGCCAAGAGAAAGTGTTTCAGTCCTCGCGAAACGGCTGTCATTTTGTGACAGCTATACTATGATCACCCCATTCGACCGCGGTCATTTCGGAGGGGTGAGGCTTTTCGTCATCTCGCCGACATCGGTGGTGGGTTCGTCGTGTGGGCTGCACATTCGCTGTTGGGGCGAAGGGCTTGCCAACTCGCCACGGGCACGGTCTTGCTGCTGTGCCTGTGGTTCTGCATGGGCGCTCACTTGCTCACTGTCTCATTCGTC